>CAWKGL010000003.1:0-116885 GCA_963849155.1 uncultured Acidimicrobiaceae bacterium
ATGTTGGTGTCGGAGGCGGGACTTGAACCCGCACGCCCCTAAGGGCACCAGCCCCTCAAGCTGGCGCGTCTGCCTATTCCGCCACTCCGACGCGAAGTTCTACTTTAGCCGTTCACCCCGCCGACATCCGACCGTCTAGCCCCGCGAGGTCGGCTGCACAATCCCCCAGCCAGTGACCTGATCCGCGAGTCCTGGAACAGAGATGCTTCCGTAGACCAAACCAATCGTGTTCGACCATTCGACCAACGAAGGTGCCGTAAAGAGGGGCCGAACCCAGAAGTCGCTCATCACCGCTTGATCGAGATCGAGCCACGTGCTCTGGGCGGTCACGGGATTGAAGATCGAGATGCCCTTGGCGTAAAGGGCGTTCAGGGCGCTCGTGCGAACGCCACTCGGATACGAATCAAGATAGGCCGGGCCCGCGAACGACCGCGCCGTATAGGACGCCGTGGTCGTGGTCGGTCTCGTGAAGATTGCGACGTCGCTCTGGTTCGACGCCGCCGCGTACGCGGCCAGTTGATCCGAACTCGCGACCTCCGAGGTGACCGCGATGCCGTCGGCTCGCCACTGTGATTCGACTTGATCGGCCACCTGTCGATCGAGTGGCGTCGGTCCCAGCGTCGCGCGCACCGTCAGTAACGCACCTGTCGCGTCGTGCCAACCCGTCGGCGTACGCACGTAGCCCGCTTTCTTGAGCAGGTCCAGCGCGCAGACCGTGCAGTCGGCCAACGAGCCGCTCGACGACGTCGAGGTGATCGTCGTGGTCGTGGACTGCGCCGAGGGCCCACTGCCGTTACCCCCGGGATAGGCCGACTGGCCCTGACTGTAGAGCGCGGATTGGGCGACTGACGGCGAGAACGTCACCGAACCGTAGATGTCATTGATGATTCTCTGGCGGATCAGTATCAGACTCAGGGCCTCACGGATCGACAGCGAGCGGGTCAAGGGTCGCTGCGGTGCGAAGGTGATCTCCGCGTTGTCGCTCGAGGTCCAGATATGGCTCGAAATCGAAGGATGCGCACTCGCCGCCTCCACGGTGGCGCTCGTGACGTTGAGCGAGTAACTCGCGAAGTACGCGTTGGGGCTAGAGGGGATCGTCGAGGAGTCCGTGATCACCACGCGCGCGAACCGATTGGGATCGAGCGGCCACTTGGCGTTGGCCACGAGCAGGAGACGATTCGCTGACGCACTGACGACTTCGTAGGGGCCGAGTGACGGTCGCGCGAGGAAGTCGCTCCAGGTGCAACCGGCCGGTGTGCCGGGGGCTTCGACGTCGCGAAAGAGTTCGTTCCACTCGGCGAACGGCGTGGCGAAGGTCGCGGTGACCGTGAGCCCGTCGGATGATTCGACCAGTGAACGAATGTCGCGGTAGCCATCGGACTGCACACTCGCCAACTGGCGGGCCCGCTGCCACCACGCCACGAGGTCCGCGCCGCTGAACGTCGCGCCGTCACTCCAGTGCTGGTCGGGCGCGATCGTGTAGACCACGGTCTCGGGACTTAACGAGACCAATTCGGCCGACGTGATCGCGCCACCTTCGCCCACGAGGTTCCCGGCGGGCGTGGTGAGAAAGGCCGAAGGTCGCAACAGGTCCAAGATGGCGTTCGTCGTGGGCGTCGCGCCGGGATCGAGAATGGTGCAGCCGTTGAAGGGTCCCGGGAGTGAGAGGTTGAGCGTGTTGACGACGCTCGAGGGCGTCGCCGCACTCGCCGCGAAGGCGCCGAAGACCGAGGACGCGAGCACGACTCCCGCGCCCAAGGAGCGGAGGAACGATCCACGAGGGATCACGTTCGTTACTGCAGACGCAGGTCGAGCGTGAGCGTCGCGAAGGTGAAGATGAGGGCGACGGCGATCGTGATTCGGTCGAGATTTCGCTCCACCACGGTCGAACCCGAGGCGACCGCGCCCATGCTGCCTCCGAGGAGGTCCGAGATCCCCCCGCCTCGACCCGAGTGCAGCAGGACCAGGAAGATGAGGCCCACGGCCGACAGTGCTTCAATAATGACGAATGCCCAGGTGAACATCACAACCTCCGATTAGCGCTTGCCATCGTAGCAGTCGTTACACGCCTGGACGATTGCGAGGAAGGACTCCGCCTTCAGGCTCGCTCCCCCGACGAGGAATCCGTCGACCCGTCCCTCACCCATCAGGGTCGCGGCGTTCTCGGGATTCACCGACCCGCCGTAGAGGACGTGAACCCCCGGCATCGCCAGACCCGCGAGAACCGAGCGAATGTGCGTGGTCATGTCCGCCACCTGCTCACTGCTGGCGTTGCGACCCGTGCCGATGGCCCAGATCGGTTCGTAGGCGACGCTCACGAGCTCGTGGTACTTCTGGTCGAGGCCCTTGAGCGCGCTGACCAGTTGGTTCTTCACGAACTCGTTCTCACTGCCTTGGTCGCGGACCTCGAGCGACTCGCCCACGCACAGCAGCGCGCGCACGCCGTTTCGCACGACCTGACGCAGCGTCGTCACGATGACGTCGTCGCTCATCGCGTAGTTGGCTCGGCGTTCCGAATGACCGACGATCACCCAGCCCACGTTGAGCCGCTTCAACATGGCGACGCTGACCTCGCCGGTGTGCGCACCCGCGTCATGGGGATTGACGTGCTGGGCACCGACGCCCACGGGGATCCGTTCGGATTCGACGATCGACGTCACGCTGCGCAGGTCCACGAACGGCGGCGCGAGGACGACGTCGACGTGCTCGAGTGGCTTGTTCTTCAGCATGACGCCGATCTGTTGTCCGAGGTGAAGGGCCTCGACGTAATCGAGGTTCATCTTCCAGTTCCCCACGACCAGTGGTTTCTTCATCAGTTATACGGACTCTCGCGTAGGGCTCGCAGACCGGGCAGGTCACCGAGTTCGACCAGTTCGAGCGACGCGCCGCCGCCGGTGGAGACGAAGCTGACGTCGTCCTCGAGCCCGTAGGACTGCAGCGCGGCGACCGAATCACCGCCACCGATCACCGACACCGCGCTCGAACCCGCTACCGCGCGCGCCACCGCCTCGGTGCCCGCGCTGAGTCGCGGATCCTCGAACACCCCCATGGGACCGTTCCACAGGATCGTGCGGGCCGCGCCGATCGCCGCACAGAACGTCGCGACCGCGCGAGGACCGATGTCCAGTCCCACGCAGCCATCGGGGACGTTGGCGCCGAACTCGAGCACCTCGTCGTCGCCACCGTCGCCAAAGGGCTGTCCCTCACGAAGGCCGCGGGAGTCCTCGGGGATGAGCACGTTGCCTTCCTCTAACAGCGCCGCGCACTCGTCAAGGTGCGAGCCATCGAACAACGACGATCCGATCGTCCGTCCCTGGGCGACCTCGAAGGTGTAGGCCATCCCGCCACCCACGAGCACCGAGTCGGCCTTCTCGGCGAGCACGCGCACGATGCCGAGTTTGTCGGCGACCTTCGCGCCACCGACGATCGCCACGAACGGACGCTCGGGCGAGGTGAGTAACGACAAGATCGTCGAGACCTCGCGCTGCAGGTTCGGGCCCGCGGCGCTCGGCACCAATTGCGGCGGGATCATGATCGACGCGTGCGCCCGGTGTGAGGCGCTGAAGGCCTCGTTGATGTAGTAGTCGAAGCCCTCGACCAGCGACGCGCCAAACGCGGGATCATCGCTCTCCTCACCGGGATTGAAACGGAGGTTCTCCATCAACTGGACCGAAGGGCACAACTCGGCCAATCTGGCCCTCACGGGTGCGACGCTGTACTTCGCGACCACCTGACCCTTGGGACGCCCGAAGTGCGTGCACGCCACCACGGTCGCGCCGCGCGCGAGGAGATCCTCGAAGAGCGGGATCGTCGAACGGATCCGAAAGTCGTCGGTGACCCGCAGTTCACCGTCCACGTCGGCGACGGGCGTGTTGAAGTCGACGCGCACCAGGATCCGTTTGCCGCTGAGATCTCCCCAACGCTCGTAGCTCGGCAGGGCGCTCACCTACTTGCCGATGTAATTGGTCAAGTCCACCAAGCGGTTGGAGTAGCCCCACTCGTTGTCGTACCAACCAAAGACCTTCACCAGGCTGCGCGCGTCGTCGACCTTGATGACCATGGTCATCAACGAGTCGAACGTGCACGAGAACGGCGTACCCACGATGTCCGACGAGACGATCGGGTCTTCGGTGTAGGCGAGGATGCCCTTGAGCGGGCCCGATTCCGAGGCCTTCTTGTAGGCCGCGTTGATCTCTTCGACCGTGGTCGAACGAACGATGGCGGTGAAGTCCGTGATGCTGCCCACCGGAATCGGCACGCGTAGCGACGTCCCGTCCAGTTTGCCCTTCATCGAGGTGAGTACCAAGCTCGTCGCGCGTGCGGCGCCCGTCGAGGTCGGCACGATGTTGATGGCGGCCGCCCTCGCCCGGCGCGCGTCCTTGTGCTGAAGGTCGAGCAAGTTCTGGTCGTTGGTATAGGCGTGCACCGTCGTCATGAGACCCACGTCGATGCCGAAGGCGTCATCGAGCACCTTGACCATCGGCACGAAGCAGTTGGTCGTGCACGAGGCGTTCGAGATCACGTGGTGCACCGACGCGTCGTACGAGTCCTGGTTCACGCCCATCACGAGGTTCGCGTCCGCGTCGCCCGATGGCGCCGAGATGATGACTTTCTTCGCGCCCGCGGCCAGATGCTGGGCGGCCGCCTCGCGCGTCGTGAACAGACCCGTCGACTCGATCACGACGTCGATCTTGAGATCGCCCCACGGCAGTGCGGACGGACTGCGTTCGGCGAACACCTTGATGGTGTCCTTGCCGACGGTGATGTTGCCGTCGACGACGTTGACCGGCACGTTCAAGATCCCCTGGGTCGAGTCGTACTGCAACAGGTGCGCGAGCATCGCCGGCGACGTGAGGTCGTTGACGGCGACCACGTCGATGTTCGGGTTCTCGAGTGACGCACGCACGAAGCCGCGCCCAATCCTGCCAAATCCATTAATTGCAACACGTATTGCCACGGCGTCTCCTCGGTAGTTGATGTCACGAAACGCAAAAAGCGTTCAGTGCTCGATTCAATTTTTGCACATCGTGGACGAGTCCATTGACGCCGGCCAGGTCCACGTAACTGGCCGGTAACGAACACGCCTGCGTGGCAAACTCGCTTCGCGCGTCGACGAGCACGAAGTCGGGCACGACCGCGTGGCGCACCAGCGCGTCCACGTGATCTTGCAGGGTGAACCCCTCGGTCTCGGGTACTTCGGGGTGCAGATTGGCGACGTAGACCTTCGTGGCCCCCGTGCCGGCGAGGGCCTGGGTGATGCCGGGCACGACGCAGGCGGCGAGCACGCTCGTGAAGAGCGACCCCGGGCCAATGACCACCAGATCGGCGTTCTCGATCGCTTCGACCGCGGCCGTGGGTGCGGGTGCGTGGTGGGGTTCGATACCGATGTTCTTGATCAACTTGGCCTGGGCCACTTCGGTCTGGCCCCGCGTGGCCCCGTGCTCGGTGGTCGCGGTGAGCACCACGCCCTCACAGGACGCGGGCACGATGGTACCGGTCACGCCCATCACCTGGGCCACGGCGCGCACCGACTCCTCGAGGTTGCCCGTCGCGTCGATCAAGCCAACGAGCAACAGGTTGCCCACGGCGTGACCGTCGAGCTCGCCGACGCGAAAACGGTGCTCGAACGACTCGGTCAAGGGATTGGCCGGATCCGCGAGCGCACCCAGGCAGATCCGCAGGTCCCCGACCGCGGCCACGTTGAGCATGGCGCGCAGTCGGCCCGTGGACCCCCCGTCGTCGGCGACCGAGACGACGCCGGTCACCTCGTGGGTCATCTGTCGCAACGCTCGCAGGGACACGGCGGTACCGTGACCACCACCGATCGCCACGACTTTCATCGGGCAATATCGCGGTGCAAGACAGCGTTCGGGATCTGCAGTCGGCGCCGGATCTCCTCGGCGATGGCGACCGAACGGTGGCGTCCACCGGTGCAGCCGATCGCGATCGACAGGTACGCCTTACCCTCCTGGGCGAACGCCGGTATCTGCCACTCGAGCAGGGCGCACACGTCAGCGAGAAAGTGCTGGGCCGGCTCTTGACTGAGCACGTAGTCCGCGACCGGCTGATCGAGTCCCGACAACGGGCGCAGCTGCTCGATCCAGTGCGGGTTCGGCAAGAAGCGACAGTCAAAGACGATGTCGACGTCGCGCGGAATGCCGTTGGAGTAGCCAAAGGACACGAGCGACACCCGCAACGAGCCGGGCGTGCTGGAGTCGGTGAAGATCTCGACGATCCTCGAGCGCAACTCGTTGGTGTTGATCGAGCCCGTATCGATCACCAGGTCCGCCGCGTCGCGAATCGACTGGAGCAGAGCCCGCTCACCCGCGATGGAATCGGCAAGCGACGGTGCGGGGAACGGGTGACGGCGGCGATTGCCCTCGAAACGGTGGATCAAGACGTCGTCGGGGGCGTCAAGAAAGAGGATCTTCGCGTTCTCGTGCATCTGCTGGAGTTCCATCTCGACCGCGAGCAGCGCGTCGGGCTGCACCCGTCCCGAGCGCCCGACGATGAAGGCGACACCGGCGTAGTCCAGTGTTCCGGCCGCGGCCAGTTCGCCGACCCGCACGATGAGTTCGATCGGTAGGTTGTCGATGACGAACCACCCGAGGTCCTCGAGCGCCGCCGAGACCGTCGAGCGGCCCGCGCCCGACATCCCGGTCACGAGCACCACTTCACTCATCGTGCGCACTTCCCTTCGTGGGCCGAGGGACACTCGGCGCCCGTAAGTGATCGTAGATGTTCTTCGCGACGACTTGGGGTAACCAGCCCAGTCCTTCGAGTTCCTCGATCGAGGCCTGACGCAACGCGTCGAGCGAACCGAACTCGTTCATCAGTCGTTCACGGCGGGCCGGGCCGAGCCCCGCCACTCCTTCGAGGGACGACGCCACCATCGACTTCGCACGCTTGGAACGATGAAACGTGATCGCGAAGCGGTGGGCCTCATCACGGATGCGCTGGACGAGGTAGAGACTCTCCGAACCGCGTTCGAGCGCGATCGGCGTCGACGAGCCCGGGCGAAACAGGAGTTCTTCGCGTTTGGCGAGCGCGGCTAACTCCAGGCTAGTGACACCGACCTGATCCGCCGCCTTCTGCGCGGCGTGCAACTGTGGCAGTCCGCCGTCGATGATGATCAGGTCCGGCCGACGGAACTTCGTCGTGGACTGGTTCTCGTCGAGGTGGGACAATCGTCGACGCACCACTTCTTGCATGGCCCCGACGTCGTCGTTGCCGATGATCTCTTTCACGTTGAAGTGTCGGTAGTCCGCCTTCTTCGCGATCGCGTCCTCGAAGACGACCATCGAGCCCACGTAGTTCGTGCCCTGGAGATGGCTCATGTCAAAGCACTCGATGCGAAAGGGTGGTTGATCGAGGCCAAGTGCCTCGCCGAGCTCTTGGAGCGCGCGACTGCGCACGTTGTGGTCGCTCTGTCGACGAAGTGAGTCGCGACCGATCACCGATCGTGCGTCGTTGGTCGCCAATTCGAGCACGCGACGTCGACGCCCGCGCCGAGGCGCCACGACCTCGACGGGACGCCCGCGCAGTCCGCTGAGATAGGCCCCCGTGAGCGAGCTCGCCGACGCCGCGCTCGCCACCACGACCACCGGCGGCACGTCCGAGGCGTCAACGTAGAGTTCGGGCAGCACGACCTCGATGATCTGGGTGTCGTCCTCGTCCATCGACCGGTCGACCAGGTGCACCGTTCGTCCGATGATCCGCCCGTGGCGGACCCGAAAGCGAACGACCGCCGCGCGTCCACCTTCGGTGTCCACCGCGATCACGTCGAGGTCCGAATGATCGTCGAGCACCACACTTTGGTCCCTCGCGGCCCGGTCGAGGGCCTCGAGCGCGTCGCGAGCCTTGGCGGCGGCCTCGTAGTGCTTCAACTGCGCGGCGTCGTTCATTCGTTCACGAAGCAGCGACCGCAGTTGTCGGACGTCACCCTCGAAGAACCTCGCCCAGGATGCCACCAGTTCGCGGTATCCCTCGGGATCGATGGCCTTGACGCAGGGACCCGAGCACTTGCCGATGTCATAGAGCAGACACGGCCGATTGATCCGTGCCTGGTAGTTGAACTTGTGTCGGGTGCACGAACGCAGGGGGAACGCCTGGAGCAGCTCGTCGATCGTGGTGCGCAGGGCGCGCACGTCGACGAAGGGACCGAAGTAACGAACTCCCTTGACGTGTTGGGCCCGGGTGATGAAGGGCGCCGGGAAGTCGACCCGGGTGTCGATCGCGACGTACGGAAAGCTCTTGTCGTCCTTCAGTCGCATGTTGTAGCGCGGCTGGTTCTCCTTGATCAACTCGTTCTCGAGGATCAACGCGTCCAGCTCGGACGGCGTCACGATCCACTCCACCGACGTCGCTTCGTCCATCAAGGCTTGGGTCTTGAGCGTCATGGCGTCACTCTTTTGGAAGTAACTGGCCAGACGCTGGTTGAGTGAGAGCGCCTTGCCGACGTAGATCACGGTGTCGTGTTCGTTGCGAAAGAGGTAGCAACCACTTTCGCGGGGGATGCCCGAAGGCTTGTCGAACACTACGACGACCTGCTGGCCGCCAAGACCTCGCGCAGGACCGTTCCGGTGGCGCTCGGTAATTGAGCGATGTGTTCGGGCGTCCCCTCGCCCACCACCAAGCCTCCGCGACGCCCGCCCTCGGGCCCGAGGTCGATCACCCAGTCCGCGGTCTTGACGACGTCGAGGTTGTGTTCGATGACGAGCACCGTGTTGCCCTGGTCGACCAGTCGGTGCAGTACGTGCAACAAGCGGTTCACGTCCTCGAAGTGCAGACCCGTCGTGGGTTCGTCCAGGACGTAGAAGGTGTGCCCGGTCGGACGACGCGCCAGTTCCGTCGCCAGTTTGACGCGCTGGGCCTCGCCACCCGACAGCGTGGGCGCGGGCTGGCCCAGGCGCACGTAGCCCAGTCCCACGTCCATCAGGCTCTGGATGTTGCGAAGGATGCCCGGCTGGCGCTCGAAGAACTCCAGCGCCTCGTTGATCGGCATGTTGAGCACGTCACTGATGGACTTGCCGCGATATTTTATCTCCAGGGTCTCACGGTTGTAGCGAGCGCCGTCACAGGTCTCGCAGTTGACGTACACGTCAGGCAGGAAATGCATCTCGATCTTGATCGTGCCGTCCCCGGCGCACGCTTCACAGCGTCCGCCTTTCACGTTGAACGAAAAGCGTCCCTGCTGGTAACCGCGGACCTTGGATTCCTGGACGTCGGCGAAGAGCTTGCGAATCTTGTCGAAGACCCCGGTGTAGGTGGCCGGGTTGGAACGGGGCGTGCGACCGATCGGTTGCTGATCGACCGCGACCACCTTGTCCAGATTCGCGACACCCAGGATCGTGTCGTGCTCGGCGACGTGGGTCTTGGCCCGGTTGACCTGGCGCTCGAGCGAGCTCAGCAGGATTGAATTGATGAGCGTCGACTTACCCGAACCCGACACGCCCGTGACCGCGACGAAGGTGCCCAGTGGGATGTCGACGCTGATGTTCTGGAGGTTGTTGGCCCGCGCGCCCTTGACCGTCAGCTTCTTGCCGTCTCCCGCGCGACGGGTCGAGGGCGTCAGGATCGACTTCTCACCCGACAGGTATTGCCCGGTGATCGAGCGGGGGTTCTCGAGGAGTTCCTTGTAGGTCCCCGCGTGCACGACCTCGCCACCGAACTCCCCCGCACCGGGTCCGATGTCGACGATGAAATCGGCCAGACGGATGGTTTCCTCGTCGTGCTCGACCACGATGACCGAATTGCCCAGATCACGCAAACGTTCGAGGGTCGAGATCAGTCGACGGTTGTCGCGCTGGTGCAGTCCGATTGACGGCTCGTCGAGCACGTAGAGCACGCCGACCAGATAACTGCCGATCTGACTCGCGAGTCGGATGCGCTGGGCCTCGCCACCCGAGAGCGTCGCCGACGCGCGACTGAGGGTCAGGTAGTCGAGGCCGACGTCCATCAGGAACGTGAGACGAGCCAGTATCTCCTTGATGACCTGACGAGCGATCGTTTCTTCTCGCTTGGTCAACTTCAGTTTCTTGAACAACTCGATCGCTTCGTCGATGGTCATGGCGTTGACGTCGGCGATGTTGTGTCCGTGGACCCGCACCGCCAGGACTTCGGGCTTCAGGCGCTTGCCCTCGCAGGCGGTGCACTCGACCTCGCGCATGAACTGTTCGGCCTGTTCGCGCGACCAGTCCCCGTCGGCTTCGGACCGCTTGCGCTCGAGCCACTCAACGATTCCGCGATAGGTCGTGTCGTAGGTACGAACCTTGCCGTAGCGATTGCGGTACTTGACGGGTACCGTCTTCTTCTCCACGCCGTAGAGGATCAGTTTGCGGTCCTTCGCCCGTAGCTTGTTCCACGGGGTCGTGACGCTGAAGCCGCCCATGTCGGCGATGCCACCGATGAGCCGCTCGAAGTACTTGAAACGCGCGCCCGACCACGGCGCGAGCGCGCCGTCGGCCAACGACAGCGTCGGATCGGGCACCACCAGCTCGGGGTCGACCTCGAAGCGAGTTCCCAGACCCGTGCACACCGGACAGGCCCCGTAGGGCGAGTTGAACGAGAAGTCGCGCGGCGCGAGTTCCGTGAAGCTGATGGCATCGTGACTACAGGCCATCTTCTCGGAGAACTGCTCGATCTCGTCGGTGTCGATGAACAAGAAAGAGACGACGCCCTTGGTCAATTTGAGCGCCGTCTCGACGGACTCGGTGAGCCGTTGGCGACTCGAGGCCTTGACGGTGAGTCGGTCGAGCACCACGTCAATGGTGTGTTGTTCGTAGCGCGCGAGGTCGAGCGTCTCGCGCTCACTGAGTTCCACCACGGTGCCATCGACACGAACGCGGCTGAAACCCTGAGCGGCGAGTTCATTCAGCAGCGTGCTGTACTCACCTTTGCGTCCCTCGACCACGGTGGCGAGGACCATGAACTTGGTCCCCTCGGGCCTCGCGAGCACCAGATCGACGATCTGTTGAGGGGTCTGACGAGTGACGACGCGCCCACAGAGATGGCAGTGCTGCACGCCCACGCGCGCGAAGAGCAGGCGCAAGTAGTCATGAATCTCGGTAATCGTGCCGACCGTGGACCTCGGGTTCCTCGACGCCGTCTTCTGGTCGATCGAGATCGCGGGCGAAAGGCCCTCGATGAACTCGACGTCGGGCTTGTCCATCTGGCCCAGGAACTGTCGCGCGTAGGCCGACAGACTCTCGACGTAGCGTCGCTGCCCCTCAGCGTAGATCGTGTCAAAGGCGAGCGACGACTTGCCCGAACCCGACAAGCCGGTAAAGACCACTAATTGGT
The DNA here is from genome assembly GCA_963849155.1 of uncultured Acidimicrobiaceae bacterium. Classification (GTDB taxonomy): domain Bacteria; phylum Actinomycetota; class Acidimicrobiia; order Acidimicrobiales; family RAAP-2; genus RAAP-2. The sequence continues at coordinate 11,302 of CAWKGL010000003.1, forward strand.
CGCGGGGGATCTCGACCGACAGGTTCTTCAGGTTGTGCACGCGCGCACCCTGCACGCGAATGGTCGACGTCATAGCGGCAATCTACCGGTCACGACACGTCGCTCAGACTGTCGAGTGTCGAATCAAGTCCTTGACGCTGCAGCGAGTGCAGATAGTCGCGCAGCGCCGCGGCCTCTTCGAAACGAAGTTCGCCGGCGGCGGCCAACATCGCCTCCTCCACGCGCGCGATCTCCAGGTTGAGGTCGTCGGGCAACGTACTCTCGAGCGACGTGATGCCGTGAGACCGATTGGTGGGTTCGGGCGCGGATTCGGAACGAAGACGTCCAAGGATGTCCGCCACGTTCTTCATGATCGTCTGGGGCTTGATGCCGTGTTCCTCGTTGTAGGCGATCTGGAGGAGCCGGCGCCGTTCCGTGACCGAGATCGCCTCGCGCATCGAGTCAGTCACCCGGTCGGCGTAGAGCACGGCTTCGCCGTTCGAGTTTCGTGCGGCACGACCGATCGTCTGGATGAGCGCACTGCGCGAGCGCAGGAAACCCTCCTTGTCCGCGTCCAGGATCGCCACCAACGACACTTCGGGCAAGTCCAGTCCCTCGCGCAAGAGGTTGATGCCGACCAAGATGTCGAATTCGCCCAGGCGAAGTGACCGGAGGATCTCGATGCGCTGGATCGTGTCGATGTCGCTGTGCAAGTACTGCACCCGGTAGCCGGCCTTCGCCAAGAAGTTCGTCAGGTCTTCGGCCATTCGCTTGGTCAGGGTCGTCACGAGCACGCGTTCGCCTCGCTCGATAACTGCGTCCAGGCGAACCCGCAGGTCATCGATCTGGTTGCGCGTCGGCACGACGCTCACCACCGGATCGAGCAGACCAGTGGGCCGAATGACCTGCTCGGCGATCTGGTCACTGTGCTCGATCTCGTAGGGCCCCGGTGTCGCCGAGACGAAGATCATCTGCGGCACGAGTTCCATGAACTCGTCGAAATTGAGGGGCCGGTTGTCCATGGCGCTGGGCAGGCGGAATCCGTGCTCGACCAGCGTCTCCTTGCGTGACCGGTCCCCGGCGTACTGACCTCGTACCTGAGGCACCGCGACGTGGGATTCGTCGATCACCACGAGGAAATCCTCGGGAAAATAGTCGAGCAACGTAAAGGGCCGCTCGCCGGGACGTCGCCCGTCCAAGTGCGCCGAGTAATTCTCGATCCCCGCGCAGACCCCGGTCTGCTCGAGCATCTCGAGGTCGTGCTCGGTGCGCGAGCGAAGTCGCTGCGCCTCGAGGAGCCTGCCCTCGGCGTGAAACTTCGCCAGCTGGACCTGCAGTTCCTCTTCGATCGAACGGCACGCTCGGTTCAGTGTCGCGGCACTCGTGGCGTAATGCGACGCCGCGAACAAGGTGAATTCGTTGACCTTGCCCCGACTCTCCTGGGTCACCGGGTTGAAGAACGAGATCTCCTCGATCTCCTCGCCGAAGAACGAGATCCGCACGGCCTCGTTCGAGTACGCCGGCTGGACCTCGAGCGTGTCGCCCTTCATCCGGAATGATCCACGGTCAAGGACGAGTTCATTCCTGGTGTACTGCATCTCGACGAGGCGACGGAGCAGGGCTCGTTGATCGAAGGATGCTCCCACCTCGAGCGCCAACATTCGTTCGCGGTACTCGATCGGCGAGCCCAGACCGTATATGCAACTCACCGACGCGACGACGATGGTGTCGCGGTGGGTCAACAACGAGGACGTCGCGGCGTGGCGGAGTCGATCGATCTCCTCGTTGATCGAACTGTCCTTCTCGATGAAGGTGTCGGTCCGGGGGATGTAGGCCTCGGGTTGGTAGTAGTCGTAGTAGGAGACGAAGAACTCGACCCTGTTGTTAGGCAACATCTCCTTCAGCTCCGAGGCGAGCTGGGCCGCGAGCGACTTGTTCGGTTCGAGAATGAGCGTGGGACGCTGCACGCTCTCGACCAACCACGCGATGGTGGCGGTCTTGCCGCTGCCGGTGATGCCTTCGAGGGTCTGGAACCGCAGACCGTCGCGTACGCCCTGGGCCAGCGTGGCGATGGCCGTGGGCTGGTCGCCCGACGGTGCAAACGGTGACTCGACGAGAAAACTATCCATGAACCAACCCGCAACGACGTAACTGGGTGTCGAGTTGGGCGTAGAGCTCGTCGACGGAGCCGTCGTTCCAGAGCACCTGATCAACGATGGACGCACGTTCTTCGTTGCTGATCTGATTCGCGAGCCGAGCTCGAGCGTCCTCTTCTCTGAACTGGCGGTGCTCGACCAGGCGCGAGACCGCCACCTCGGGCGAGACGAGAATCGCCCACACTTCATCGGGCGAGAAAGCGGCCCGGTGTTCGACTCGAAAGAGCGGCAGGGCGATGAAGACCGCCTTCGAGCTGACGTGTCCCGTCCGTCGAAGGATCTCCGCGCCAATCGCCCCGTGAGTGATCATGTTGAGCCGTTTGAGGGCGCTGGCGTCGTGAAAGACGACGTCGGCGACGAACGCTCGATCGATGGTCCGATCGGGCGCAAGGACGGCGTCGCCGAAGGCGTCGCGCAACGCGTGCCAGGCCGGCTCGCCCGGTTCGGTAACGGTGCGCGCGACGTCGTCGGCGTCGATCACCGCGAAGCCTCGAGTGGCCAAATAGTCGGTGGCGGTGGACTTGCCGGCTCCGATACCTCCCGCAATGACAATTCTCTTCACGCTTGCACGCTAGCCACCACGTGTGACAGCGCCTTTCGAGGCGCCGACGTGTTACTAGGGGGTACGCGGCTTTGGCTATTGTCCTTAGAAGTCCTAGAGGGGGAAGAAGTGCTCAGGTACGTACTGCGACGACTGGTGATGCTCATTGGCATCGTCTTCATCATTTCGGTCGGCAGCTTCTACTTGATCCATCTTCTGCCGGGCAATATCACCACGGTCATCGAGGGTCCCGGAGCCAGTCCCTCGAATCAAGCCAAGCTCTTCAAGTTGCTGGGGCTCAATCGACCGATCTACGAGCAATACTTCACGTGGATTGGCAACGTCGTTCGCGGCAATCTCGGCACCTCGTTCATCTCACAGACCTCCGTGGCGGGTACCATCCGAGCCGCCCTGCCCATCGACCTCGAGATGATCTTCCTGTCCCAGGTGGTGTCCTTCGCCTTCGCGATCCCGCTCGCCATGCGCGCGGCCCGCAAACCAGACGGCTGGCTCGACCGGATCTTCAGCGCGGGCAGCTTCACCTTGTTGTCGGTCCCCTCGTTCATCGTGATCGTCATCCTCGTCCTGCTGCTCTCGGTCAAATTGGGTATCCCCCATACCGGACCCTCGTCGTTCGTTCCCTTCACCCAAGACTGGATCGTCAATCTCGAGAGCATGGGCCTGCCCACGCTGGCGCTGGCGATCGGGAGTTTCGTGGTGTATTTCCGAGTACTTCGCAGCGACCTCATCGCGACGCTCCAGGAGGAGTTCATCACGATGGCCCGGTCCAAGGGCATCAGCCAGCGACGGATCATGTGGCGCCACGCCTTTCGGCCTTCGTCGGTGGCGCTGCTCGGCACCGCGGGCGTGAACATCGGCGGACTCTTGGCGGGCGGGTTCATCGTCCAGTACCTGCTCGACATCCCCGGACTCGGCTACACCCTCATCCAAGCGATCAACGAGAGCGATTACCTACTCGTCCAGGGCATCGTCCTCGTGGTCTCCGTAGGCGTCGTGCTGATCAACTTCATCTTCGACTTCATCATCAACATCGTGGATCCGAGGATCAGCCGTGAGTAGCTTCAGTCAATTGCTCGTAGAAGAAGAACTTTCGCTCGTCGAGAAGCCCGAGAAGCGAGAGCCGCTGGGGCTCCTCTTCTGGCTCTGCGTCGGTTGGATCGGGCTCAACATCTTCGGCGCGATCTTCGCGAACATTTTGCCCTTGCAAAATCCGCAGTTCCAGGATTACAACGCGCTGAACCTCGGGCCGTCGCTGCACCATATCTTTGGCACCGACGACCTCGGACGCGACATCTTCTCTCGCGTCGTGTTCGGGTCACGTATCTCCCTCGCCGCGGGAGCGGGCGCCATGCTGATCGGTTTCGGCGTCGGGGCACCGCTCGGCATGCTCGCGGCCTACCGCCGAGGTCGCTTTGACGCGATCCTGACCAACGTCATGTACGTGTTCCTCGCCTTTCCCGCGATCATCGCCACCATCGCCATTCTGTCGTTCTGGACGCCGCGATCACTTCTGAAGATCATCATCGTCATCGGCGTGGCCTCGATCCCCCTGGTCTATCGCGTGATCCGCACCGCGACCTTGAACGTCGCGACCAAGGACTACATCATCGCCGCCAAGGTCCAGGGGGCGACCGACCGGCGCATCCTGCTTCGCGAGTTGTTGCCCAACATCGCGCCCATCGGAATCTCCTTCTTGCTCATCGGTGTGGCGACCGTCGTCGCCCTGGAGGGGTCGCTCGCGTTCCTCGGTCTGTCGGTCCTGCCACCGACGCCCTCGTGGGGCAACATGATCAACGAATCACGAACCATCTTGCAACAGAACCCCTGGCTCGCCATCTTCCCATCGCTCGCCATGTGCCTCTTCTTGCTGTGCCTCAACTTCATCGGTGACCGCCTCCGACACCACTTCGACGTGACCGAGGTCAAGCTATGAGTACGGGCGATCAGAAGCTCCTCGTCGTCGACAATCTGGCGACGACGTTTCACACCGCGGGAGGACCCCTCCCCGCGGTCGGCGGCGTCTCGTTCGACCTCAATCGCAACGAGACCATTGGCGTCGTCGGTGAGTCCGGCTCGGGCAAGACCGTGCTGACGCGAACGATCATGGGCCTCCAGCAGCGCACCAACGTCACGGTCACCGGTTCGGTCCTGCTCGACGGCCACGAGATGGTCGGCGCCAGCGAGGAGGACAAGCGGGCCCTCTGGGGTACCGAGGTCGCCATGATCTTCCAGGACCCGATGACGTCGTTGAACCCGGTGATGCGCGTGGGCAAGCAGATCGACGAGGCCCTGCGCGTTCGACTCGGGCTGTCGCGAGCCGACGCCAAGGCCCGCGCGATCGAACTGCTCGAGTTGGTGGGCATACCCTCGCCCGCGCACCGCTACAGCGCCTACCCCGGCCAGCTTTCGGGTGGTATGCGCCAGCGGGTCGTCATCGCCATCGCCCTCGCCTGTTCACCCAAGCTGCTGCTCGCCGACGAGCCCACGACGGGTCTGGACGTGACCATCCAAGCCCAGATCTTGAACCTGCTCGACGAGCTGAAGGAACGCCTGCACATGTCGGTGATCCTGGTGACCCACGACCTCGGCGTCGTCGCGACGAGAACCTCGCGGATCATCGTGATGTACGCGGGGCGCATCGTCGAGATCGGTACGACTCGCGAGGTCTTCTCCGCGCACCGCATGCCCTACACGCGGGCGTTGCTGGAGAGCTCGCCCAAGGTCACCAACGACCCCCACACCCGTCTGGTGACCATCCCCGGGCGTCCGCCGAACCTGCTGAAACTGACCGACGGTTGCAGTTTCGCGCCGCGCTGTTCGTTCGCGACCGACCAGTGCCACCAGCAACGACCCGAGCTGCAAGCGGCTGACGAACCCGGACACGCCTTCGCGTGTTGGAACCCGCTGCCCAAGCCCCGCAAACGATCGGTGAAGACGACATGACCAGCCCCGAGCCACTCCTCAAGATCCGCGACCTGACGGTGTCCTTTGGCATGGGCCACCACGTGGTCCAGGCGGTCGCGGGCGTGAGCTTCGACATCTTCGAAGGCGAGACGCTCGGACTCGTCGGCGAGTCCGGCTGCGGCAAGTCAACCACGGGCAAGGCGCTGATGCGCATCGTCGAGCCATCGAGCGGCACCATCGAACTTGAGGGCGTCGACCTGGTTGCCCAGAAGGGCAAGGCCCTGCGCAACATCCGTACGCGCATGCAGATGATCTTCCAGGACCCCATCAGTTCCTTGAACCCCCGTCGTCGAATCAAGGACATCGTCGCCGAACCCCTCGACTGCTGGCAGAGCGCCTCGGGTGCCGAGCGCGACGCGCTCGTGAGCGACCTGCTCGTCAAGGTCGGTATTGACCCCAAGGTCTACGGGAATCGTTACGCGCGTCAGTTCTCGGGTGGCCAGTGCCAGCGCATCTCGATCGCGCGCTCCCTGGCGATGCGACCAAAACTGTTGATCTGTGACGAGATGGTCTCAGCCCTGGACGTCTCGGTCCAGGCCCAGATCCTCAACCTCCTCGAGGACTTGAAGAAGGAATACGGTCTCACGCTGCTGTTCATCGCCCACGACCTCGCGGTCGTGAAGAACGTCAGCGACCGCGTGGCGGTGATGTACCTCGGCAAGATCTGCGAGATCGGTCCGTCCAACACCCTCTACGTCGCCCCGGCCCACCCCTACACGAAGTTCTTGTTGGGTGCCGCGCTCGAAGCCGACCCCGACTCACCGGTGCACGGCGACGTGCTCGCCGGCGAACCACCGAGTCCCATGAACCCGCCCAGCGGCTGTCGCTTCCGCACCCGCTGTCCGAACGCGACCCAGCAGTGCGCGGACGTCGAACCCCCGCTCACCGAGATCGCCCCGGGCCACCTGGTTGCCTGTCACTACCCGCTGACGATCAAGACCCCGCGCACGCGTAGGCCACGCGGGGTCGTGACCGACTAGTCGCTGAGCGTCTCGTCGTCGGTCCCGTCGCTCGCCGCTGGCTCGCCGGCGTCGTTGGCGGGCGTGGTCTCGCCGAGCTCGTCGGACGGCTTGGCGGGCGTGCCGGTGGCGTACTCGGCCCAGGCGGCTTGCGCCTCGGTCTCGGGGGTGAACTCGCCGTATTCGATGGCGCCGATGTAGTTGCCCTCGGTGTCGTAGGCGTGGCTGCCGAAGGCCTCGCGGTACTCTTCGCTGACCTCGCCACCCTCGGCGGCCTGCTTGATCGACAGACTGATCCGACGGCGCGCGGTGTCGAGCTCGATGATCTTCACCCACAGTTCCTCACCGGCACTGACGACCTGATCGGGCGACTCGACGTGGTGCGCGGCCATCTCCGAGATGTGCACGAGACCTTCGATGCCCTCGCCCACCTGGACGAACGCGCCGAAGGGCACGAGCTTGGTGACCCGCCCGTAGACGAGCTGGTCGACCGCGTGGCCGTCGGCGAAGACCTGCCAGGGGTCGGACTGGGTCGCCTTCAGCGACAGTGAGATGCGCTCCTTGGAGAAGTCGACATCCAACACCTCCACGTCCACCTCGTCACCCACCGCCACGACCTGGCTCGGGTGGTCGATGTGCTTCCAACTGAGTTCCGAGACGTGGATCAGGCCGTCCATGCCGCCCAGGTCGACGAACGCGCCGAAGTTGACGACCGAGGAGATGACGCCGTGACGCCGTTCGCCCGGCTTGAGGTTGTTGAGGAAGTCGCCTCGCTGCTCCTTCTGGGTCTCTTCGAGCCACGCGCGGCGCGACAACACGACGTTGTTGCGATTGCGGTCGAGCTCGATGATCTTGGCCTCGACGGTCTTGCCGATGTAGGGCTGGAGTTCGCGCACGCGTCGCAGTTCCACGAGTGACGCGGGCAGGAAGCCGCGTAGCCCGATGTCGACGATGAGCCCGCCCTTGACGACCTCGATGACGACGCCCTTGACGACCTCGTCGCGGTTCTTCAACTCTTCGATGTTGCTCCAGGCCTTTTCGTACTGGGCGCGCTTCTTGGAAAGGACCAGTCGTCCTTCCTTGTCCTCTTTTTGCAGGACGAGGCACTCGACGCGCTCGCCCAGTGAGACGATCTCGGAGGGATCGACGTCGTTGCGGATGGAGAGTTCGCGCGAGGGGATGACGCCCTCGGACTTGAAACCGATGTCGAGCAGGACTTCGTCGTGATCGATCTTGACGACCGTGCCGGTGACCAGGTCACCGTCCTCGAACTCGAGCACGCTGTCGCCCACCAAGGTGGCGAGGTCGGTGCCGACCATGTTGTCTTCGGTGATGACGCGAGGGACGTAGTTCCCGTCGGCGTCGAAGGTTCCCATTTGCTGGGAGGAGAGGAGGCTCGTGCCGTCCGACATGCGTACTTCTTTCCTGCGACCACACCGGGGTCCTCTAGACGATAAGGGGCCTGGGTCGCCGGTGTAAACCCAGGCTTCAACCTTATCACCCGGGTTTTTGGGCCCTAACCCTTCGCCGCCGCCCAGTTCTCGCCCCACGAGAGCGACACCTCGAGGGGCACCGACAACCGAGCCGCGTTGGTCAGCGCGTCACGCACAATGGCCTCCACGCGTTCCTGCTCGCCCGGGGGCGCTTCGACCAGGACCTCGTCGTGCACCTGGAGGATGAGGCGCGCCTCGAGCGCGGCGGCGCTCAACTCGCGGTCGAGTCGCACGAGCGCGGACTTGAAGACGTCGGCGGCGAGCCCCTGGATGCCCGCGTTCATGGCCTGGCGCTCGGCCGCCTGGCGCTGGGGGCCCACGGCCGTGGCGAGGTCGGGGAACGGACGGATGCGGCCGAACTCGGTGCGTGAATAACCCTTGTTGCGGATGTCCTTGATCGTCGCGTCCATGTAGGCGCGCAGCGACGGAAAACCCGAGAAGTACTTGTCCATGATCTCCTTGGCCGACGAGACGCTCACGCCCAGACGCTGACTGAGTCCGTAGGCCTCCATGCCGTAGGCGAGACCGTAGGAGACGGCCTTGGCCTGCTCACGCTGTTCGTGGCTGACGTCACGGGGCGCGAGACCGAAGACCGAGGCAGCGATGGTGCGGTGTACGTCCTCGTTCGAGGCGAAGGCGGCGAGCAGCCCACTGTCTTGGCTGAGGTGCGCGAGGATGCGCAGTTCGATCTGGTTGTAGTCCGCCACGCACAGCAGCCAGCCCCGACTCGGCACGAAGGCGTAGCGGAGCCGACGACCTTCCTGGGAGCGCACGGGAATGTTGTGCAGGTTCGGGTTCTCCGACGACAGGCGCCCGGTGCGCGCGACGGTCTGGCGGAACTCCGCGTGGATCTTGCCGTCGGCGCCGACCGCGTCGATCAGCGGCGCGCCGTAGGTGCTGCGCAATTTCTCCACTTCGCGGTAACGCAGGATCAGCGGCACGATCTTGTGCTCCTCGGCGATCGCCTCGAGACTCGCGGCGTCGGTCGAGTAACCCGACTTGATCTTCTTCACCGCCGTGAGTCCCAGTTCGTCAAAGAGCACAGTCTGGAGTTGCTGGGGCGAATTCACCTTGAACTCGTGACCGGCCATCTTTTGGATCTTCGCGTCCAGCGAACTCGCCTCCTTGGCGAACTCGTCGTTGATGGTGCGAAGCATCGCCACGTCCACGCAGATGCCTCGCGCCTCCATGCGACCGAGCACCGCCACCAACGGCAACTCGACCTGTTCGTAGACGAAACCCAGTTCCCATTTGGTGATCTCGGCGCGCAACACCTCGACGAGACGTGCGGTGACCTCGGCGTTACCCACCAACGTGTCGTCGTCGGTGCTCTCGTCAAAGAGCGAGCGGGCCTGCTCGGCGATGCGCTCGCCGAGGAAGCGTTGGGCGACGTCGGCCAGTTCATACTGACCGCTGGTCGCGTCCACCAGGAAGGCCATGATCGAGGTGTCGTCCGTGGGTTCGCGAAGGTTCACCCCCGCCTCGCTCGCGTGACGGTAGAGCTCTTTGAGGTCGTGTCCACGCAACGAACACGTGCGTGCGGCGTCGAAGAACTCGGCGTCGTCCGCGATCGCGACCAGACCGCTCGAGGCCTCCAGCACCGCGACTCGAGCGCGCGCGTAGGCCACGACGTAGGTACCATCGGGCTTGACGAGCTCGGCGAGCGTCGCGACTTTCTTGCTCGGCGCAGTCTTCTTCGACGTCGCGGGCGCGCTTCGCGCGCCACCGGCGGGGTCGGGATCGCCCAGTAAACCCTCGCGCATGAGTTTCTCGAAGCGCGTGCGCATGGCGTTCATCTCGAATCGGTCGAAGAAGGCCGCCACTTCCTCTCGCTTCCAGCCGCCCAGGGTCAGGTCGCCCAGGGTGACGTCGAGCGGCACGTCGCGGATCAGGGTCATCACCGTGGCGTTGTTGCGGGCGCGGTCCTCGTAGGTCGCGAGGTTCTCGCGAAGCTTGGGCGTCAGGTCGTCGAGGTGCTGGTAGAGGTCGTCGAAGTCGCGGTACTGGGCGAACAGTTTCGCCGCGGTCTTCTCGCCGACCCCGGGCACGCCGGGCAGATTGTCCGAGGTGTCCCCACGCAGCGCGGCGAGCAGTTGGTAGCGCTGGGGCTCGATGCCGCAGCGCTCGAAAATTCCGGCTTCGTCATAGAGCGAGTAGTCCGAGACGCCGCGCCGGTTGTAGAGGACCTTGATGTAGGGGTCCTCCACGAGTTGGAAGGTGTCGCGATCACCCGAGACCACGACGACGGGAATCTTCGCGTCGCGCCCCCAACTCGCCAGGGTCGCCAACACGTCGTCGGCCTCGAACTGGGGCACCCCGAGCACCGGGATGTGCAAGACCTCACAGAGCGAGCGGATCAGGTCGAACTGGTGCTCGATCTCCAGGGGCGTCTCGGCACGGCCTCCCTTGTAGTCCTCGGTCATCGCGTCGCGAAAGGTGCCGCCGGTCAGGTCGAAGGCCACGCAGAGCGCTCGCGGCTCTTGGGTTCGCACCAACGAGTGCAGCATCGAGGCGAATCCGTGCAGCGCGTTGGTGACGAGACCTTCGGAGGTCTTGATGTCCGTCGACAGAGCGAAGAAGGCGCGAAAGGCCAGCGACATCCCGTCCAAGAGCAGTAGGGGCCGTTGGTCGGGTGACGGCTCAGCCAACGAACTCGCCCTTCAGGATCTGCTGGGCGATGTCACGCATGCGCGTGCGACCGCGCATCGCCGACTGCTGGATCACCTCGAAGGCCGCGGGCTCGTCGAGTCCGCGCTGCTCCATCAGGTACTCCTTGGCGCGTTGCACGATCTCGCGGGTCTCGATCTTGTCGTCGACGTGACCAACCTCGGGTGCTTCGATCGGCTCGATCGACAACGGATTGACGATGGCGGCGAGCTTGGGCAGGATCTCGCTGGAACGAAACGGCTTGACGAGGTAGGCCACGACGCCCGCCTCGCGGGCGCTCTCGATCAGGGCCCGCTGACTGAACGCAGTGAGCAACACCACCACCGTCGAACCGCCCTTCACCTGTCGGGCCACCTCGATGCCGTCCAAGCCCGGCATCTTGATGTCGAGCAGCGCCAGGTCGGGTTCGAGTTCACGGATCATCGCCAACGCGTCGTCGCCGCGCGCCGCCTCGCCCACCACCAAGTAGCCGTCGCCCTCGAGGATCTCCTTGAGGTCCAGACGAATGATCGATTCGTCGTCGGCTATCACTACTCGCTTATCCATCTTCATCCTTCGGTTTCCACTCGCGCAAGAGTTCGTCGCGTTCGCTCATCAATGCTCGCACTTCTTGCGAGCGCCGTTTCATCTCGGCGTTCGCCGCCGAGACGTGACGCGACAACTCGTTATATTCTTGCTGCTGGAGCGGGGTCTCGGAGACCAATGAGCGTATTCTCGCGTCGTCCAGGGCGTCGTTCCAGACCTGGACCTGTTCTTCGAGCACGCTGAGACTCTCGCGGGCCGCCATCAGGCGCCGCTGGAGGTCCTCGAGTCGACGCGTCACCTTTGGGGTCATCCCCCCGAGTGTAAAACCACCCTCAGCCGAGCGACGTAACGCAGACTCCCTGCTCCAGCAATTGCTTGGTGGGGACCATTCCGAATCCCGTTGGCGACGTGGAAAAGCCGTGCCGCGCGTTCACCGGGTCCAGGGCGACGTCGCCGATGTCGCTCGGTTCGTTCGTCGTGTGGCGAGCGAGGGTCCGGTTGACGCCGCGCGCGAGTTCTGATTCGAAGAAGCCGCCCACATAGGGTCGCAGGCCGAGTTCCTTGGCTCGTTCGAGCATCGTGCGCGCGGTGGCGTAGCCGCCGACGCGCGCGGGTTTGACACAGACGAGTTGCGCCGCACCGTAGCGGACGATCTGCTCGAGGTCGCGCTGGTTCCGCACCCCTTCGTCCAGGCTGATCGGGACCTCGAGTTGTGCGGCGAGACGCGCGTGCTCGACCACGTTGCCCGGGGCGAAGGGCTGCTCCACGCCCACGACCGGCACGTCGCGAGCGATGCTGGCGAGTTGGTCGAGCACGTCGTCGTCCGAACCAGCCGAGCAGTTGAAGTCGAGCAGGACCGGGCGACCCAGTGACGCGAGGAAGTCGCGTTCGCGCGCCCCGAGGACCCCGGGGGCGGTCTTCACGCGCACGCGCGCGGCGTCGCCGGGGTCCACGTCGCCCAACGTCTCGTCCAAGAGCGACGTCGTGAACTGACGCGGCGTGTCAAAGCGCGCGGGCCACTGGTCGCCGAGACCTCGGTTCGCCAGTCGCAGCTCGCGGTCCAACAGCGCCATCTCGACCAACGTGACCGCGGGCGCGCTCGCGTCGCGGGGCCCGGCGAAACGCGCCAAGCGCGTCCACGACGGCACCGTGCCCTCGCGCTCGAAGGCCCCCTGGACCTGCAAGAGCACCACGCCGTCGAGTTCGTGGACCACGTCGGCCACGCCCGGATCGCCGTGCAGCGAGAACGGTTGCGGGTCGACCTCGCCGTAACCCGACACGCCCTCGTGCTCGAGTTCGAGCAGCAGGCGCGTGCGCGCGACGTGACGCTGGCGAGAGGCGGTCACTGGCTGGCGCAATTGCTCCTCAACGCGCCACAGGGTCATCCTCACCGCACTCACGCTAAACCCGTTCTGCTACCGTTGTCGCGCCAGCCCGGATGGCGGAATCGGCAGACGCGGAGGCCTCAAAAGCCTTTACTCGAAAGGGTGTGTGGGTTCAAGTCCCACTCCGGGCACGCGGTACCTTTAGAAGATGTCGAGTGCGCCCCACGGTTCCTACCGCGACGACTGCGTGGCCCTCTTCCCCGGCCAAGGTTCACTGAGCGGTGGGGCCGGGCGCGCGTGGCGCGAGTCCGCGCACTGGGACATCGTGCGCCGCGTCAGCGACGCGAGTTCGATCGACGTCGCCAGCCTGCTGTTGGACGCGAACGACGAGGACGTCGTGCGCACCGATCGCGCCCAGATCGCGACCTTCGCGCTGTCGCTCGTTGGCTTTCACGAACTGATCGACCACGGACTGCGGCCGCGCTACCTCCTCGGTCACAGTCTGGGCGAGTTCAGCGCCCTGGTCGCCTCGGGCCTACTGGCCCTCGAAGACAGCGCTCGGCTCATCGCGGTGCGCGGCGCGGCGATGGCGCGTGCCGCCACGACCAACCCCGGTTCGATGGTCGCCCTGATGGGCGGTGACGAGGGTGCCCGCGACGCGCTCGCGACCCTCGACGAGGTCTGGGTCGCCAACATCAACGGAACCGGACAACTCGTCGTGAGTGGCTCAACGGCGGGACTCGACCATCTGCTCGCCACCCACAAGGAGCTCGGCTGGCGTCGCGCGACGCCGCTCGCGGTCGGTGGCGCGTTTCACTCGCCGCTGATGGCCCACGCCCAAGAGGAGCTCGACGAGGCGCTGGCCACGGTCCCCTGGGCAACGACCGAGTCGGTGTTGATCGCCAACGTCGACGCCACCGTGCACCAGAGTGCGCAGGAATGGCGCGACCTGTTGTCGCGCCAACTCACGTCGCCCGTCGAGTTCCTCGACGCGACCCTTGCGCTGCCCGCGAGCGTCACGACGACCATCGAGATGCCCCCCGCCGGCGTGCTCACGGGCCTCACCAAGCGAATCCGCCCCTTCAGCCACCAGTACGCCCCGACCTCGCCCACCGAACTTCAGGAGATACCCCAGTGAGTCGCCACGTCATCGTCACCGGAGCCAGCCGAGGAATCGGCGCGGCCATCGCAGAGTTCTTCATCGCCGCCGGCGACCAAGTCGTCGCCCTCTCGCGCTCGGGCACCGGACCCGAGGGGTGCGCGCGACTCGTGCGCGTGGACGTCACCGATTCGAACGCCGTCAACGAGGCGGTCAAGCAGGCGATCAGCGACTTCGGCCCCGTGCAGGTCGCGGTGATAAACGCGGGCGTCACCAAGGACGGACTGGCGATGCGCATGTCCGACGAACAGTGGCGCGAGGTGCTCGCCACCGACCTCGACGGTGCGTTCTACTGCGCGCGCGCGACCATGGCCTCGATGGTGCGCGCCCGACAGGGATCGATCGTCTTCATTGGCTCGATCAGTCCCTTCATCGGCGTCCCGGGACAGGCCAACTACGCCGCCGCCAAGGCCGGGCTCGTGGGACTCGCGCGCGCACTCGCCAAGGAAGTGGCGACTCGTGGCGTCACCGTCAACGTCGTCGCGCCGGGCCTGATCGAGACCGACATGACTAGTGACCTGGGCGCCGCCAAGGATCAGATGGCCGCGATGATCCCCATGGGTCGTATTGGCCAGCCCGACGATATCGCTGGTGTCGTGGGGTTTCTCGCGAGTAACCACGCTCGTTACGTCACCGGCGCGGTGTTGTGCGCCGATGGAGGACTCTCGCTCGGCCACTAGGTCACTAGAGTCACTCAGGGCGTTTAGTACCATAAAGCGACAGAAATTAAGGGGTAGTTCATGGACCGTAACGAAGCACTGACCAAATTCACCGACAACGCCGTCGAAGTCCTCGCCGTTGACCCGTCCCAAGTGACCCTCACGACATCCTTCGAGGACCTGGGGGCCGACAGTCTGGACCTGGTCGAGCTCGTCATGGCCCTCGAAGAGACCTTCGACATCGAAGTCGCCGAGGACGAGCTCAAGGAGATCCGCACCGTGGGTGAGGCCTTCGAACTGATCTACGCCAAGCTGTAGTGCGCGTCGCCACGACCCCTTCGGGTCCGGTGCAAGGTCGCCGAGTCGCCGTCACCGGTCTCGGGGCGTTGACGTGCGCGGGCGTGGGCGTCGACGCACTCTGGGCGGCACTGGTGAAGGACACCGCACCGGTTTCGAAGCGGATCGAACCCTTTGACGCGTCGCACATCGGCGGACCCAAGGAGCTTCGACGCCTCGACCCCTTCACCCTCTACGCGCTCATGGCCGCCGACGAAGCGTGGCGACAGAGCGGCCTGCAAGGTCCGCTCGAGGACGCCGGCAGCATCGTCACCACGGGTATCGGCGGACTACAGACCGTGCTCGATCAGGTGGGGGTCTTGAACGCGAAGGGACCCGACCGCATCTCGCCCTTCATGGTGCCCATGATGATGCCCAACGCCGCGACCGCCGCGGTCTCGATGCGCTTCGGGCTCGGCGGACCCTGTGAGACGGTCACGACGGCCTGCGCGGCGGGGACCCACGCGATTGGCAACGCGGCGCGACTGGTGGCGACGGGACGCTGCCCGGTCGTGGTGGCCGGTGGCGCCGAAGCGGTCATCGTCGAGATCGCCGAAGCGGGTTTTCGCAACATGACCGCACTGAGCAACGAGGGGCACTCGCGACCCTTCGACAAGGCGCGCAACGGTTTCGTGATGGGTGAGGGCGCGGGCATCCTGGTGCTCGAGGACTGGGACCACGCCCACGAACGCGGCGCCACCATCTTCGCCGAGGTCATCGGCGCGGCCTCGACCGCGGACGCACACCACATCACCGCGCCCGACCCCGAAGGGGGCGGCGCGATCCGCTGCATGCAGATCGCCCTCGCCGACGCGGGTATCGCCCCCGAGGAGGTCTCGCACATCAACGCGCACGGCACCTCGACGCCACTGAACGACCTCGCCGAATCCGTGGCGGTGCACAAGGTCTTCGGGCCCCACGCGCCGCCGGTGACCTCGATCAAGGGCCACCTCGGCCACAGTCTCGCCGCCGCCGGCGCCCTGGAGGGCGTGGCGTCGGTCTTGACGCTGCAACGTCAACTCATGCCGCCCACGGCGGGCACCGACGAGATCGACCCCGAGGTGGGACTCGACGTCGTGACCGGATCGCCGCGCGCCGGCGACATCGAGGTCGTGCTCTCGAACTCCTTCGGCTTCGGCGGGCACAACGGCTGCGTGTTGTTTCGCCGCTACGTCGCCTAGAAGTTTCGCCACTCCTCGCGCTGTCGCTCGACGTACGCGTTCGCACTGGCCCAACGCGCGTTGGCGATGAAGTCGCCCAAGAGCGCGGGGTCCTTCAGGCCCGGTTCGATCTCGACGCCCGCGCGCACGTCCACGCCCCACACGGGGTAGTTCTGGACGATCTCGACGACGTTGGACGCGTTAAGCCCACCCGAGGCGATGAGCGGCGTCGGGATGGCCCGGTCCTCGAACACCTCCAAACAGTCGCGCAGGCTCGCGACGTCGTCGCCTTCGGGAAGCAAGAAGTAGTCCACGCCCTCGATGGACCTCGTCGCGCGAAGCGTCGCCGCGTCGGGCAGCGTGCGAATCACGGTCGTAACCCGTTCGGCGACCCACGCGAGCGACGCGGCGCTGATCGGCCCGTCGAGTTGGACCGCCGACAGGCCGAGGGTGTTCGTCACCTCGACGATCTTCTGGGGCAACTCGTGCACGAACACCCCCACCGAGATCGCGCCCTGGGGCAGCCGCCGGACAATGTCACTGGCGTCCTGGGGTGTGATGCGCCGCGGGGTCGGACCGAATTCGAAGCCCACCGCACTCGCGCCCAGCCCGATCGAGAACAACGCGTCCTGTTCGCTCGTGATGCCCGAGACCTTGATGAAGAGTCCTTCAGTGTTAAAGCGCACGTCGTGCCTCCTGGGTCAAGGCTAATTGCCCGTGTGCGCACGACTCAGGCAATAACGCGTACCCGTACGCCGTGTTCATCGTCGCCCGGGGTGTCGAGCGCGCTTCGGTGCACGAATCCCAGTGCGTCGACGCCGCGATCGCGACGCACCGCGCTAGTGACGCCGGCGAGGCTCGCACCCGTCGCCGGTCCACTCGCCACCAGTCTCTGGGCGATCGCCTCGCGCGTGGGACCCGTGGCCCGCACGAATCGCCAGGGCACGTTGGCGCCGCGAGCGTCCAGTCGCGCCACGAGTTCTTGACCGGTGAAACAACCCTTCGTGAACGACACCGTGCGTTCGACGAAGGACTGGCCGTAACACTGGGGCGAGAGACCGAGGAACTCCGACGGGCCCGGTTCGCCCCGTTCGATTTGCTCGCCAATCGTGTTGTACGGTCCGCGCAGCGCGTCGTTGAGCGCGATCGTGCAGTCCACGCGAAGGTGGAACCGCTTCAGTCTCGCGAGCGCCGCGTCGCCGACGGCGCGCGCCACGAGCAGCTCGTAGCCGCCCTCGACGATGGTCACGAAGCACGTCGCGAGCACCTCGCTCGACGGGGTGAGCAGCGCCGACCACCCGCCCTGGGCGCCGATCGTGTCGAGGTCCTGACTGAGTTGACCCTGGAGGAACGTCGCGCTCTGGGTGCCGCGCACGACGAGGCTCGACCACGCGAAGGGCTCGTCGGGATCGTGGGTTCGATCGTCACTCATGGACCATTACAGTAGGCGCCAACCACCAACTACCGTGCCGAGGCCGCCGTGTCCATGCAGAACGAACTCAACACGATCACCTCGTCGATGAACGAACTCGCCGCACGCATCACGCACCTCGTCGAGACCGAAGGCGCGCGCATGGACGGCGACGTGTACACCGAGCTGGTCGCCGCGGAGCGCACGATGGGCACGCTGCTACGCCGGCTCAATCGCGTCGCGACCCAGGTCAAGTAACTACCCGCGAACCGACCAGTAACCTTGGTCCATGAACGGACCCTGGCAGTGCACCACCGTGCTGTCGGGTGAGCAGCGTCTCGACGTACTCAATCTGCTCAACCGCACCGAAGCCGAACTCGGCAGAGAAGCCATGGACGAGGGACGGCGGCGCATCGTCGTGCACGGCTGGACCGCCGAGCACTGGTTGCGCTACGAGGGCGACACGCTGGTCCAGTACGCCCTCGTCAACGGCATCAAGCACGTCACCATCGAGATGTGCGGAGGCGGCTTTGACGCCGCGTTGCTCGACGCCGTGCTCGAACGACACCCGAGCATCGACTGGTGGACCCGGGGTCTCAACCGTTCCGACCAGGGCGACCCCATTCGAACCCTGCAGTTGCTCGGCGTGGCGCTGCCCGTACCGGTCGCGGCGGTACCCGAGGGCGCGACGCTGCGCGACTTCGAGCCGGGTCGCGACGAGGAGGCCTGGCTCGCCCAGAACAACGCCGCCTTCGCCGACCACCCCGAACAAGGCGCGTGGTCGCGCGTGGACTTAGACGAACGGACCAACGAACCCTGGTTCGACCCGTCGGGTTTCTTGTTGCTCGAGATCGGTGGCACGCTCGCTGCGTCGTGCTGGACCAAGGTGCACGAACTCCACCCGGACCGCTTCGGCGAGATCTACGTCATCTCGGTCGATCCAGCTTTCCAGGGCCACGGACTCGGCAAAGTGATGGTCACCCAGGGGCTCGCCGTGCTGCGACGCAAGGGCGTCAACGACGCGGTCCTGTTCGTGGACCAGTCGAACCTCGGCGCGCGGAAGCTCTACGAGTCGCTCGGATTTCGACTGCGTCGCGAAGACCGGTTGCTACGTTTCTCGAGCTAACGAGTACCGACCGCTCGGCCCACGCCGTAGGTGACGCCCGCGGCGATCGCCGTGATGACGAGTTGGCGGGCCGCCCAACGCCAGGTGCCTCGACGGGTCATGTTGCCAATCGCGCCACCCACCACGATCGAACCCACCGCCGCGAAGACGACCGACCAGAGGATCGGGTTGCCCGAAGTGCCCCAGAGCCAGGGAATCAAGGGGATGAACGCGCCCACGGCGAACGATCCCAGTGAGGAGAACGCCGCGGCGAGTGGCTTGCCCGTCGCCGTCGGGTCCACGCCGAGTTCTTCGCGCGCGTGCGTCGACAGCGCCATGTCGGGATCGCGCATCAAATCCACCGAGAGACGTTCGGCGAGCGTGGCGTCGATGCCGCGCGAGACGAACAGGTCGCGAAGTTCCTGTCGCTCTGCTTCGGGACTCTCCGCGAGTGCGCGCCGTTCCACGTCGATCTCGTACTCGAAGAGTTCCTTTTGGGCTCGCATGGACAGATACTCACCGGTGCCCATCGAGAAACCTCCGGCCACGAGCGTCGCGAGACCAGCGAGTCGAACCACGTCGTGAGCCGGGTCGGCCCCCGCAAAACCGAGCAGGAACGAGATGTTGGTCACGAGTCCGTCGCTGACGCCAAAGATCGCCGCGCGGATCCATCCTCCCGAAATCTGGCGATGATGTTCTTCAGGGTGTCCGGCGCTACTCACGCGACAATCCTAGGGCCGACGTTCTCGATGTCCGGCGGCCAACGCGCAAAGATAGAGTCTCCTGGGAGGTAGTTATGACCACGAACGTGAAGAGTATCGAGGAATTGAAGGAACTCGTAGGTTCACACCTCGGGTACTCGCAGTACCTGACGGTCACGCAAGAACAAGTGAATCTCTTCGCGGACGCCACGGGTGACCACCAATGGATTCACGTCGATCCCGAGCGCGCCAAGACCGGACCGTTCGGCCAGACCATCGCGCACGGCTACTTGACGCTGTCACTCATCCCCGTGTTGCTCGGCGGGGTCATGCACGTGGACAACGTGAAGATGGGCGTCAACTACGGCACCAACAAGGTCCGCTTCACGAACCCGGTGCCCGTCGGTTCACAGATCCGTGCCGGCGCGACGCTGGCGTCGGTCGAGGACGTCACCGGTGGCGTCCAAGTCGCCCTGGACGTCACGGTCGAGGTGAAGGACGCCGTCAAGCCGAGTTGCGTGGCCCAAGTGGTCTTCCGCTACTACTTCTGATCGGCGTGGCCGACACCCCGCTGCCCCAGGGCGAGGAGAAGACGCGTCAGGTTCGCGCGATGTTCGACGCCATCGCGGGGCGCTACGAACTGGTGAACAAGCTGATGACCTTCGGGCTCGACGCACGCTGGCGACGTCGCGCCGTCGCGGACCTGCGCCTGCCGCGGGCGAGTCTGGTGCTCGACATCGCGGCCGGGACCGGCGACTTCACGCGAGAACTTCGCCGACAAGGACAGCGCGCTGTGGCCACCGACCTCAGCTACGGGATGCTGGCGGCGGGCCGTTCGCTCGAGTTCCGCGTCCAGGCGGACGCGTCGCGACTCCCCTTTCGCGACGCCGCCTTTGACGGCATCACCTGTGGGTACGCGCTGCGTAACTTCACCGACCTCGCCGCCACCTTCGACGAGATGGCGCGAGTCACGCGCGCCGGGGGGCGACTGTCACTGCTCGAGGTGGCCGAACCGCAGTCGGGCCTCTTGCGGACGGGATTTCGGATCTGGTTTCGGCGCGTGGTGCCGTTCATTGGTTCCCTGGTCTCGGACCGGGCGGCCTACCACTACCTGCCCGCTTCGACGGCGTACCTACCGAGCAGCGTGGACATCGCGCGCATGCTCAATGACGCAGGTTTCAGCGCGGTGAACCATCGTCGCGTTATGGGCGGACTCAGTCAACAGTTCATCGCCACGAGGTCCGCGTGAACTTCGTCCGCACCCGGATCGAGCCCCAATCGCGCGAGGCGCTGCGCGCCGTGGGCGCACGCGAGGGCTGGTTGATCGAGACGACGAACGTCCTGCGTGTCGGTCTGGGCGACGTGGTGGATTCGATCGAACTGAGCGACCTCGACGAACCCACCGACGCGGTGACGCTGCTCGGCGCCCATCGACTGAGCGGCGAGCCCGGTCCCACCGGCACCGGCGTCGTCGCCTTTGGGTCGTTGCCCTTTGACCGAAACGCCCGCGGGCGACTCGACGTGGCGCGCTACACCATCACCCAGACCCGCGACGGTGAGGCGTGGCTGTGTCAACTCGACGGCTCGCCCGACGTTCGCGACCTGCTCGCCGACGTCCCCTCGCCACTGCAGGAGACCCAGAACGTCCGCTCGATCACCTATCAACCAACGCCCGAAGAGTACGCGCACAACGTCGCCCTCGCCGTGGAGATCCTCCGGCGCAAGGAGATCGACAAGGTCGTGCTCGCGCGAGCCGTGCTCGGTTCGGTACCCGACGAACTCGACGCCGCCTCCATTGCCCAACGCCTGCGACAGCGCGAACCGGTCTGCACCATCTACTCGATGCCGACCGACGACGGCCGTCGCTTCGTGGGTGCCAGCCCGGAACTACTGGCGCGTCGCGAGGGAGCGACGATCGAATGTCACCCTCTCGCGGGCACCATCTCGCTGCCCCCGAACGTCGCACCCGACGACTACCAGAACTGGCTCTTGGGTAGCACCAAGAACCTTCACGAGCACTCGGTCCTGGTCAACGACATCGTGACGACACTCTCGGCGTACTACGACGACATCGTCGCCGACGCCGAACCGTCGATCGTGACCTTGCGCACGGTGGCGCACCTGGGAACGTGGGTGCGCGGGCGTGCCTCGAGCACACCCGCACCCGACGCCCTCGACGTCCTTCGTCTCCTACACCCCACCGCGGCGGTCGGGGGCATCCCACGCGAGCGCGCGTATGAACTGATCCGTCGTCTCGAGCAACACGACCGGGGACACTACGCGGGCCCCGTGGGATGGCTCGACGCCCACGGGGACGGCGAGTGGTGGGTGGGCATCCGCGGCGTGATGGTCCACGGCACCGACTTCGAGGCGTGGGCGGGCGCGGGCATCGTCAGTGAGTCCGATCCCATCGCCGAACGCGAGGAGACCAAGGACAAGCTCGCGAGCGTGCTCTCCTCGGTGCTGGTGGACCGGGTCTAACGCGGGCTTCGACCAAAGGGGCGAAGCAGCGCCCACTGGGTCACCAGGATCAGCGCCTCGCCGACGATCGCGCCCGACATCTTGGATTCGCCCAGTTCCCGGTCGGTGAAGGAGATCGGCACCTCGACGATCGAGAGCCCCGCGCGTCGCGCGCGATACGTCATCTCGATCTGGAAGCCGTAGCCGTTCGCGCTCACCGTCGCGTAGTCGATCTTCTCGAGCGCGTTCTTCGAGTAGACGCGATAGCCCGCCGTCGAGTCCGCCACCTTGAGACCCAACATGATCGACGCGTACTGATTGCCGCCACGAGAGATGAATCGTCGCAGGAAGGTCCATTGTGGAATGTGGCCGCCCTTGACGTAGCGCGAGCCAATGACGACGTCGTGGCTCGCGGCGGCGTCGAGCAAGGTGGGCAGCGCCGCCGGATCGTGGCTGAAGTCGCAGTCGATCTCGACGAAGTGGTCGTAGCCGTGCTCGAGTCCCCAGGCGAATCCCGCCCGGTAGGCCCCACCCAGTCCGCCCTTTTCACTGCGCTGGAGGACTTCGACGTTGCCGAGCTCGTCGGCGAGATCGATCGCCTTCTTGGCCGTTCCGTCGGGGCTCCCGTCGTCGACCACGAGGACGTGGCCGGCGGGCACGGCGTTGCGAAGTGCGCGCAACATCGACTCGACGTTCAATATCTCGTTATACGTGGGCAAAACCACGAGCGTGCGCACCGAAAGATTCTACTGAACTCACCTAGACTGCAATGGTCGAAGAACGCCATCGACGTAAGGAAAGCGACGCGTTTAGAGAACTCTTATGACTGCTGAAGTCTCTAAGAAGCGTTTTACCATGCCGCGCGAGATCCGCATCATCCTGAGTGCGGGCTGCCTGGTCTTCGTCTTCGAGTACCTGGTGCTGCCCCAGTTCGCCTCGGCGAGACCAGCGATCCACCTGCTCGCCGAACTCAATCCCCTCATCGTCATCTTCGCGGTCTTGTGCGAGGCAGCCGCCATTTTCGCCTACGTGGAGTTGACCCGGACCGTTCTCTACCCCTACGCACCCAGTCGCTACAACACGCTGCGCGTGAACCTCGCCGGACTCGCCATTGGTCACGTCGTACCCGGCGGCACGGCGCCGGCCGGGGCACTCAGCTACCGGATCTTCAACGAACTCGGCGTACCCAAGGAGACCAACGCGTTCGGTCTCGCCGCCCAAGGGGCCGGGTCCGCGGTGGTGTTGAACCTCATCTTCTGGTTCGCGCTCGTGATCTCGATCCCGCTCAACGGCTTCAACCCCATCTACGGCTTCGCCGCGCTCGCGGGCGTGTTCTTGCTGCTCGCGTTCTTCGGCACGATTCTGCTGATCACCCGCGGCCAGCGTCACGCCGACCGCTGGTTGCGCGCGGCCGCGCGTCGCGTTCCCGTGCTCAACCCCGACAAGGTCTCAGAACTGTTGGGCAAGGTCGCCGAGCGCATCACGCTGTTGATCAACAATCGGCGCACCCTCTGGTGGGCCTTCGCCTGGGCCGGACTCAACTGGGTGCTCGACGCGGCGTGCCTGTGGGTCTTCGTGTGGTCCTTCGGCACCGTCATCTCGCCGATCGACCTGCTCGTCGCCTACGGACTCGCCAACGTCTTCGCCGCGATCCCGGTGACCCCCGCGGGACTCGGCGTCGTCGAGGGCATCCTCATCCCCACCCTCGTCGGCTTCGGGGTGCCCCACAGCGGCGCCATCTTGGCGGTGCTCGCCTACCGTCTGGTGAACTTCTGGATCCCCATCCCCCTGGGCGGCGCCGCCTACGCAAGCCTGCAATGGCGAAGGGGACCGCTCACAGCTGGGGGACCGAACGCGACCGCGACGTCTCCAGACGTTTGAACTCCGCCTGCGCCGAGAAGAGATTGACCGGTTGGAGCCGGCGCCAGCGTCGATCGGTGCCCAGGGCCCAGGTGAACTGATCATCGCGCCACGTGATCTCGAACGCTTCCTGCAACTCGGCCTGTAACAGCGGATCCTCGATCGGCACCAGGACCTCGACGCGCCGGTCCAGGTTGCGCTCCATGAGGTCGGCCGATCCAATGAACACCGAGTACGTCCCGTAACCGGGACGCCCGAAGATGAAGATGCGCGAGTGCTCGAGGAACTCGCCCACCAAGCTGTGCACCGTGATGTTCTCGGACAACTCACTCACGCCGGGGCGCAGACAGCACAACGTTCGAACCTCGAGTCGTATTTCGACCCCTGCGTTGCTCGCCTCGTAGAGCGCGTCGATGATCGCCGGATCGGTGAGACCGTTCACCTTGATCGCGATGCGACCACTCGCGCCGATGTCGCGCTGTGCGTTGATGAGCTCGATCACCCGAGTGCGCGTCGAGGTGGGACTCACGATCAGCTTCTCGTAGTTGCCGTTGCGCGCGAAGCCCGTGAGGAAGTTGAACAACTCGCCCACGTCGTGGGTGATCTGCGGGTCACAGGTGAGCAGGCCGAAGTCCTCGTAGAGGCGCGCGGTCGTGGCGTTGTAGTTGCCCGTGGCGATGTGCGCGTAGCGCACCGTGGAATCGCCTTCGCTGCGCACCACCAGCGCGGTCTTGGAGTGGGTCTTGAGCCCGACGACGCCGTAGACCACGTGGACGCCCGCGTCTTCGAGCGCCTTGGCCCACTCGATATTGGCCGCCTCGTCAAAGCGCGCCTTCAACTCGACCAGGGCCACGACCTGTTTCCCTCGCTCGGCCGCCTGGATCAGCGAGGCGACGATCGGCGAATCGCCCGAGGTGCGGTACAGCGTCTGCTTGATGCCCACGACCTTGGGGTCGGTCGCCGCCTGGGCGATGAAGACCTCGACCGAGTCGCTGAAGGACTCGTAGGGGTGGTGCAATAAGATGTCCCCCTCGCGAATCGCGGCGAAGACGTCACCCACGTGGTCCCCGTCGAGCAGTCGCTTGGGCGTGATGGGCGACCAGCCCTCACCCTTCAGGTCGGGGCGGTCGATTGCGTAGAGCGTCCACAAGTCGTGCAGTCCGAGCGGCGCGTCGGTCACGTAGACGTTGGAACGGTCGAGTTCGAGTTGGGCGACCAGCAGCTCGAGATAGTCCGGTGACATACCACTCTGGATCTCCACGCGAAGTGCCTCGCCGAAACGGCGTCGTCGAAGTTCGACCTCGAGCGCGACCAACAGGTCGTCCGCTTCATCTTCTTCGAGGGTGAGGTCCGCGTTGCGCGTGACGCGAAACAAATCCGCGCGGCCAATTCGCATGCCCGGGAAGAGCTGGCCGAGGTTCTCCATGATGAGGTCCTCGAGGAGGCACCAGCGGTTCTCGCCCACTTGGAGGAAGCGCGGCAATGAATTGGGTACCTTCACGCGCGCGCTGCGCTCCTCACCGGTGCTGTCGTCGCGAACGGTCACGGCGATGTTGAGCGACAGATTCGAGATCATCGGGAACGGATGACCCGGGTCCACTGCGAGCGGCGTCAACACCGGATAGACGTTCTCGTCGAAGTACTTGGTGAGTCGCTTCCTCTCCACGTCGTCGAGGTCGCGGTAGTGCACGACCTCGATGCCGTGTTCGGCGAGTTCGGGTAGCAACGAGTCGAGCACGATCCGATCCTGTCGTTCGACGAGCGAGAGCACGCGCTCGCGGATCGCCGAGAGCTGCTGACGCGGTCGGATGCCGTCGACCGACGGGGTCTGCACGCCCGCGGCGACCTTGTCCTCGAGGCTCACCACGCGCACCTGGAAGAACTCGTCAACCATGTCCGCGAAGATCGCCACGAACTTGAATCGCTCGAGGATCGGCAATTGCTGGTCGTCGGCGAGATCCAACAGACGCGCGCCGAACTCGAGCCTCGAAAGTTCGCGACTCGAGAACCTCTCGGGTCCGTACGCGAGGAGGTCGATCGGCATGCGGCGTTCTCTTTCTCATCGAATGAAAGTCGTAGCGAACATGCTACGACTACTGTGGATTCGTGGCGAAACACGTGACGACGAGCCCGCCCCCCTACGGTCAAACACTCGTCACCAAGACGTCACGTTCCACCGAGTTGGGCCTGATGGCGCTCGCCTGGGTCATCGTGACCGCGTTCTACGTTCTCGCGTCCTACGGCGCGCAAGGACACATGCCCCCACGGATCTGGCTCTTCCTCGCGAGCATCGTCGCGATCTCACTGGGGATGCACGTCGCGATTCGTCATTACGCGCCTCGCGCCTCGCAGGTCCTGCTGCCGATCGCCACACTGTTGAACGGCATTGGCTACGTCGAGATCGCCCGCTGGAACCCGACCAACGCGAGCTACCAAGCCCTCTGGTTCTTCGTGAGTGCGCTCGGCGTCGTGCTCACCCTCAAGTTCGTGCGACGCGTGCGCGACCTCGACCGTTACCGCTACCTCACGCTCAGCGCGGCGATCTTCTTGATGCTCTTGCCGCTCGTGCCCCACGTGGGTGAGAAGATCAACGGCGCGCGCCTGTGGGTCGTGGTCGGGCCCATCTCCTTTCAGCCCATCGAACTCGCCAAGATCCTGCTCGCCTTCTTCTTCGCCTCGTACTTCGCCTCGAACCGCCAACTGCTCTCGACCCCCTCGCAACGCCTGGGCCCGAAGCTGATCGTCCCGCCGCGCACGCTGCTGCCGATTCTCGCCGCGTGGGGATTCTCGCTCGCCATCCTCGGCGCCGAGAACGACATCGGTTTCGCCTTGTTGCTGTTCGCGCTGTTCATCTCCCTGCTCTGGGTCACCACCGGGCTCAAGACCTACGTCGTGCTCGGCATCGGGCTCTTTGCGGGTGGTGCCTACGTGGCCGCGCGCTACTTCACCCAGGTGCATTCGCGCATCGCCTTCTGGCTCGACCCGTGGTCCGCGGCCCACTGGGCCATTTCGGACCAGTTGGGGCTCGGTTGGTTCTCGCTCGCGGCGGGCGGGATCACCGGCACCGGACTCGGACTCGGCCAGTCGGGCAACATCCCGTTCATCACCTCGGACATGATCTTCGCCGCGGTGGGCGAAGAGCTCGGTTTCCTCGGGATCATCCTCGTGCTGTGCCTGTTCGTGGCCTTCGTCGGCGAGGGCTTTCGCATCGCCCAACGCGCCCATTCGGACTTCGTGCGCCTCACCGCCGCCGCGCTCACCGCCACCATGGGCTTCCAGGCCTTCTTCATCATGGCCGGCGTGTTGCGGATCCTCCCCTTTACGGGCATCACGCTGCCCTTCATGGCCTACGGCGGCAGCTCGCTCGTGGCCAACTACATCATCGTGGCGATCCTGCTTCGCATCTCGGACGAGAACGCCATGGAGTTCCGCGGCGGCCAGGTCCTCGAACTCGACCTCAACTGACGAAGAACTGGCCCAGCACGTCCTCGTCGCACAGGATCGGTGCCGCGACGGCCTGGCGCAGGGCCAGGATGAATGCGTCGCTCGGACGCGCGTCGAAGACCTCGCGACCTCGCGGGGTCATCACGTCGAGCTCGGCGTAGAAGACCCCGGCGTCGTAGCGCGTCACGCGCACCGCGATGATGTCCGCCTGGAACTGGCGGATGATCGCCGAGACGAGTTCGTGGGTGGCGGGTCGACGTCCGGTCAGGTTGTGCATCGCCGCGTGCAGGGCCTGGGCCTCGGGCAGGGCGATGGGCACGCTCAGGTGGCGATACGGGGCCTCGCTCTCCATGAGGTGGACCTGGGGCGAGGGATCGGCGAGGTCGAAGGTGACCGACTCCACGGTCATCACGCGAAAGACCGTGCCGGGGCTGGACGGTTCGTTCTCGACCGGGTCGCCGGCCGACGAGGTCGCCGGGTTCGCGGCGTCGGGTGCGTCGGGTGCGTCGGCGTCGCTCATGGGCACCAACCCTAATTGGCGCTGCGACGAGAGATCGAGAGCACGACCCCGCCCGCGACGAAGAAGACCAACTCCGCCGAGCCCCCGTAACTCAAGAGCGGCAGCGGGATGCCGGTGACCGGCATGATGCCCATGGTCATGCCGATGTTCTCAAAGCAGCTGAAGGCGAAGAAGATGAAGATCCCTAGGCACAGCAGGCGACCCATGGTGTCCTTCGCGTTGCGACCGATCATGAAGATGCGAAACGCCACGAAGCCGAGCAGCAGGACAATGAGCGCCGAGCCCACGAAGCCCAACTGCTCGCCAATGGCGGTGAAGATGAAGTCGGTTCGCTGTTCGGGCACGTAGCCGAGCACCGTCTGCAGTCCCCGGAACAGCCCCGCGCCGTGGATGCCCCCCGAGCCAATGGCGCTCTTGGCGTTGTTGACCTCGTAGATGAGGGCCTGGAGGGCCGGGTTCGTCGAATTCTGGTGCAGGAACGAGACGAACCGGTCGACCTGGTACTTCTTCAACAGGTCCAGGTATGTCGCCGCGACCAAGCCGACGCTGCCCAGAATCGCGAGGAACGTCATGAAGCGCGGCGGCACGCCCGCGACCACCATCATCGCCGCCACGCAGAGCACGATGATCGTCGACGTGCCCAGGTCGGGTTGCTTGATGATGAGCACCAAGGGCACGAGGGCCATCACCAACAGACGCGACACGTCGTACATGGTGAGTCCCTCGGGACGTCGCGCGCAGAACGTCGCGATCGCCAGGATGATCGCGAGCACGGTGAACTCGCTCGGCTGGATCTGCACGAAGCCCAAGTTGTACCAACGCTGGGCGCCCAGCGCGCTCTGGCCGAGCACGAAGACGCCCATCAGACCGAGCAGGGACACGACGTAGAGCGGCGTCGCGACGATCTCGAGGCGCCGGTAGTCGATCAGCGAGACCAGGTACATCGCCATCACGCCCACGACGAAGAACTCGCCCTGGCGCACGAGGTAGTAGTGGCCGTCGTACCCGGCGTTCACGAGCGCCTGACGCGTGGCGCTGTAGATCATGCCCACCCCGATGACCCCGAGGGCCACCAGACCCGCCGCGAGGCTGTAGTCCATGCGGTCCGAACTGCGAAGCTTCGAGGTCCACGAGACCAGCGTGTCGGTCACGAGATCACTCGCAACAACGCGGCCCCGTCGATGCTCGCGTCGAACCACCAACTCATCTGGCGCGCGGCCTGGTAGGCCAACATGCCCAGACCGTTCTGGGTGCGACACCCCGCCGCGCGGTACATCGCGCGCCAGTCCGTCATCGCCGGCGAGTACGTCACGTCGACCGCGATGGTCTCGGGGGTGACGCCCTGGATCACCGCGGACTCGGGCCCGCGGCCGTGTGCGGGGATCGTGTTGACGATCAGGTCCACCGGGCGGTAGACGAGCATGTGGCCGAACACGTTGGGGTACGCGGCGCTCAACTGGTCGACCTGGTCGCTCGAGCGCGCGTGCACCGCGACCGAACTGGCGCCCTGGCTGACCAGCGCGTCCACCACCGCGCGCGCCGCGCCCCCGGATCCGAGCACGACGGCGTGCAGGTTGTCGACCGAGACCCCAAAGCCGGCGCGCAACGCGTCCACGAATCCCGCGCCGTCGGTGTTCGCTCCCTCGATCCTCCCCTCGCGCCACCGCAGGGAGTTCAGCGCCCCGACGCGCGAGGCGACGTCGTCGAGTTGGTCGCAGTACGCCAACGCCGCGCGCTTGAGCGGCATCGTGACCGACAACGCGTCGTAGTTCTTGCCCATCCACTTGCCCAACTTCTTCGCGTCGGCCTCGGCGAGTTCGACGCGCACCGAACTGCCTTTCAGGCCGGCCTGGGCCAAGCCCGCCTCGTGGAGTTGGGGCGAGAGGGAGTGTTCAATGGGCGAACCCACGACCCCCAGACGCCACTTCACGAGATCCCGTTCTTCGCGGCGAGCGCCTCGGCGGCGAGTTGCTGGGCGAAGGTCGCCGAGAACTTCATGGTGCCATCCTTGTTCACCAGCTCGAAGTAGAGCCACGGGCCCGCGGGGGCGTGCAAGACGGCCGACAACGAGTACTTCGAGACCGTGCAGATCGGCGTGGGCGTCAGCCCGACGTTCAGGTAGGTGTTGTAGGGCGTCACCGTGGCGAGCATCGCGGGCGTGACCGTACCGCCGTCCTGGTTGAAGTAGTACTCCACCGTCGAGTCCATCTGCAGGGGTCCGCCGCGCGCCAGTCGATTGAAGATCACCCGGGCGACTTTGGGCATGTTCTCAGGGTAGTAGCCCTCCTTCTCGACGATCGACGCGGCGGTGATCAGTTGATACGCGTCCAGTCCGTCCACCCTGGTACGCGGGGTGAGGCCCAGCGACGAGGCGAGGTGGTCGAAGGACGTGGTCATCTGGTCGAGCAGCTCCATGGGCGACTCGCCCGCACTCAGCACGTAGTTGCCCGGCCCGACGAGGCCCTCGAGCGAATCGGGGGGCCCGAACGCGCTCTGCTTGGCGAGTACCGTCTCGTCGGCCACGAACTGGTCACCGAAGGCGTTGGAGGTGTGCGCGGCGACTTCTTGGGCGATCTCGTGCAAGGTGTAACCCGACGGCACCGACAGCACGTTGGGCGCGCCGGACAAGATCGAGCGCAGTTCGGCGAAGGACGCACCCTGGGGCATGGCGTAGGTGCCCGGGACCGGCGACGGTGAGCCGAAGAGCATCAGGTCGACGCGAAAGGCGAAGGTCGAGCTGATCACGCCCTCGCGTTGCATCTCGTTGGCGATGACCCCGAGCGAGTCGCCGTAGTGCACGCTCACGTACTCCTCGCGGCCCGAACCGCCCACGGGATACGCCTGGAGCAGGAACCACCCGAGCGCCGCGAGCACGACCACCACGACGCCCAGCGCGATCAAACGCCGCACCGAGCTAAACACCGTCAAGACCATCGAGATAGTTTTGCAGCATGATCACCGCGGCGGCCGAATCAACGTGATCGCGCTGTTCGCGCGCGCGCACGCCCGCGGCGGCGAGTGACTTCTGGGCCTGCACTGACGTGAGTCGTTCGTCCCACTGCAGCACCGTCACGTGGTGCAGGCGCTCGGCAATGGCGTGATAGAGCGCGTTGGCCTCGAGCGTGCTCGCGGTCTCGTGACCAGCGAGCGCGAGGGGGCGACCCACGATGACCAGTCCAATGGACTCCTCGTCGACGAGGGCCTCGAGTCGCACGAGCAGGGCCTCGTTGACCGCAAAGGCGGGCCGAGGAAAGGCCATAGTGCGCTGGGTGTTCGAGACCGCGACCCCGCAGCGTTTCGTGCCGGGGTCGAGCCCGAGAACGCGCGACATCGTCTAGAGGTCCGCGGCGGCGGCGAGCACGCGATCGATGCCCGACGCGTCGCGCCCACCCGCGAGCGCGAGCCGCGGCGAACCGCCCCCGCCCCCGCCCACCAGCGCGGCGAGTGTTTTGACGGTGCTCTGGGCGTCGAGTGACTCGTCACTCGCCACCGCGATCGACACCTTGTCGTCCGCCGCGCCCACCAGCACCACGGCGCGCCGACCGCGACGCTGCACGTCGGCGGCGAGCGTGCGCAGCTGCTCGCCCGGGTAGCCGTCGACGCGCGCCACGAGCACGGGGCGGTCCGAGGAGGCGAGGAGTTGTTCGGCGACGATCGAGAGTTGACTCTGTCGCAGGGCGGCGACCTCCTTCTCGACGTCGCGCTGACGCTCGAAGAGTCGTTCCAGCGCGGGCACGACGTCGTCACTGGACACCTTGAGCAGCGCCGCGACCGCACCGAGGGCGCGTTCGAGTTCGAGCGTGTGACGGTGCGCGCCCAGACCGCTCACCGCTTCGAGCCGGCGCGTGTTCGAGCCGATCGAGGCCTCGCTCAGCACCTGGACCTGGCCAATGTCGCCCAGGCGGTCCACGTGCGTGCCGCCACAGAACTCCAGACTGTGCGGACCCGCGCGCACCACGCGCACCCGGTCGCCGTACTTGTCGCCGAAGAACGCGATCGCGCCCATCTTCTCGGCCTCCTGCTTGGAGGTCTGGACGGTCTCGACCCCGTCGTTCTCCACGACGTCAGAGTTCACGAGGGTGAGCAATTCGCCGAGTTCTTCGTCTCGCAGTGGCGCCCCGTGGCTGAAGTCGAAGCGCAAGCGGTCCGGACCCACGTAACTGCCCTGTTGGCGCACGTGCTCACCCAGTACCGCGCGAAGTCCCGCGTGCAACAGGTGCGTCGCGGTGTGGTTGCGCCGCGTCGCTTCGCGTCGCGTCGGGTCGATGGTCGCCAGGGCGACCTGGCCCGGCAGCACTTCGCCGCTCGCGCGCCCGCGGTGCGCGACGAGTCCGCCCGCGACGCTCTGGGTGTCGGTCACCACGAAGCGGCCCGTCTCGGTGACGATGGTGCCGACGTCGCCGACCTGACCACCGGATTCGGCGTAGAAGGGCGTCGAGTCCAAGAACAACTCGCTGGTGCCGTCCTCGCCCACCAACAGCGCGAGCACCGTGGTCTCGACGCTGTAGCGCGCGACGTCGCGCCCGACGAACTCGGTGGTGCCGTAGCGTTCGACGAGGTCGCGGTACTGCGCCTCGTCGGCGACGTTGAGGGTCTTGGCGGCCGCGCGCGCGCGGCGGCGCTGCTCGGCCATCGCCGCGTCGAAGTCCGCGCGCGCGACCGTGAGACCCGACTCGGCCACGATCTCGTCGGTCAACTCGACGGGAAAGCCGTGCGTGTCGTGCAACTTAAAGGCGACGTCGCCCGGGAAGACCGTCGAACCCGACGCCACGACCTGGTCGCGCGCCTCGTCGAGCAACGACAGGCCCGTG
Organism: uncultured Acidimicrobiaceae bacterium; assembly: GCA_963849155.1. Taxonomy (GTDB): domain Bacteria; phylum Actinomycetota; class Acidimicrobiia; order Acidimicrobiales; family RAAP-2; genus RAAP-2. The sequence goes on from CAWKGL010000003.1 coordinate 43,558, forward strand.
CGCAGCGTGCGCGCGAAACCCGCCTCCTCGCGTTCGAGCACCTCGATGATGAGCTCGCGGTCCTTGACGAGCACCGGGTAGGCCGCGCCCATCTTCTCGATGGTGGCGTCGACGAGCGCCGCGCACAACTTCGCCTCCGAGCCGCTGCGACGTGCGGCGAGGATGGCGCGACGGATGATTCGACGCAGCACGTACCCGCGACCCTCGTTCGAGGGCAACACGCCGTCTGAGACGAGGAACGTCATCGCGCGCCCGTGGTCGGCGATGCGCCGTATGGCGACGTCGGTCTCCTCGCGGGCCCCGTAGGGAACGTTGATCGACCGCGACGCCGTCTCGAGCAACGGGTGGAACAGGTCGGTTGCGAACACCGACTCCACGCCGTTCAGGATCGCCAGCACCCGGTCGAAGCCGGCGCCGGTGTCGATGTTCTGCTTGGGCAGTTCGGTCAGCGAACCGCCGTGGCCTTTTTCGTACTGCATGAACACGAGGTTCCAGAACTCGACGAAGCGGTCCTCGCCGCCCAGGGCCGGCCCCCCGTCCTCGCCGAACTCGGGTCCCTTGTCAAAGAAGATCTCCGAACACGGACCGCACGGCCCGGTCTCGCCCATGTCCCAGAAGTTGTCCTCGTCGAGTCGCTGGATGCGACCCGGCGCGACGCCGATCACGTCGCGCCAGAGCGCCTCGGCGTCGTCGTCGCTCGTGTGCACCGTCACCCACAGCCGCTCGGGGTCGAGGCCGAATCCCTCGGTGATCAGCCCCCAGGCGAACTCGATCGCGCCCTGCTTGAAGTAGTCACCGAACGAGAAGTTGCCCATCATCTCGAAGAAGGTCAGGTGACGCTGGGTGGTGCCGATCTGGTCGATGTCCGCGGCGCGAAAGCACTTCTGGATCGAGACCGCGCGGTTGAACGCCGGCACCTCCTCGCCCAGGAAATAAGGCTTGAAGGGCACCATGCCCGCGACCGTGAAGAGCAGCGACGGGTCGTGGGGGATCAGGCTCGCCGAGGGCACGACCGTGTGGCCGTTGCGCGCGAAGTAATCCGTGAAAATTGAGCGAAGTTGGGCGGCTTCCACGGCCTTCACTCTACCGGCGGGTCTACGACGCCCGGGTCCGAGGTGCCCGTTCGATCGCGCCACTGCTCGACGAGGGCGCGTTCGCTGCCGAAGGGCGACGGGTCATAGAAGTGCGAACCGAGCAGCGCCGCGGGCAGGTAGCTCTGGTCCACCCACGCGCCGGGAAAATCGTGGGGGTAGAGGTAGTCACGGCCGAAACCCTCGCGCGCCGCGCCGGCGTAGTGCGCGTCACGCAGGTGCTCGGGCACCTCGAGACCCCCGCGCTGCACGGCCTCGGTCGCCTGGGCGAGCGCGCGGGTCGCCGAATTCGACTTGGGACTGAGCGCCAGGAGCAACGTGGCGTGCGCGAGGTTGAGCCGCGCTTCGGGCAGACCCACGAACTCGACCGCGCGCGCGCACGCCTCGGCGACGAGCAGGGCGTTGGCGTTGGCGAGGCCCACGTCCTCACTGGCGAGGATGACCAGCCGACGCGCGAGGAACCGGGCGCTCTCGCCGCTCTCGAGCAGCGTCACGAGCCAGTAGAGCGCCGCGTCGGGATCCGAGCCGCGAACGGACTTGATCAACGCGCTCACCTGGTCGTAGTGCGAGTCGGCGGACTGGTGGTAGATCCGCCCGTCGCGCGCCTGGGACACGTGCTCGAGGTCGACGAGCACCGGTCCAGTCGCGTTCGCGCGCGCGAGGATGATCGCGGTGTCGAGCGTCGTGAGGGCCGAACGGGCGTCCCCGTCGGCCGAGCCGGTCAGCGCGGCTCGCGCCTCGTCGCTCACCTCGACCCCGCGCAGTCGTGCGCCGCGCTCGACCAAGACCGCGAGGTCCGCCTCGCCGAGCGCGCGCACACGCCACAGTGTGCACCGGCTCATCAGGGCGGCGTTCACCTCGAAGTACGGGTTCTCGGTGGTGGCCCCGATGAGCACGATCTCGCCGGTCTCGGTCGCGGGCAACAGGAGGTCCTGCTGGGCCTTGTTGAAACGGTGCACCTCGTCGATGAACAAGACGCTGCGCTGGCCGCGTTCGCCCAGGCGCTCGCGGGCGCGGGAGATGGCGTCGCGCACGTCCTTCACCCCGCCGCTCACGGCCGACAGGCTCTCCTGGGCGTAGCCCGCCGAACTCGCCACGATGCGCGCGAGCGTGGTCTTGCCCGTGCCGGCGGGTCCCCAGAGGATCATCGAGGTGAGCGCCTGGGCCTCGACGAAGCGTCGCAGCGGGCCGTGCTCGCCCACCAGGTGATCCTGGCCCACCACTTCGTCGAGCGTGCGCGGGCGCAGCGCCTCGGCGAGGGGCGCCGCGTCGGCGAGGCGTCGGGCGAGGGCGTCGTCGAAGAGCGACGTGGCTAGGCCTTCGCGCGCGGCGCCAAGTGCAGGTCGCGCAACTGACGAGCGCTGATGGGCTTGGGCGCGCCGGTCATCAGGTCCGCGCCCGACTGGGTCTTGGGATAGGCAATGACCTCACGGATGTTCTCCTCGCCCGCGAAGATCGCCACCAACCGGTCGATACCGAAGGCGAAGCCCGCGTGCGGTGGCGCGCCGAATTTGAAGGCGCCGAGCAGGAAACCGAAACGGCTCTCGGCCTCCTCCTCGGTGATGCCGAGTGCTCGAAAGATACGCGACTGGATGTCGGCGCGGTGGATGCGCACCGACCCGCTGCCCAACTCCCAACCGTTGAGCACTAGGTCGTAGGCCTGGGACCGGACCTTCAAGGGTTCGGTCTCGATCAGGTCCAGATCGTCGGGGTGGGGCATCGTGAAGGGATGATGGGCCGCCATCAGGTGGCCGTCCTCGTCGATGCCCTCGAACAGGGGGAACTCGGTGACCCAGACGTAGTGGTGCGGACCCTCGCCCACCGGCGGCGATCCGAGTGTCACGCGCAGCGCCCCGAGCACCCGGCACGCGGCGACGTACTCGTCGGCGACGGCCAAGATGAGGTCGCCGACCTCGGCCTGGTCGACCCCGCGTACCGCGGCCATCTCGTCGTCGTTCAGAAAACGCGCGAGTGGCGAGTCCAGTCCCTCGGCGGTGACCTTGAACCACGCCAGTCCCTGCGCGCCGAGTCCCTTCGCCTGTTCGGTCAACTGGTCGAGACGACTGCGCGTGTAGCTCGCGCCACCGGGCACGCGCATGGCCTTGACGGTCGGGGCGGCGAACGCCTTCACCTCGGTGGTGGCGAACGCGTCCGACAGGTCCTCGAGGGTCATGGCAAAGCGCAGGTCGGGCTTGTCGGTGCCGTAGCGGTCGAGCGCCTCGGCCCAGGTCATCGAGGGCACGGACCCGGGCCGCACGCCCGTCGCGGCCTCGGCGGCGTCGAGCACGGCGTGACTGACGAACCCGAGCACGTCGTCTTGGGTGACGAAACTCGCCTCGAGGTCGAGCTGGGTGAACTCGAACTGGCGATCGGCGCGCAGGTCCTCGTCGCGCAGACAGCGCGCGATCTGGTAGTAGCGGTCAAAACCCCCCACCATCAGGAGTTGCTTGGCGATCTGGGGGCTCTGGGGCAGGACGTAGAACTCCCCGGGGTGCAGGCGCGACGGCACCACGAACTCGCGCGCGCCCTCGGGCGTCGGCGCCCAGAGCAGCGGCGTCTCCACTTCGCAGAAGCCCTGCTCGTCCATGGCCCGGCGAAGCGTCGCGTTGACCTTGGCGCGAAGACGCAGGTTCGCCTGCATGGCGTCACGGCGCAGGTCCAGGTACCGGTAGCGCAGCCGCACCTGCTCGTCGATCTCGACGCGGTCGTCGAGTTGGAAGGGCGCAGGCTCGGCGATCGCGAGCACCTCGACTCGACAGTCGCTGAGCTCGACCTCGCCGGTCGCGAGGCGGTCGTTCACGGTGCCCTCGGGGCGCGGGCTCACCGTGCCGGTCACGCGCACGACGAACTCGGGTCGCACGTCGACCGATCCCTCGACGACCGCCTGGACGACGCCGGAACGGTCGCGCAGGTCGAGGAACGCGAGGTGCTCACCGTGCTCGCGACGCTTGGCGACCCACCCGCAGACGCTCACGCGACGTCCCACCATCGAGGCGTTCACCGAGGCGCACAGGTAGTCGCGCAGGCTCGTAGCTTCAAAGTTCGTGGGCATGGTCACATCGCTTGTCATAGTTCGGCTTGTCGTAGTTCGAGGATGGTCGCCACGACGTCCTGATCGGCGACGCGGCGCTGGTCCTGCTCGTGGTCGGCGCTGCGCAGGTCCCTAATGGTAACCTCGCGCGCGGCGAGTTCGTGGGGGCCGACCAGCAGCGCCCAACGCGCGCCCGAGCGGTCGGCGACCTTCATCTGCGCCTTCATCGACCGCTGGTCGTAGGCGCGGTCACTGGCGACGCCCGCGCGGCGAAGACGGTCGAGCAGGACGCCCGCGGCGTCCTCACCGGTCGTGTCCACGACGAAGACCTCCAGGGCGCGCGCGACGCCGACGGGGACGCCTTCGGCCGCCATGGTGAGCAAGAGGCGCTCGACGCCGCTGCCAAAGCCAATGCCGCTCGTTGGTTTTCCCCCGAGTTGCTCGACCAGGCCGTCGTAGCGCCCTCCCCCGCCGATCGCGTTCTGGGCCCCGTCGAGCGCGTCGGCCACGAACTCAAAGGTCGTGCGGGTGTAGTAGTCGAAACCTCGCACGAGCCGCGGACTGACCTCGCTCGCAACGCCGAGTCGCGCGAGTCCCGCGAGCACCGCGTCGAAGTGCGCGCGACAGTCCTCGCACAGGTGGTCGATCAACATCGGACCGCGCGAGGTCACCTCGACGCACGCGGGGTCCTTGCAGTCGAGTACGCGTAAGGGATTCTCGCGCCAGGTCGCGCGGTGGTCGTCACAGAGCTGGTCGGCGTGGCTCTCGAGGTGCGCGCGCAGCAACGCCACGTAGGCCCCCCGGCACTGTGCGTGGCCCATGGAGTTGATCAGCAGCCGGAAGCGCGAGAGCCCGAGCGCCTCGAAGAACCGTTGCGCCAGCGTGATCACCTCGACGTCGAGTGCGGGGTCGTCGGTGCCGAGCACCTCGACGCCCACCTGGTGGTGCTGGCGATAGCGTCCCGCCTGGGGACGCTCGTAGCGAAAGGCCGGCGTGAAGTACCAGGCCTTGAACGGCGTCGTCGGCTGGTGCTGGATGAAGGCGCGCACGACCGGCGCGGTGCCCTCGGGGCGCAGGGCGTAGGTCCGTTCGCCACGATCGGTGAAGACGTACATTTCCTTTCGAGCGACGTCGCTCGCCTCGCCAATGCCGCGGTTGAACACGCCGACGTCCTCGAACACCGGGGTGATCACGAGTGAGAACCCGTAGCGGTGCGCCCAGTCGGCGAAGGTCGCGACGAGCCCCTCCCACCGGGCCGAGTCGGGCGCGAGCACGTCGTGGGTGCCCACGGGCGCCTGGAACTGCGTTGGTTCGCTCATGAAGTCTTGTTCTGTCCCGGTAGTTGGCGAAAGGCGTCAAAGACGCCGTCCACGCCCTTCAGCGCCGCCAAGAGACTACTGAGGTGGGCGGGATCGGCCAGTTCGACGTCAAAGACCATCCGCACGATGCGCGAACCCGAGGTCGTGGTGGAACTCGAGATGATGTTGAGGTGATACTCGGCGACGACCTTGGACACGTCGAGCAGCAGTCGCGACCGGTCAAAGGCCATGACCTCGAGGACCGCGCGGTACTGGCCGCCCGTCGAGCCGTCCCATTCCACGTCGATGATGCGCTCGCCAAGACGGTGCGCGAGCGCGACCGCGTTCGAGCAGTCGTCGCGGTGGATCGAGACACCCCGACCCTGGGTGATGAAACCCATGATGGGATCGCCCGGCACGGGTGAACAACACCGCGCCAGGTGGATCATGACGTCGTCCAGGCCCTCGACGTAGACGCCCGCGGATCGACGCGCCGTTCGATTCGCGCGCGGTGCGCGCGTGACCGTCGTGGGTAACTGCTCGGCGTCGCCGCCGTGCAGCTCGCGGCGAAGACGCTGGACGACCGCGAGCGCGGAGATCTGATTCGAGTCGATCGCCATGAACAACGCGTCGAGGTCCTCGAGGTTCATCGAGTTGATGACCGCGTCCAGGGCACTCGAGGACAGCGACGTCGCGATCGGCAGTCCCTCGCGGCGCAGTGCCTTGGTCAGTTCCTCGCGACCGCCCTCGATGGCGTCCTCGCGACGTTCGCGCTGGAACCACTGGCGGATCTTGGACTTGGCCCGTGACGAGGCGACGATGTTGAGCCAGTCCCTCGAGGGTCCCGACGAGTCGTTCTTGGACGTGACGATCTCGACGACGTCGGCCGAGTGCAGGACCGTCTCGAGGGGCACGAGGCGTCCGTTGACCTTCGCGCCCACGCAGTGGTGCCCCACCTCGGTGTGCACCGCGTAGGCGAAGTCGATCGTCGTGGCGCCCTCGACCAGGGCGATCACCCTGCCCTTGGGGGTGAAGACGTAGACCTCGTCGCCCCCGAGGTCGAGCTTGAGCGCCTCGAGGAAGGCGATCGGGTCGGCCTCCTCCTCTTCGACGTCGGCGAGTCGTTGCATCCAGGCGATCTCTCGACTCGAGGCGCCCTCCTTGTAACTCCAGTGCGCGGCGACGCCGAACTCCGCGCGCCGGTGCATCTCGTTGGTGCGCACCTGGACCTCGACGGACTTGCCGCGAGGACCGATGACCGTGGTGTGCAGTGACTGGTAGAGGTTGAACTTGGGCGAATTGATGTAGTCCTTGAAGCGTCCCTGTACCGGGGACCAAAGGGCGTGGATCGCCCCGAGCACGGCCCAGCAGTCGCGGTCCTCTTCGACGATGACCCGGATGCCCACCAGATCGAAGATCTCGTCGAACTCCTTGCCGCCCACGACCATCTTCTCGTAGATGCTCCAGAAGTGCTTGGGTCGTCCCTTCACTTCGGCCTTGATGTCAAAGGTTGCGAGCTTGTCGAGCAGAGTCTCCATGACCTCGCCCAGGTACGCCTCGCGTTCGGGCTGACGCGCGGCGACCATCTGCTCGATCTCGGCGTAGCGCTTGGGGTGCAGCGTGGCGAAACTGAGGTCCTCGAGTTGCCACTTGACCTGCTGGACGCCCAGACGGTGCGCGAGCGGTGCGTAGACGTCGAGGGTCTCCTGGGCGATCGCGCGCTGGCGGTTCATGGGCATGACCGAGATCGTGCGCATGTTGTGCAGGCGGTCGGCGAGTTTGATCAAGAGCACACGCCAGTCCTGGGCCATGGCGATGAACATCTTGCGGATCGTCGCCGCCTGCTGGGCCTCTTTGGAGTCGAACTCCAGTCGGTCGAGCTTGGTCACGCCGTCCACGACCGCGGCGACCTGCTCGCCGAATTCACGCGCCAGCCACTCGGTCGTCACCCCGGTGTCCTCGACGGCGTCGTGCAACAACGCCGCGGCGATGGTCGGTTCGTCCATGCCCAGGTCCGCAGTGATGTCCGCGACCGCGATGGGGTGGGTAACGTAGGGCTCGCCGGTTCGGCGCAACTGGCCCTCGTGGGCGTTGATCGCCACCAGACCCGCGCGACGGATCAGCTCGACGTCGCCGGACTCGTGGTGCTCGAGAAAACGCCCGATGAGACGCTCTATCGAACCGGTCAGCGCGGGGTCGGCGCCGGAGCGGTTCGTGAGACTAACCATACGGTCAGCCTACCGGCGCGTTATCGCCTTTTTCGCTTCCGGGCGCGCGGCGCGAGGATCGTCGACGAGGTGCGCTGGGCGCGCGGCGCGCCGGCGGCGCGTTGGATGTTCTCGCCCGACAGCAACGCGGCGCTCGCGGGACTGTAGATGCGGTGGTCACTGCGCGCCGCGACGCGGATCGCGAGGTCCTTGAAGCGCGGCTCGCGCTCCTTCATCCACGCGAGCAACGGACTCGCGATGAAGATCGACGAGTAGGCCCCGCTGAGTAGACCCACGAAGAGCGCCAGACCGTAACTCTGCAGAGTCGTCGCGCCGAGGATGTAGGCGCCCACCACGAGCACCGAGAACACCGGCAAAATAGCCACGAGTGACGTGTTGATCGAACGCGCGAGGGTCTGGTTCATCGAGAGGTTCACCATCTCGCCGTAGGTGATGTCCCCGGATTTCAAGACCCCACCGGTGTTGTCGCGAACGCGGTCAAAGACCACGACCGTGTCGTAGAGCGAGTAACCGAGGATCGTCAAGATCGCGATCACCGTGTCCGGGGTTATCTGCAGGCCGAAGAGCGAGTACACCCCCACCGTGACCAGAAGGTCGTGGACCATCGCGACGAACGCCGCCACGGCCATCTTGGGCTCGAAGCGCAGGCTGATGTACCCGACGACCGCGATGAAGAAGATGATCAAGGCCTCGAGGGCGCGGTCGGTGATCTGCGAGCCCCAGGTCGGACCCACGCTGCTCGTCGAGACCTGGTCGGGGTTCACGTGGGCCACCTTGGCCATGGCGTCGACCACGGCGTTGGTGACGCTCAGCTGCTTGGCGGCTGACAGGCTGTTCAAGTCGGCGGTGACCTCGTAGGTCGAGCTGCCCAGCTTCTCGACGGTGGGCACCGACAGTCCGGCGCCCTCGACCGCGTGGGTCATGGTCGTGATCGAACTGTTGGGCGCGAGGACCTCCCACGAGTCGCCGCCCTTGAAGTCGATGCCGAGGTTGAACCCGCGGATGCTGAGCGAGCCCAGTCCGAGGATGATCACCACGAGCGACATGGTGAACCAGACCTTGCGACGACCTACGAAGTCGATCGTGGTCAGACCCCGGTAGAGCCGCTGGAATCGATTGAGGTGCTGTTCGTCGCTCACGACTCGACTCCCGCGTTGAGACCGGCCGCCAGCGAGAGCGCCGAAGTGCTGTCCGAGCCTCGACGACCCAAGAGCACCACCATCGGACGAGTGAAGTACCACGTGATGAAGATGTCCATCAACGTCGAGAGCCCGAGGAAGAAGGCGAAGCCTCGCACGTCGCCCACCGCGATGACGTAGAGCAGCACCGCGGCGAGCAGACTCACCGTGTCAGCCGCCAAGACCGTGCGCCAGGCCGACTTGAAACCACGGTCGACCGACGAGCGCACCGAGCGCCCCGCTCGGGCTTCGTCTTTCAATCGTTCGAAGTACACGATGTAACTGTCCACCGTGATACCAATGGACACGATGAGTCCGGTCACCCCCGCCAGGTCGAAACTCGGGGCGAAGGCCGTATGGCCGAGCGCCGAGATTATCGCCCACAACAGGGCCGCGGTCACCCCGAGCCCGAGCACGATCACCAGTCCGAGCGCGCGGTAGTAGAGGATCGTGTAGAGCAACACGAGGGCGAGGCCCACCAGACCCGCGCCGAGTCCCGCCACCAGGGCGCTGTGGCCGAGGGTCGGCGAGACGGTTTGGGTCGTCAGGGGGTTCAGTCGCACGGGCAGGGAACCGAACTCCATGGCGAGCGCGAGGTTCTTCGCCGAAGCCTCGGTGAACGATCCCGAGATCTCCCCCTGGCCGTCAAAGGACGTAAAGGTGGCTTGGGTCGGCTGGATCAACGGTGCGGACTGGACCACGCCGTCGAGTTCGATGGCGAGCAGGGCGTGGAAGTTCTCGTCGGCGACCTTGTCCCAGAGCGGACTACCGGTCGAGGTGAGGGTGTAGTTGACCACCCATTGACCGATCTGGTTCTGCTGGGCGACCGCGGACTTGACCGACTTGCCCGTCAACTCGGCGGGACCGAGGACGTAGCGCGCCGAGTCCTTGGTGGCGCCCAGTGCCGGCAGGATTACGGTGTCCTTGGCGAAGTCGTTCTGGGGCAGCGTCGTCTTGATGTCCTCGTAGGCGGGGTCCGCGGGGATGTTGTTAGTCGGGTTGCCAGTCGAGGTGTTCACGTCGAGATTCGCCGCCGTGAGCGCGTAGTTGCTCGCGCACGCCGGGATGTCCGTGGTCGCCTTGGCGTGCTTGGACGCGGGTGGCGTCTCGCAGAGTACGGGGCGGAACAACAACTGCGCGGTCTGGCCGACCGCCGCGAGTACCGCGCGCGCGTCGGTGACCCCGGGCACGCTCACCACGACATCCTTGCCCTGGAGATTGACCTCCGCTCCCGAGACGCCGAGTCCGTTCACGCGATTGGTGAGAATCGTCACTACTTCTTGCATGTCGGCCTTGGAGGCGGGTGTCGCGGGTTTGTAGACCACTGAGAGTCCACCAGCGAGGTCCAGACCGAGCTTGGGTCCCCACCCGAGCGCGAGGGTGACCCCGAGTGAGCCAAACGCGATGACGATCGTGAGGAACAGGCTGACGACGAGTGAACGTCGCGATCCAACTTGTTGCGCCATTACTTCTGATCGCCTTCTTGGCTCGTATCGTCGTGGGGCTCGTCAACGGGCACCGGGTCGAATCGTCGCGCGATCGCCGAGGGTATGAAGTCCAACTCCACGCCGTTGGGGGTCTTTAGGGTGATGAACTCGTCGGTCATCTTGGTGACCGTGCCCACGAAACCACCGATCGTCTGGGCACGCTCGCCCACGTCGACCTTCTTTTGGGTCTGACGCGCGGCCTTCTGACGCTTGGAGCGGGGGCGCAGGTAGAAGAAGTAGAGGGCCCCGAACACCAGCACGTAGATGATCAAGATGTAGGACGAACCACCTTTTGCGGCTGCGAGCATGTGACTTTCCTCCGTCAATAGACAAAGAAACCCTAGTCGCTGGCGCGCGGGCGCCTAGAAAAGACCCCCGGAGCGAGGGTTGATGCCCAGGTGTCGGTACGCCTTTTCGGTACCGACGCGCCCTCGTGGGGTGCGGATGAGCAGCCCTTCGCGCAAGAGGTACGGCTCGTAGGCGTCCTCGATGGTGGTGGGCTCCTCGCCACAGGCGTGGGCCAGGGTCGTGAGTCCGATCGGTTGATTGGCGAACTGCCCGCAGAGCAGGGACAGGATGCGCCGGTCGATCTTGTCCAGTCCGTACTCGTCGACGCCGAAGAGCTCGAGCGCCTCGACCGCCACCGCGTCGTCGACGCGCGCGTGGCCCTGTACCGCGGCGAAGTCGCGAACGCGACGAAGGAGCCGGTTGGCGATGCGCGGCGTGCCGCGGCTGCGCGAGGCGATGATCGTCGCCGCACTCGCGTCGAGGTCCACCTCGAGCAGCACCGCCGAGCGTTGGGCGATCAGCGCCAATTCGTCGACGTCGTAGAGGTCGAGTTGGCCAATGAACCCAAAACGGTCACGAAGCGGCGCCGCGACCAGCCCGGTACGCGTCGTGGCCCCCACCAGCGTGAAGTTCGGCAGGTCGAGTCGGATCGAGCGCGCCGAGGGACCTCGTCCGATCATCACGTCGAGGCGACGGTCTTCCATCGCGGGATACAGGACCTCTTCGACCGCGCGCGAGAGTCGATGGATCTCGTCGATGAACAAGACGTCACCGTCGTGCAGGTCGGTGAGCAGCGCCGCGAGGTCGCCGGGACGTGACAGCACGGGACCCGACGTGATGCGAAGACCCGATCCCATCTCGACGGCCACGATGCTCGCGAGCGAGGTCTTGCCCAGACCCGGGGGTCCGGCGAACAGCAGGTGATCGGCGCTCTGGTTTCGGGCCTTGGCCGAACCCAGGACGATCTCGAGGTGACGCACAAGTTCGCGTTGACCCACGAAGGCTTCGAGTGACCCGGGGCGCAAGGACACCTCCGAGCGGCGTTCCTGCTCGCTGGCGACCGGGGTCACCACGCTGACGCTCAACTGCTCGAGGTCGATGTCGCGTTGGCTCACGGGCGTCGCAATCGTGACAGCGCCAGGCGCAACGCCTCGGCCTCGTCGTCGGGCAGGGTCACCCCGTCGAGGGCTTGGCGGATCTCCTGGGCGGCGTAGCCCAGTCCGCGCAGGGCCTCGTCAATCTCACCGGGAATCGAGAGCGCCGCGCCCTCGGGGTTGAGGTCGCCCACGACGAGCTTGCCCTTCAGTTCGAGCACGATGCGACTGGCGGTCTTGGCCCCGATGCCCGGGATGGTCGCCACTCGCTTGACGTCCCCGTTCTCGATGGCCCCCGCCAACTCGGCGATGCTCATGGTGCGAAGCGCCGCCAGCGCCGTCGAAGGCCCGACACCCGGCGTGATCAACAACAACTCGAAGAACTCGCGGTCCGCGTACGAGTCGAAACCGTAGAGTTGGATCGCGTCGGCGCGCACGACCGTGTAGACGAACAGGGCGACCTCCTCGCCAACCCGATAACTCGCCGACGAGCTCACGGCGAGTTCGTAGCCCACGCCGTTGACGTCAAGCACGATCGCACCGTTCAGGTGCTGATGCACCACGCGACCGCTCAACCAGCCGATCACGTCGGACTCGTCTGTGGGTAGCGCTGCTCGGTACGCACGACCATGAAATAGGTGATCGCGAGCGCCAGGGCGTCGGCGACGTCGGCCGGTTCGGGCACGTCGCGCAAGCCGCACAGTCGCGTGACCATGCCCTGGACCTGGGACTTGCTCGCCGCCCCGTAACCGGTCACCGCGAGTTTCACCTGCTGGGCGGTGAACTGGCGTACCGTCAGGTCACTGGCCCCCGCGAGCGCCACCGCCACGCCACTGGCCTGGGCGACGGGAATCGCGGTCTTGGCGTTTCGTTGGTAGAAGACGCGCTCGACCACGACCGCGTCGACGGTCATCTGGCTCAACAACGTACGCAGTTCGACGAGCAACTGGCCGAGGCGGCGCTCGACGGTTTCGTGCGGGTCGGTCTCGACGACCCCCGCGCGCACGGCCCGAAAGGACTCGAGACCCTCGAACGAGCCCTCCACCAGCCCAAAGCCGCACCGGGTCAGTCCGGGGTCGATACCGAGTACGAACATACGTTCGATACTACCGTGCCGCCGGGCAAAGAAAGGGTTTTAACCCTCGAACGAACTGAGGATCTCGTCAGGGATGTCGAAATTGGCGTAGATGTTCTGGACGTCGTCGTGCTCGTCGATCGCGTCCATGAGCCGAAGGATCTTCTTGGCTTCCCCCTCGTCCTCGACCTCGATGACGTTCTGGGGCACGAGGGTGAGGTCGGCGCTGAGTACCGTCGCCCCGAGCGTCTCCAGGGCGTCGCGCACCGACGCGACGTCGTGGGGTTCGGTCGTCACGAGGTAGTTCTCGCCCTGGGCGCTGAAGTTCTCCCCACCCGCCTCGAGCACCCACTCGAGCAACTGGTCCTCGTCGAGTGGACCCTTCACCTCGACCACGCCCTTGCGGTCGAACTGCCAGGAGACCGCCCCGGGCTCGGCGATGGTCCCGCCGTTCCTCGCGAACACGTGCTTGATCTCGGCGCTCGTGCGGTTGCGGTTGTCCGAAAGGGTCTCGACGATGACCGCGACTCCTCCGGGCGCGTAACCCTCGTAGGAGATGGGCTCGTAGCGCACGCCCTCGAGCTCACCCGTGCCGCGCTTGATCGCGCGCTCGATGGTATCGATCGGTACCGACGCCTCGCGAGCCTTCTGGAACATCGTGCGCAGGCTCGCGTTGGTCGCGGGATCGCCCCCGCCCTCGCGCGCGGCGACCTCGACTTGGCGGATCAGCTTGGCGAAGACCTTGGCGCGAGCGCTGTCCTTGGCGCCCTTTCGGTGCTTGGTCGTTGCCCACTTGGAATGGCCGGACATGTTGCCTCCTACCCCGTAGGGCATTCGTATGGTATCGAACTCACAGCGAGTCGGCGAAAAGCCGGTGGATGCGCCGGTCACTGGTGAGTTCGGGATGGAACGAGCAGCCCCAGACATTTGCTTGACGCACGAGCACCGCGTGTGCTCCGTCGCCGTGATCGAGTGTGGCGAGGACCTCAACGTCGTCGGCGTAGGCCTCGATCTTGGGGGCGCGAATGAAGACCCCGGCGACGACGCCGAGTCCCGCGACCTGGACGGGGCTCTCGAAACTCGCGATCTGGCGGCCGTAGCCGTTGCGTCGCACCGACACGTCGAGCTTCTCGAAGCTCCACTGGTCCGCTCGCCCGTCGAGGATGACGCGGCTCACCATGATCAGGCCCGCGCAGGTGCCGAACACCTTGAACCCGTCGTCCAGTCGCTGCTGTAGCACCGGTCGCAGTCCCGAGGTCACGAGCAGATGGGCAATGGTCGTCGACTCGCCTCCGGGCATCACGAGTCCGTCGAGTCCCTCGAGTTGCTCGGGTGTACGTACCGTCACCGCGGTGACGCCGATCTCGCCCAACGCCGCGACGTGCTCGCGTACGTCGCCCTGGAGGGCGAGTACGCCAACGCGCGGCACTACCAGCCGCGCTCGGCGAGACGTACCTCGAGGGTCGAGGTCTCGGCCCCGACCATGGCCTTGCCCAATCCGGTCGAGACCTTGGCGACCACGCCCGGGTCCTCGAAGTGCGTCGTCGCCTCGACGATCGCACGCGCCATGCGCACCGGGTCCTCGCTCTTGAAGATCCCCGAACCCACGAAGACCGCCTCGGCGCCGAGTTGCATGACCAGTGACGCGTCCGCGGGCGTCGAGATCCCGCCCGCGCAGAACATCGGCACGGGCAACGTGCCGGTGGCGGCGACCTCTTGGACCAGCGCGAGTGGCGCGGCGAGGTCCTTGGCGAACGCGAAGAGTTCGGCTTCGTCGGCACTCGCCAGGCGACGCATCTGGGCGTTGATCGTGCGAAGGTGTCGCACGGCCTCGACGACGTTGCCCGTCCCCGCCTCACCCTTGGAACGTATGAGACAAGCCCCCTCGCCAACGCGGCGCAGCGCCTCGCCCAGATTGGTCGCGCCGCAGACGAACGGGACGGTGAAGGCCCACTTGTCGATGTGGTGCTCCTCGTCGGCCGGGGTCAGCACCTCGGACTCGTCGATGTAGTCCACGTCCAGGGCCTGGAGGATCTGCGCCTCGGCGAAGTGGCCAATACGGGCCTTGGCCATCACCGGGATGGTCACGCTCGCCTGGATCTCCTGGATCATCTCGGGGTCGCTCATGCGAGCGACGCCCCCGTCACGGCGTATGTCCGAGGGCACCCGCTCGAGGGCCATCACCGCGACCGCGCCGGCGTCTTCGGCGACCTTGGCCTGTTCGGGGTTGACCACGTCCATGATCACGCCACCGCGCAACATGTCGGCGAGTCCTCGTTTGACGAGGGCCGAACCAACAATCGAGGGGTTTGTCGTTGAACTCATGACCCCAGCCTAATGGCCCCTTACCATTCGTCCAGGGCGAGCGCGCGCAACTCGACGTCGTCGAGGTCGCCCAGGTCGGGCGTGGTGCGATCACCCCAGATGTCGAACCAGATCCAGCGCCAGGTTCCGTAGGTGGCACTCGAGAAGAACGAACCGGGTTCGTTCACGTGACGAGAGCACTTGCGAAGGGCGTTGGCGAGTCCCTGGGGGTAGCGGATCGCCGCGGCGGCGACCTCGTCGGCCCGGTAGGCGCTGCCCGCGCCCGCGAGGTTCCGTCGCGCGTCGTCACTCATGTTCACCACCGAGGCAACCGCCTCGCGACTCAGCAGGCCCAAGCGGTGACGCGCGAGGCAGTGCGCCACGACACCCTCGATCTCGATGAGCTCGAAGTCATGCATCATCGCGCTCGTCACGAACATCGACAGCGAGGTTCCGTTGGGCACCAGCGCGGCGTTGTAGCCGGTCTCGTCGATGATGAACGCCGAGACCCCGTCGACCCCGAAGGTCGCGGTGAGCCGGTCGAGCACGGTGATGAGCCGCTGGCGATCGACCGAGGTCCCGCCGGCGTGAAAGACCTCGAGCATCGAGTTCGCCAGGGTTTGTCCGCGCTTCTCGAAGCGAACGAGTGCGCGTCGCAGGTCCCAGAAGTACAACGCGGCGACCGCGACGCCCACCGCGGGAAGCCACGGCACCACGACGACGCCCACCACGAGGGCGAGGGACACCACGCCGACGAGAATGCTCTGGGGCAACTTTCGTCGCAGGGCGAAGACGCGCACCGCGCGCTGGTTCGCGTGACGCTCGGCCGTGGTGGGAGCGTAGGGATTCTGCCAGCCCGGGTCCAGTACCGGCGCCACGTAACGCGGTTCGCGATCACGCGAGTTGTTGCGACGAGGACGCGAACGTTGCTTGGTGGGCATACCCAAGGTTACCGCGAAGACTTGAAACGACTGCGCGCCTCGGCGTAGAGCTCGAGGTACGCGTCGACGAGGCGTCGCATCGACCACTGCTCGGCGTACTCGCGGGCCGGCGCGAACTGCGCGTCGGCGTCGCGAGCAACGGCCACGATCAGCGCCCGCTCGAGGGCCTCGGCGTCACCCGGCGCGAAGAGCACGGCGTGGGCGCCGGCCGCTTCGCGGTACCCGGTGATGTCGCTCGCCACGACCACCGTCTCACTCGCCATGCCCTCGAGCAGGGTCAGCCCGAAGCTCTCGCCGCGCAGCGCGGGCGCGACCAACGCGTTCGCGCGACGCAGCCAGGCCCTCTTGGCATCGTCCGCGACGGCACCGGCGAACACGATCATCTCGTCGTGACCCGCGCGTGCCTCGAGGCGCGCGCGCTCGGGCCCGTCGCCGATCACGACGAGTCGCCACTGATCGCGGTCGCGAGCGTTGTGGGCGCGCACGGCGTCAATGGCGACGGCCACGCCCTTGCGGTCCTCGAGGCGCCCCACGCAGACGAACACGACCTCACTCGAGCGTTCCCTCGGCGTCGCGACGAAGCGGTCCGTTTCGAAGCCGTTGAACAACACCGTCGCCTCGATGTTCGCGGCCCGTCCAATCGTCTCGGCGGCGGACTCGCTCACGGCGCTCGCGACGTCTAGACCCCTCGCGAGTGTTCGCAACAAGGGCGCCGTCAGCGTCAGGGCGGGGCCGGACCCGTTGCGATGAAACGTCGCCACGCTGGGCGCCGCGTGTCGACGCAACGTCGACCAACCAAGAAGTGGAGCGAACGGTTCATGAAAATGCACGACGTCGGGCCCGAAGTCGACGATGGTGTCGCGCGCTGACCTCGACGCGCGCGTCGACAGCGTGAGCGGTGCGCGCGATCCGTTGGCCGGCAGTGAGAGCCGCGTGCCAAAGCGCCGCAGCGTCGCGGGCGTGTCGTACTCGCTCGTGTCGGCGTCGTCGGGTGCGACGATCAGCACGTCCACGTCGCGGCGAGCGAGTTCACGACTCATGGCGAGCACCTGTTCTTGCACCCCGCCGTACACACTTAAGGCGTAGGGCGACACCAGCGCGACGCGAGTGGTCACGCCTCGAACCGGGGCTGGAGCACGTGCCACTGTTCGGGGGCCCGACGGATCAGTCCCTCGAGGTCGTGCGCGATCAACTGGGTCACCCGGGTGACGTCCTCGCGCAGACGACCGGTTCGTTGCGTGGCGATGGGCGCGGTGACGACCGCGAAGTGGTCGCGTCCGGGTCCCGAGTAGCACGCCGCGCACACCAGTGTCGCGCCGGTACGAAGCGCCAGGGTCGCCGGACCCGCCGGGATGCGCAGGCGCTCGCCGAAGAACTCGACCTCGACGCCGTTGTCCTGCAAGTCGCGGTCACAGAGCAGACCCACGACGCCCCCTTCGCGTAGCACCTGGAGCAACACGGTGCCGGCGTGGGCGTCGAGTGGTTCGATCTTGATGCCGATCGACTCGCGCTTCTTTCGAAACCAGTCGAACAGTTCGGGTGGATCGAGTTCCTCGGCGACCGCGGTCATACCGAGGTCGAGGGTGGCGAGGAACGCGCCGCCCCACTCCCAGCTGCCGACGTGGGGCAGCGCGATGACGATCCCCTGGCCCCGCGCCTTGGCGTCGAGCAGGTGCTCGAGACCTTCGCCGATCTTGAACCGGTCGACGATGACCGAGCGTCGAAGTCCGGGTAACTTCGCGCCCTCGGCCCAGTAGCGTCCGTAGCTCGCGAAGCCGCGCTCGACGAAGCGATCCACCAGCGCGGGTGACACCGGCGAGCCCTCCTCGACCAGCGCGTGGGTCACGTTCACGCGCAGGTTCGACGCCGCTGCGGAGTTGCGCCGTCCGACGAGTGCGGCGATCCGGCTCGCCACGGCGACGTCAACGCGCTCGGGCAGCTTCTCGAGCAGCGTGCCGAGCGACTTGAACAGTACGACGCGCGCGTTCACCGGCGCCCTAGTGGCGAGACGTACGACTGAGTCCCCGTCGTAGCCGATTCGCCTGGAGGTGGCGCATCGACGCGGCCTGGGTTGGCTCGGGCGCCGCGGCGATCTGCCAGACGCGCCAGAAGCGACCCGCGGCGGTCATCGCGGTCAGCGCGAGGATCAGCCAGAGACCCGCGATGAAGATCGGGGCCCAGAGCATCGCCGCGCCGAGCAGGACCATGCGTTCGGCGCGTTCCATGAGCCCACCCTTGGCCTTCAAGCCCAGGCTCTCGGCCTTGGAACGCTGATAGGAGATCATGAAGGTCGTCGTGAGGATGGCGAAGGGCAGCAACACCAGTTGACCGTGGTGGCGCGCGACGAGGTAGAACGCCACCCCACCCATCAAGACCGCGTCGGAAAGTCGGTCCACCACCGAATCGAAGAAGCTGCCGCGCTGGCTCGCGCGGTGCGAGGCCTTGGCGACCGGACCGTCAAAGAGGTCGTGGAACCCGGTAAGGGTGAGCAGCACGATCGCGAGGTAGAAGTATCCCGCCCCGATCGCCCACGCCGTGGCGCAGGCGAACACGAGGCCCGACGCGGTCAACACGTCGGCCGAAAAACCGATTCGAACCAGCCAGCGCCCGACGGGTGCGGTGACCGCGTCTACTGACTTGCGAAAATTTCCGTCAAGCATTGATCCTCCGGACCCTTGCGCCAAAGTCTAACGGCACGTTACGAACCGGGTGGTTAGAGGTTCGCATGGACCTTTTGCCACGTCGAGGCGAGCGATTCAGGCAGGACCCTCGTCTCGGCGATCGACGTCATGAAGTTCGTATCCCCGCTCCAGCGCGGCAGGACGTGGGCGTGCAGGTGCTTGGGGATCCCCGCGCCCGCCGCGTGACCGAGATTGAATCCCACGTTCATGCCGTCGGGACCGTAGGTCGCCTCGAGCGCGAGCACCGTCTTGCGCAGGGTCCAGAAGAACTCCGCGTATTCGTCGTCGCGCAGTTGACCCAGTTCCGCGACGTGGCGACGCGGCAGCACCAGCAGATGACCCGATCCGTAGGGGAAGGCGTTGAGGGTGACGAAACTGGTGTCGCTTCGAAACAGCACACCCGACGATTCGCTCACCTCCTCGTTCGCCAAGGCGCAAAAGACACATTCGCCGTGGTCGCTCGCGTGTTCGCTCGCGCTCACGCTGCTCACGTACTCCTCGCGCCACGCCGCCGAGAAGCGCTCGAGGGCCATCACGGGCCTTCGGGCGACGCGTGGCTCGCGATCTCGAGTGCGAGTCGTGCGCGAAACTGCTCGACGCCCACGCCACGTTCGGGGTCGTTCGAACCGCGTGCGTTCACGCCGAGCGTGGTGTCGGCGACGTCGTCGTCGCCCACGACCAGGATGTAGGGGATCTTCTCCAGTTTCGCGCGTCGGATTCGCGCCCCGAGCGGCTCGTTGGCTTCTTCGAGTCCCACCCGAACGCCGTCAGCACCCAGCACGGCGGCGACCTCGGCGGCGTAGCGGTCGTGGTCATCGCGCACGCCGAGCACCCGTACTTGCTCGGGACTGAGCCACGTGGGCATGTTGCCCGCGTAGTGCTCGATGAGGATCGCCATGAAGCGCTCCACCGATCCGAACAACGCGCGATGGATCATGATCGGACGGGTGCGTGCGTTGTCCGCGCTGACGTAACTCGCCTCGAAACGTTGCGGCGTCTGGAAGTCCAATTGGATCGTGGACAACTGATGGGTCCGTCCGATGGCGTCGCGCGCCTGGACCGAGATCTTGGGGCCGTAGAAGGCGCCGCCGCCCTCGTCGAGCACGAGTTCGAGTCCCACGCTGTTGGCCACTCGCTCCAGGGTGGCTTCGGCCTCGGCCCACTCCTCGTCGCTGCCCACGGCCTTGCCCTCGGGGCGCGTCGAGAGCTCGAGGTAGAAGTCGTTGAGTCCGAAATCGCGCAACAGGTTCAAGACGAAGTTGAGCAGACTGGTCAACTCGTCACTCATCTGTTCACGAGTGCAGAAGATGTGCGCGTCGTCCTGGGTCATGCCACGCACGCGCGTCAGACCGTGCACGGATCCGGACAGCTCGTAGCGGTAGACCGAACCGAACTCGAAGAGGCGAAGGGGCAGCTCGCGGTAACTGCGTTGGCGCGATTTGAAGATCAAGACGTGGAACGGGCAGTTCATGGGCTTGAGGTAGTACTGCTGTCCGTCGTCGAGATCCATCGGGGGGTACATCGAATCCGCGAACCATTGAAGGTGACCCGAGGTCTCAAAGAGTTCGGATTTGGCGATGTGCGGGGTGTTCACGAACTCGTAGCCACCCTCGACGTGGCGTTGGCGCGAATACTCCTCCATCACCCGACGCATCGTCCCGCCCTTGGGATGAAACACCGCCAAGCCAGGACCGATTTCGCTCGGGAAGGAGAACAGGTCGAGTTCGGCCCCAAGACGTCGGTGGTCGCGCTTCTCGGCCTCCTCGAGCTGGGTGAGGTGGGCCGCCAGGGCCTTCTCGCTCTCCCAGGCGGTGCCGTAGATGCGCTGGAGTTGCGGACGCTTCTCGTCGCCGCGCCAGTAGGCCCCCGCGACGCGCATCAGCTTGAAGTGACCCAGTCGCGAGGTCGACGGCACGTGAGGGCCACGACAAAGGTCAGTGAAGGACGGCGAATTCGAGTACGTCGAAACCACCGACGCGCTCTCGACCTCGCCGAGGTCCTCGTCGCTGGCGCCGGCCTTGACGGCGTTGATGATCTCGACCTTGAACGGCTGGTCCTCGAACAGCGCGAGACCCTCGTCGTAGGAGTACTCGTGACGCGTGAAGGGCTGGTCCTCGTTCACGATGGCGCGCATCTCGTCCTCGATCCGCGCGAGGTCGTCGTCGCTGAAGTGCTGTCCACCCGGTAGTTCGAAGTCGTAGTAGAAACCGTTCTCGATCGCGGGTCCAATCGCGTAGTGCGCACCGGGCCAGAGACGGGTCACCGCTTGGGCCAAGACGTGGGCGGTCGAGTGGCGAAGGATGTCGCGGCCGTGCGAGGAAGTGGGGGTCACGATCGAGACCATCGCGCCGTCGGTGAGCGGACTCGCGAGGTCGCTCAAGCGACCGTCGATCTCGATGGCCAGTGCGTCCTTGGCGAGTCGCGCCCCGATGGACGCCGCGAGGTCCTTTCCGGTCGCCCCCGCGGGCAGCGAACGCGCACTGCCGTCGGGCAGGAGTACGTCAATATCCGACATCATCGCCTTTCGTTCCCTACAGCGTAATGCCGAGCAACGCCGCGGCGGGAGCGACGTTGACACCCGCGTGCGCGGCGTCGTCGATCGCACGAAGCGCGCCGGGACTGTCGAGGTCGTCGTCGAGTGCGGCACGAACGTCCTCGATCGCCGAACCCACCCGTCCGGTGCCGAGCGTCGATCGCCAGGTCGCCAGACGCGACTGCGCGCGTGACAAGAGCTCCTCGCGCCATTCCCAATCGACTCGGTAGTGCTGGTCCAGCAGTGACAGGCGAACCGCGGCGGGTTCGGCGCGAGCGACGAGGTCGTCGACGAAGACCAGGTTGCCCAGCGACTTGGACATCTTGGTCCCGTCGAGGCCCACCAGGCCCACGTGCATCCAGTGCTTGACGAAGGGGCGGCCCGTCACCGATTCGCTCTGGGCGGCTTCGCACTCGTGATGGGGAAAGGCCAGGTCCCGCCCTCCCCCGTGCACGTCGAGGGTCTCACCCAGGTCTCGCAGGGCGAGCGCCGAACACTCGATGTGCCAGCCGGGTCGACCGGGGCCCCACCGCGACTCCCAGGCCGGTTCATCCTCGAGCGACGGTTGCCAGAGAACGAAGTCGAGTGGATCGCGCTTGCGCGGGTCCTCGGGCCTGCCGCCGTGCTGGGCGGCGAGTTCGAGCATCGTCGCGCGGTCCTCGTGGGAGACCTGGCCGAATCGCGGGAACTTCGAAACCTCGAAGTAGACGTTCCCGTCAACCTCGTAGGCGAGGCCACGATCGAAGGTCGCGCCGATCAGCGAGAGGATCTCGGGGATCGCGCCGGTCGCGCGCGGTTCGGAATAGACCGCCAGCAGGTTGATCAGTTGCATGTCGCGGTCGAAACGCGCCATCTCCTGGGCCGCCAGGTCCAGATAGTTGACGCCCAGTTCTCGGGCCTTGCGCAAGATGTCGTCGTCGACGTCAGTCACGTTGCGCACGCAACGAGTCTCGTGACCGGCGTCGCGCAGACGTCGCTGGAGCACGTCAAAGGAGAGGTAGACGAACGCGTGACCGAGGTGCGCCGAGTCATAGGGGGTGATCCCGCAGCTGTACATCGTGACGAGTGGTCCCGCCTCGAGCGTGAAGACACCCTGGCGGGCGCTGTCAAAGAGACGCACTACAGTTCCAGCCCCGCCAGCTTCAGGTAGCTGTGCGCTTTGTGGCGGACGTTGAGCGAAATGCACACCGCCGTGAAGGCCTCGATGGGGCTGGCGAGCGAGAGTGACCCCGCCGCGACCGCTCGCAACCCGGGCATCGCGTCGACGAGCCCCACGACGTGATCAAGTGCGTCGGCGTGGTCGGAGAAGACGAGCACGTCCGCGTCCAGACCACTCTCGAGGTCCTGCATCTGCGCGGCGGGCAGGTGATGGAACGCCCCCACCACTCGGCTGTCGGGCAGGGCGAAGGCGAGTTGCGCGGCCATCGAGCCCCGTGCGGGATAGAGCGGCAGCAGTTCGCGACCCTCGCGGGTCAGCGCGTTCACCATCGAGATGACGACTTTTCCGGCTAGAGAATCGCGCAGTGGCGCAACCGTCGCGATCGCCGAGTCCCACGGCGTCGCCACGACCACGACGTCGCACGCCGCGGCGACGTCATTGGCCGCGCCCGCGATCGCGCCCGAGAGTCCCGCGTTGAGCGACGTCGCGACGTCACTCGCGCGAGCGGCGTCGCGCGAACCCAGTACGACGTCAAAGCCGACGCTCGCCAGTCGAATCGCGACACCTCGTCCCGCAGGACCGGTGCCACCGAGAATGCCCACTGTTTCCATCGTCGTCCTTACGGTTTTCGTTGCCTCGAAGTACGCTTAACACTATGGGACTACTCGACAATCATCGAATTCTTATCACCGGTGTGCTCACGGACGATTCACTGGCCTTCGGTATTGCCCAGCGCGTCCTCGAAGAGGGCGCGACCATCGCGCTCTCGGGCGCGGGACGCGGGATTTCTCTCACTCGACGCGTGGCGAAGAAACTCGGTGACGTGGGCGAAATCATCGAGCTCGACGTCACCGATCCCGCCCAGATCGACGCCGCGGTCCTCGACGTGCAGGCCCGCTTCGGACGCCTCGACGGACTGGTGCACGCCATAGGTTTCGCTCCGCCGTCGTGCCTGGGCAGCGGCATGTTCGCCTCGCCGTTCGAGGACGTGGCGCTGGCGATGCAGATCTCGACCTATTCATTGGCGGCGCTCGTGGGCGCCTTTCGACCGCTCCTGCAAAAGAGCGAAGCCCACGGCGGCGCGTCGGTGATCGCCCTGGACTTTGACGGCTCGCGGGCCTACCCGATGTACGACTGGATGGGCGTCATGAAGGCCGGCCTCGAGTCCCTCGGACGCTACCTGTCACGCGAAGTGGGTCCGGACAAGATCCGGATCAACATGCTCGCGGCCGGTCCGGTACGCACGATGGCCGCCAAGTCGATTCCCGGCTTCTCGCTCTTCGAGGACACCTGGGCCGAGAGGGCCCCGCTCGGTTGGGACGTGCACGACTCCTCGGCCGTCGCCGACACCGCGGTCGCACTCTTGTCGCCGCTCCTTCGCGCCACTACGGCGTCGGTGATCCACGTCGACGGCGGCGCGCACGCGATGGGCTGATCAACGCTCCTGTTTGGCGAACTGGGTCTGATAGAGGTCGTGGTAGAGGCCCCCGGCGGCCAGTAGTTCGTGGTGCGTGCCGCGCTGGACGATGCGACCCTCGTCCACCACGAGGATCTGATCGGCGTTTCGGATCGTCGACAGCCGGTGCGCGATGACGAGCGAGGTTCGTGACGACATGGTCTGGTCGAGTGCGCGCTGAACACCCGCTTCGCTCTCGGCGTCCAGGTGCGCGGTCGCCTCGTCGAGCACGACCACGTGCGGCGACTTCAACAAGAGCCTCGCGAGCGCGACGCGCTGCTTCTCGCCGCCCGAGAGCCGGTACCCCCGCTCGCCCACGACGGTCTCCAGACCGAGGGGCAGGGTCTCGATGAGGTGCCAGATCTGCGCCGCGCGCAGCGCCTCTTCGAGTTCGGCGTCGGTGGCGTCGGGTTTGGCGAAGACCAGGTTCACGCGCAAGGTGTCGTGAAAGAGGTGCGGGTCCTGGGTGACCACGCCGACGGTGGCGTTGAGTGACGCCGTCGTCGCGTCGCGAACGTCGACGCCGTTGATGCTGACCGAACCCCGATCGATGTCGTAGAGACGCGAGACCAGCAATGAAATGGTCGTCTTGCCCGCGCCACTCGGACCCACGAGGGCGGTCATGGTTCCTGGTTCGACGACGAAACTCAAGTCGAACAAGACCTGGCTGCGCGGCGTGTCGTCGAGTCGCGCCACCGCCTCGAGCGACGCCAGGGACACCTCGTCGGCGCCCGGGTAGGAAAAGTCCACGTGGGAGAACTCGAGGCGCGCCGGTCCCTCGGGGATCGCGACCGCGTTCGCGCTTTGCTTGATCATCGGTTCGAGGTCGAGCACCTCGAAGAGCCGTTCGAAGCTGACCATGGCCGACATGTAGTCGATGTTGAGGTTCGACAACTGGGTCAACGGACCGTACAGCCGGGTCAGGTAGGCCGTGAGCGCCACCACGGTGCCGACCGCGAGCGCGCCGTGCAAGACCTCGACGCCACCGAATCCGTAGGCGAAGGCCGTCGCCAGTGACGCGGTGAGCGACAGTGAGATGAAGAAGAACCGTTGATACGTGGCCTGGCGAATACCGATGTCGCGCACCTGGCCCGCGCGATCGGCGAAGTGCTCGATCTCGTCCTTGGGGCGACCGAAGAGCTTGACGACCATCGCGCCCGCCACGTTGAAACGCTCGGTCATCACCATGTTCATCTCCGCGTTGAGTTCCATACCCCGCTGGAAGAGCGTGCCGAGCTTGCGGCCCACGCGACGAGCGGGCACGAGGAATATCGGCAACAAGCACAGGGCCACGAGCGTGATCTGCCAGCTCAGCACGAACATCGTGCCCAGGATGATCGCCACCAGCACCACGTTGCCCACGACGTTGGAGAACAGGTCGGTGAAGGCCTGCTGGGCCCCGATGACGTCGTTGTTGAGCCGACTGATCAGCGCGCCGGTCTGGGTGCGCGAGAAGAAGGCGATGGGCATCTCCTGGATGTGCTGGAACACCCGCGCGCGAAGATCGAAGATGAGGCTCTCGCCGATGACCGCGGAGATTCGCCGCTCGAACAGGGCGAGGACCGCGTCAAACAGGGCGAGGACCGCGGTCAGCACCGAGAGCCCGATGATGAGGCCCTCGCGGTGGCCCTCGATGCCCTTGTCGATGATCGCGCGCAGCAACAACGGCGATACCGAACTCACGACGGCGTCGAGGATCACCGCGGTGATGAAGACCACCAGCGCGAGCTTGTACGCCCGGGCGAACTGCAGGATTCGCGGGAGCGTGCCTCTCTTGATGCGGTGCTCGAGCAGGTCGCGGCTGCGGGTCATGCCGCGCATGCCCATGCGGCCAGGTCCTCCGTGCATACTCATTGGGGCTCCTTCGCCAGTAGCAGTGTAGGAACTGACGGACTTGGGCCGCGCACCTAAGAGAAGATGGCGCTGGTGACGATGAGCACGCCCAGCGCGCACATCACGCAGCCCCCGATGGTGCGCAGCACCACGAGTCGACTCGGCGATCCCGACAGCCACTCCCTCGCGGTGCCGGCGATGAGGCCCCACGTTCCATCACTGCAGAAGGCCATCACACTAAAGACGCAACCGAAGATGACCAACTGCGCCGTCACGTTACCCTTCGTGCGGTCCACGAAGTGCGGAAACACCGCGACGAAGAAGATGAGCGACTTCGGATTCAAGACGCCCACCGTGAAACCCTGTCGCACGACGCGCAGGTTCGCGGGTCGTTGCGCCTCGCGCTGGGTCATCGCCTGGGCGTGGGCGTGACGGTGTCGAAGTGCGTCAGAGCCGAGCCACAGCAAGTAGAGACCGCCCCCCAACTGCAGGACGATCGACAGGGTCTTTGAGTGCGCGAGCAAGGGTCCCAGTCCCACCGCCACCACGAGCGAGAGCAGCAGTGTGCCGATGCTGTTGCCCAGTACCGTCAGGACCGCGACCGCGCGGCCCCACGCGACCCCGCGCGCCAAGGTGAACAAGACGCTCGGCCCGGGAACCATGATGATCAAGATCGACGCGACGAAGAATTGGGCGAAGTGACTGGCGCTGATCACGACGACCACTTTCGCACGCACCAGCTCACGGCGTTCAGGTTCACCCCGATGCTGAAACCGATGGTCGCGGCGAAGAACGCGGTGCCGACCCCCACGGTGCCGCCGAGCAACCAGCCCACGACCAGCACCGCGACTTCGAGCGTGAGTCGCACGTAGACCACGCTCACGCCGAGACGACGGTGCAGGCTCGTCATGAGTCCGTCGCGAGGACCCGGTCCGAGTCCGCACGTCAGGTACAGCGCGCTGCCCACCCCGATCAGCGCGACCGCTCCCACGTCGAAGGCGGCCTTGACCCAGTCGTCGTGCGGCACGGGCACTGTCGACGAGACGATGTCGAGGACGTAGGCAATGATGATCAGGTTCGCGATGGTGCCGATGCCGGGCCGTTCGCGTAGCGGGAACCACGCGAGTAGGACCACGCAGCTGATGGCGGCGGTAGACCAACCGAGCGAGACGTGCGCGTGGCGCGCGACACCCTGGGCGAAGACCGTCCAGGGCGTCGCGCCCCACTGCGCCACGACCAAGAGACCCTCACCGCAACCGAACATCGTCAGACCCACCACCAGCGGGAGGACCATTCGCGGTCTGAGCGACCACGTACCCGGTGCTCGCCACGGCGTCTCCGGGATCCGGTGGCTGAGCTTCACCATCCGAGCAACGCTAGTGGTCCCTTAGGACCAACGGGGAAGGTCAGTCCACTCGCCCGTCACTGCTCAATCCTCGGCGAGCGCCGCGAACTCGCGCTTGACGTTCTTGTACCAGGACATCGCCCCCAGGGGATTCTTCCATCGGCCCCTCATGTCTTCCCGCGCAGCGCCGTGCGTCGCGTCGCCGCTCGCCACCTCGGCCTTGAGGTGGCGGTCCTGGTACGTGATCACGTCATCGGCGCTCAGCGTGGTGCGCGAGGTCACGGTCCACCGAGCTGTCGACAGGTCATGGTCTTCATGGTTCGTCCTCTCCGACCCGCGCAGACAGTGCGGACCGACGCTACCGATACGGGTGCAGTGGACCTGGAGTCACACACGACGAACCGGTAGCTCACGTGCCGTCGAAAGCCATCGACGACCGCACTGAACGAAATGTTCGTTTCAGTTCGAGAGGATTCGTGGTCCAAACGTGCCCGAACGACAACCGTTGGGTGTCAAATGACCAACACACGTCGACAAGAACATAATAGTACAGATTTGTACTATACTAGTCACGTGGTGAGTGGAGACTTAATCAAAGAGGCTCGCTTACGTGCCGGACTGACTCAAGCCGAATTGGGTGCGCGCCTCGGCAAGGCGCAGTCCGTGATTGCCCGCTGGGAACGTGACGACGCCTCACCAAGTCTTGAGACACTCCGAGGGGTCGTACGCGCATGTGGTTTCGATCTCACGTTCTTCATGTCCAAATTTGACGACTCCAACGTGACGATTATTGACCAGCATCTTCGAATGACAACCGCCGAACGATTCAGCGATCTCATGACCCGGGTTCGGTTCCACGAGCAGCGTGAACAAAGGACGGCGAGACAGCGTGTCTGACGTGGTCCCCTATCGCCCCGACGAAATCCTTGCGGCCCTCGAGCGACACCAGGTTCTTTACGTCGTCATCGGTGGACTCGCCGCCGAACTGCGCGGGTCTCCCTACGTCACTCGTGACGTCGACGTCACACCCGCACGGACCCGTGAGAATTTCACGAGGCTCGCGGCAGCGTTGAGAGAACTCGACGCCAAGCTTCGGATTCCAGACGTGGAAGAACCTTTCGCGATACGACTTGACGAGCAAACATTTGGGCAAGGGACCACCTGGACTTTCGTGACCAAACACGGCTATCTAGACATCGCACTTCTTCCTGACGGCACACGTGGCTACGACGACTTGCGACGATCAGCTACTCGAGAGCAGATCACCGACACCGTGACAATCTTCGTTGCCGCACTCGCCGACGTCATTCGCTCCAAAGAAGCAGCCGGCCGCGAAAAGGATCGCGCCGTGCTCCCGATACTTCGCCAAGTCCTCGAGCGCTCACGGACGGGGGATCGTGGCGACCAAGGAGTGGCGCTCTAACTCTCAGACGTATCCTGGTCCACCAAAGGGGACCTGGGTCACGCAGTGGGCGCTAGAGGACTCGAACCTCTGACCTCAGCCGTGTGAAGGCTGCGCTCTAACCAACTGAGCTAAGCGCCCGAGGTGGCAATCCTAGCCACTCCGGCGCTTCAGCCTACTTTTGGTGACCGCACTATCCTTCACCTGTGCCAGAGAATCCCGATTCGTCACTCGAGCCGACGTCTCGCTTCACGGGACGCGCCAAGCGCCCTCGACGACCCTCGGCGGTACCGCGCGAGGTGATCATGGGCATCGACGACCTCGAAAAGAAGGTCACCTACGCCGGTGGGGCGATCGCCTTGTTGCTCGCCGGCCTGTTCGTGCCCCGGCTGGTCAAGGCGACCAAGGTGACGGTCACGGCCACGCCCGGTAAACACCACGCCTGTAAGGCCGGCTACCATTTCGCCGCCTCGCTCTGTGAGAAGACCCACCTCGCCCAGCCCTCGACCTACTGGCCACAGTTCCTCGAGATCCTGATCATCGGGGGCATCATGATGATCTTCGCCGTCAAGGCCAAACGCGCGGGTGTGGCCATGTGCGCCCTGTTGCTGGGCCTCGCCCTCGGCACGGTCGGGTTCCCGTTCATCCTGCTCGCCGCCTGGTTGATCGTGCGCGCGTTCCGACTCCAGAAATACGGCGACGCGACCTTCGCGGGCTCGGGTAAGCGGGCTCGCGAAATGGCCCAGGCCAAGAAGGAAGGGCGTGCCTATGCCCCGCCCGGCTCTCCCAAGACGGCGAGCGCGTCGGTGCCGCGAACCGCCAACCCTCCCGAAGCGTCCAAGCGCTACACGCCCAAGAAGCGTGCGCGCACCAAGAAGAGGTAATCGGTGGCGCGACTAGGCCTGGACTACCCGACCAAATGGGGCCGCAGCTACAGCGCACGCTTCGTGCGCCACGTGTACCAGAGCTGCTTCCTGGTCCCCTACGCGAAGTACCTGTCAACGCTCGAGGTGCGCGGTACCGAGAACATCGCCGGATCCGGCCCGTTCATCTTCGCGGCCAACCACACGAGCAACCTCGACACGCCCCTGGTCTTGAGCGCCCTGCCGCTCGAACAACGCAACCGCACGGTCGTGGCGGCCGCGATGGACAACTTCTTCATGCGACCGCTGATCGCGTTCCATACGGTGTTGTTCTATAACGGCATCCCGATCGACCGGCACCGCGTGAACCGGCGCAGCGCCCAACAAGCCCTCGAACTGGTCGAGGACCATTGGAATTTGCTCATCTACCCCGAAGGCGGGCGCAGCACCAGCGGCGACATCCAGGAGTTCAAGGGTGGCGCCGCGTATCTCGCCGACCGCTCCAAGGCCGTGGTGATCCCCACCTACGTCCACGGCGCGGGCTACCTGCGCGCGCGCAAGTACGCCAAGGCGCCGGTGTTCACCGAGTCGCCCCCCGAGCGCCGACACCACGTCATCGTTGCCTTCGGACCCGCGTTACGCGTGGACGAGGGCGAGAACCTGCGACGCTTCAGTGCCCGAATCGAGAACGCGGTCATCGCACTCGGGCGCGAGGTGAGTGGCGACCCGCACTACGGGTCGCGCGAGGTCACGAGCGAATAGCCCGGCACCGCTGCTCGTAGAGCAGGTCCGCGACGGACTCGAGGGGTTCGAGTTCGTAACCGAGCACCGAGGCGAGAATCGCGTCGGCGAACCAGGGGTTTTGTGCGAGTACCGGACCGTGGGCGTAAGTCGCCCAGATCGTGTCGACGCGGTAACCGTCGTTCAGTCCGTCGTTTCCCTTTCCGTGTTCGACGCGACCGAGCGGCGCCACGCCGGCACCGAGCGTCGTGCGACCCCCGTGGTTCTCGAAGCCGACCAGCAGACGCGAGCCCACCCGCACGCGAAGTTCGCCCACTGAGCGCGTGGTCCCTCGCGTGGTCGTCACGTCGCAGAGTCCCAGGCCGGCGTACTGGTCGTCTCCCTCGACGCTGAAACTCGTGCCGAGGATCTGCAGACCCGCACAGACCGCCACCACGGTCGCACCGTTAGCCACGCGCTCGGCCAGTGACGTGCGCGCCAACACGTCGCGGGCGAGCCGTTGGGGACCGTCCTCTCCCCCACCGAGCAGGTAGATCGACGCGTCGGGCAGGGCGTCGTGAAGACGCATGGCGCTCAGTACCGCCTCTTCGCCGCGCGCGCGGGCGCGCTGGGCGAGCACCACGGCGTTGCCCGCGTCGCCGTAGGTTCCGAGCAGGTCGGGCAGGATGTTCACGATCCTCAGCACGGCACCGTCCTCGCGAGCCACTCGGAAAAGGCGGTGTAGTTCGCGATGAGCGGCACCGACTGCGCGTCCTCGGGTAACGCCTGCACGTCGTCAACCACGCGGTAGCTCACCTCGGCGTAGTGAAGCCTCGTCGCGAGGTCGAGGCGCCGGTCCCCGAGGCACCACACGAGGTGTCCGCGCAATTTCTCGAAGGGGACGTCGTAGAGCCACGAGGGGTCGTGACCGTCGGCGACTCGGGCGTTGATCGCGATCCACACGTCGCTCGCGTCGGGCTCGAGCGCGGACAACAAGGCGTCAAAACCCGCCGGGTTCTTCGCGAGCAGGAGACGCACCGTGCGTCCGCTCCAGCGTCGCAACGTGAAGCGACCCGCCACCGCCGCCACGTCGCTCATGCGCGCCAGGGCGACCACTGCGTCTTCGCCCACCTCGACGAGCGCGGTGAGCGCCATCGCGGCGTTCGCCTCGTTGAAGGCGCCGGGCAGCGCGAGCCTCATCTCGTGGCGCGTGCCCGCGATCACCAGACCGTCGACCAATGACGTTGTGACGACGGTGGGCTTGGCGAAACCGCACGAGCATCGCCACGTTCCACCGACGTGTTCGAGAGCGAGCGTGCACTGAGGGCACGAGCGCGCGTCGTCGAGCCAGGGCGTTGGCACGTCGCACCAACGGACGTTCGAGGCGTCGCTCGCCGCCCAGACCACGAGAGGATCGTTCGCGTTGGCCACGACCACGAGTTCGTCGTGACGAGCGAGCGCGTGGCGCCACCGGTCGGCCAATTTGCGAACCTCGTTGGCCCGATCGAGTTGGTCGCGCGAGAGGTTGAGTAACACCACCACCCTTGCCCCGACTTGCTCGAGGACCGAGCCCAGCCACGCCTCGTCCACCTCGAGCACGACGCGCGAGGACCGAGAACCCGCGAGGGCGGCCACGTGGCCTGGAGGCATGTTCGAGCCCGTCTCGTTGGTCACGACGTCACCCCCCCAACCAGCCGCGACGAGGGCGGTGGTCGTGGTCTTGCCGTTGGTCCCGCTCACCAGGATCGTCGAACGGCCTCGGGCGAGTGACGCGAGTAAATCGGGCGACAGGGCCAGTCCGAGCCGGCCCCCCGCTACCGTGCCCGCTCCGCGCTTGGCGGCCCGTGAAGCCCAATTCAGGCCCCGTAGGGCGGCGATAGCGACCCGATCGCGCAGTGAGGGGCCTTTGCTCATAAGGTCACGCTAACAACCCGAAAAACACAAAAGGGCCAACCGGGGGGGTGGTTGGCCCTTTTGCAAAACCTCTGCCGTACCCAGAGGGGGGACTTGGCTACAGCAGGCTGGAACCAGTATGACCGGCGACGGTCTATCAATCAAGTGGATATTGGTGATATTTATTATCTATATGATTGATACATGGAGATTCGCCAGTTAGAGGCCCTCGTCGCCATCGCCGACCACGGCAGTTTCTCGAGCGCCGCCGAGGCCCTCGGCACGGTCCAGTCCAACATCTCGAACCGCATCGCTCGACTCGAGAACGAGCTCGCCACCGAGTTGATCGAGCGAGCGAGCGGAGCCCTGACCGAGTCGGGCGCGGTCACCGTCGAGCGAGCCCGTCGGGTGCTCAGCGAAGTCGCCGCGATCACCTCGGACGTCTCTGAACTCAACGCGGACATCCGCGGCAACGTGTCGCTCGGCATGATCGGCACGGCGGGTCGCTGGATCGTGCCGTTGTTGCTCGAGGCCCAGCGGGCCACCTACCCCCACATCGCACTTCGTATCACCGAGGGGACCAACTCGGTCATCGAGCCGCAATTGGTGAACGGCCAACTCGACATCGCGGTGCTCGCCTGGCCCGTGCTCGCGCCCGAACTCACCGAGATCGACTTGTTCAGCGAGGACCTGGTGTTGATCGTGGCCAAGGAGCATCCCCTCGCGTCACTCCCCTCGGTGAGTTTCGCGACGCTCGCCAACTACGAGTTGCTGCTGCCCTTTCCCGGCACGCCGATCCGACGTGAGATTGACGATTCGGCGCGCGCCCAAGGGGTCGAGCTCAAACCCGTCATCGAACTCGACGGGCTGCGCACGATCGCCTCGATGACCTTCGACGGGCACGGACCGTCGATCCTTCCCGCCACGATGCTGTCGCACCACCTGCGCGAGCGATTCGTCGCGGTGCCGATCGAACACATCGCCCAGCGCCGCGTCAGTCTGGTGAGTCGTCGATTCGGTTTTCCAGCCGCGCCGGTGCGCGCGATCCACGCCTTGCTCATCGACGTCGTCAAGTCCGCCGTCGCGGCGCCCAAGGGCGTCTTCATCGCAACCGACCCTCCGAGCGCCACCGTGGCGCCGTGAGTCTCTCGCGCCGGGACGTCGCGCGGCACATCGTGCGCCGCGACAAGGCGTTTCGCGACGTCGTGGCGCGCGCCGGACTCCCCCCGGCACGACGACGTGCTCGCGTGGACGAGCGCTTCGCCTATCTCGTTCGTTCCATCGTCTTCCAACTACTCGCCACGTCAGCCGCTGACACGATCCACGCCCGCGTCGTGGACGCCTGCGGGGGCTCGATCGACGTGGATTCGATCTTGGAGACCGGCGCGGTCACCTTGAAGTCAGCGGGACTCTCGCGCACGAAGGCCGAGGCGATGATCGACCTCGCCGAGCACGTCCACGACGGAAGGGTGAGGATCACCCGTCACGGCTTCATGAGCGACGACGAGGTCCTCGCCGAGGTCACCGCCGTTCGCGGCATCGGCCCC
Source organism: uncultured Acidimicrobiaceae bacterium (assembly GCA_963849155.1). Lineage (GTDB taxonomy): Bacteria > Actinomycetota > Acidimicrobiia > Acidimicrobiales > RAAP-2 > RAAP-2. The sequence continues at coordinate 77,005 of CAWKGL010000003.1, forward strand.
TGGACCGCCCACATGTACCTCATGCACACCCTGGGCCGCCCAGACGTGTGGCCCGTGGGTGATTACGGCGTGCGAAACGGGTGGAGCATCGTGCACGACCTTGACGACACCATCAGCGAACGAGACCTCACGGTCCTGGGAGACCGGTTCGCGGGCGTGCGCAGCGAGGTCGCCTGGTACTGCTGGCAGGCCGTCCACTTCTCGCGCGCCCGGTAACCTCGGAGTCGTGACTGAGCTCACCCTCGAGGACTTCGAACGCGAGGCGCTCGCGACGCTCACGACCTATGGGGGCATTGCCTGCCTCTCGCCCATGTTCGACGCGCAGTGGGCGACGAACGGCCACCTAGAAGAGGCCGTCCAACTCCTCGCCACCTGGGCCCGCACGCGAACCCTCGCCTCCTTCGAGGTCGACGTTCATCGACTCGAGGGTCGCACGCCCGTGCTGGTGGTGAGCGTCGAAGCAACGGCGCCCACGACGGGCACCGTCGTGCTCTACGGGCACCTCGACAAGCAACCCCCACTCGGGGACTGGTCCGAGGGGCTCTCGCCGTTCGCACCGGTGCGCCGTGGGGACCGGATCTACGCGCGCGGGCTCGCCGACGACGGGTACTCGACCTTCTCGGCCCTCCTCGCCCTCGAGTCGCTCGAGGCCCAGGCCATACCCCACGCCCGCTGCGTCGTCTTGATCGAAGCGAGTGAGGAGAGTGGCAGCTCGGACCTCGAGTACCACCTGGACGCGCTAGGCGATCATCTGGGCGACGTGGAGTTGATGGTGTGTCTCGATTCGGGAGCACTCACCTACGACCGGCTCTGGGTGACGACGTCGCTTCGCGGCGTGCTGATCGCCCAGGTCCGGGTCGACGTACTCGAACGCGGCGTCCACAGCGGTTCGGCGAGCGGCGTGGTGCCGTCGTCGTTTCGGGTGTTGCGCCAGTTGCTCGATCGCCTCGAGGACGCGGCGACGGGCGAGGTACTGCTCGAGGAACTACGCGCACCGATCCCCGACGAGCACCGGCGCGCGGCGAGTGACCTCGCTGACGAATTCGGCGAGATCGTCGCCGACGATCTGCCCACCCTCGAGGGCGTCCAGGTGATGGGCGACTCCGCGGCCGAGCGCATCCTGCGACGCACGTGGTGGCCGACCCTGTCGGTCACCGGCATGGGTGGTATCCCCGAACCCGAGATCGCCGGCAACGTCCTTCGGCCCTACACGAGCGCCGTGCTGTCGCTGCGTCTTCCTCCCACCGTTGACGCGCAGGTCGCGAGCGACGCGATTGAACGGGTCCTTCGCGCCGATCCCCCGTCGGGGGCCCGGGTCAGCGTGAGCATCGAGGGAGCCAGCGGCTGGGTCGCGCCGCCACTCGAGCCCTGGCTTGCCACGGCGCTCGACGACGCGTCAACGAGCGCCTTCGGACGAGCGCCGGGTTTCACCGGCGAGGGGGGTTCGATTCCGTTCCTCGGATCGCTCGCCACGCGTTATCCGGGCGTGCAGTTCGTCGCCACCGGCGTGCTCGGTCCCGATTCGAACGCCCACGGGATCGACGAGATGCTCGACCTACCAATGACCGTGCGAGTCACGAACGCGGTCGCTACGGTGATAGGTGCGCACGCGAAGAGAGAGGTGTGATCATGTCCCAGCACGTCGACCTGTGGGTGGACCCGGCCTGCCCGTGGGCGTGGATCACTTCGCGCTGGATCCTCGAGGTCAAGGCCGTGCGCGACGTCGACGTCGACTTTCACGTCATGAGCCTCGCGGTTCTCAACGAGGGACGTGACCTGCCCGCCGAGTACTTGCAGTTCCTCGAGCACGCGTGGGGACCGGTGCGAGTGCTCATCGCCGCCGAACAACGCCACGGTAACGAAGTCGTCGAACCGCTCTACTCGGCCATGGGTACGCGCATTCACCTGCGCGCGCAAGAGGACACCGACCAGGTCATTAGCGAGTCCCTCGCCGAGCTCGGACTCGAGGACGATCTCGCCCGCGCAGCCGGCACCGACGAATTCGACGAGGCCCTTCGCAAGAGCCACCACGCGGGCATGGACCCGGTGGGCTACGAGGTGGGCACGCCGGTGATCCACGTCGGCGAGGCCGCGATCTTCGGGCCCGTCGTCACGCCCGCGCCCAAGGGCGAAGCCGCGGGCCGACTCTTTGACGGCGTGCTGCTGGTCGCGAGCACGCCAGGCTTTTACGAATTGAAGCGCTCACGAACACAAGGACCAATCTTCGAATGATCACCAGACTCGTACTCGAAAACGGAACCCCCGTCCAGATCGCCGGTGAACCCACCGCGGCGCGCGCGATCATCGTCGTCCAAGAGGCGTTCGGGGTGAACGACCATATCCGCGACGTCGCCGAGCGCTTCGCCGCCCAGGGCTACTACGCGGTCGCGCCGGAGTTCTTTCATCGCAGTGGCTCACCCGAGGTCGCCTACGACGACTTTCCCGCCGCGATGGCCCCCATGGGCGAGTTGAACAAAGAGGGCCTCACCGACGACCTCCTGGGTACCTCGGCCTTCCTCGTCGAGGCGGGTTACCCCGCGAGCGCGACGGCGGTCGTGGGCTACTGCATGGGTGGCACCGTCGCCTTCTACGCCTCGACCCTCGGCATCGTGGGAGCCGCCGCGAGCTTCTACGGCGGCGGTGTCGAGACGGGTCGCTTCGGTCTTGCGCCGCTGCTCGAACTCGCGAGCGAACTCAAGAGCGCTTGGATCGGCCTCTACGGCGATCTCGACAAGGGTATCCCGGTCGAGCAGGTCGAAGCCCTGCGTCGCGCGGTCGCCGCCACGTCGTACCCGACCGAGGTACACCGCTACGCCGACGCCGAACACGGATTCAGTTGCGACGCGCGCGTCGCGGTCTACAACGAGGCGGCCGCCAAGGACGCGACCGCTCAGACACTGCGCTTCTTCAACGAAAACCTGGGCGTCAAGTAACGCCACGGCGCCTGTTCAACGCTACCCGCACCGAGCAGCGAACTTACTAGAGCAGCGTCGCCATCACGGTCACGTTTCGATTGCGAGCACGACCAGCGAGCGTGTTGTTCGACGCCGCCGGAGCCGTCGAACCCAACGACAACGTGGTCATCTTGATCGACGTGGTCACGCCGTCGGCGATCAGCACCGTTTGCAGGTAGAGCTCGACGCTGAGCGCGCGGTTGTGTCCCAAGTTCAAGTTGTACGCCGCACCGCCCGCGATGTCGGTGTAACCCGTGATCACGATGGACGTTGCGCCAATGGCCTTCAGTTTGGCGGCGAACGTTCGGATCTGGCTCTGCATCGTTGGGGTCAGCGCCGCCGAACCCACCGCGAAGGGAAAGAGCAGCAAGAAGGCCTCGTTGGACGAATCCACCACGACCCCTACCGACTCTGACGCCCGCTTGCCCGATTTCACGTACCCCTGGGACAACAACGTGTGATCGCCCGCGCTGATCGTCGACGGTATGGCCAGATTCGCCAAATACGTGCCATTGGGGCCAACGCGCACCGCTCCGAGCAAGGTGCTGCCCGGCGCGAGGTAGACGTCAACCAGAGAACCGGGGTAGAAGCCCGACCCACTGACGTGAGCGGTACCCCCTTGCACGAGGACGATCGTGAAACCGGTCGGCGTGCTCACGGTCGAGGACGCGCTGATGGTCATGCTGAGACCCGCTCCGCTCACCACGATGTCGGTGTTGCCCACGGCCACGCTCGCCGTGGTCGTCGAACCATTGAGTTGGGTCGCTGACGCGAGACCCGGCGAGAGCTGCGTGCTCAGCGTCGTAGCGACGACGCCGGTGCCCGAGGGACCGGCGACGATTGGATTCGGCGTGGGAACCTCGTTGGTTAAGGTCGACGCCGCTGAGGTCGCGGCGGGAGACGTCGTCGTGGCGACGACCGAAATTGCGTACGGCGTGCCGTTGGTGAGGCCTTCAATCAAGCACGACGTGGTGCTCGTCGTGCACGTCGCCGCACCCGGGCTGAGCGTCACCGTGTAGCTCAGACCCTGGGACGACGTGGCGCCCGACGGTGCGCTCCAGGTGACCAGCACCTCGCCGTCGCCGGGTAACGCCGAAAGATTTGAGACCAGCCCCGAGGTCGACGAGGCGTTCACCGTGAGCGGCAGCGTCACGGTCGCACTCTGACCGCCATTGTTCACCGTCAGGGTCACGTTGAACGTTCCCGACACCGTAGGTGTGCCCGAAATGACACCGCCGGTCGAACAGGTGAGACCCGCCGGCAGACCCGCGCACGCCCACGAGCTCGTGCCGGTCCCGCCTTGTTCAGTCAACGGCTCGTTATAGGACTGGCCCACCGTCGCGTTGGGCAGCGTCGCGTTCGCCACGACCAGTCCCGTCCCGACCACGAGTGTGTACCCTTGGGAGGCCCGAGCACCATTGGAGTCGGACACGGTGACCGTCACCGAATAGGAACCCGCAGGGGCGCTCACCGTGCCCACAATGTCACCGGTGGCATCGATCGAGAGCCCCGCGGGAAGACCCGTCGCGGTCCAGACGAAGGGCGCCACCCCTCCGGTCTCGTTGATTGGCGCCGCGTACACCGCACCCGTCACGGTGGAGGGAAGGCTGAGCGTCGAGATCACGGGTGTGCTGGGGCTACCACCACCGCCACCACCGCCGCCAGAACTACCAGGGGTGATGGTCTGAGGTGACGAAGACGCCGCGTTATAGCCACCCGACTGAGGCACCGAAGCCGTGACCGCGCACGGCGTCGAACTCGTGAAGGTCACCACTTGGCTGGGCGCGACGCCCGCAATCGAGCAGCCACCGGTCACGCTGAAGTCCGGCGTGGCGCCACTAGATGACGTGGCTACCGGCGTGTAGGTGGAATTAATTGCGGGTGATGACGGCACCGATGACGTAATCGTCACCGTGGGGGTCGCCAGGATGAAGGTCTGGACCGAGGTCGCTGAGGTCGCCGTGGCGTACGTCGAGTCGGCGGCGATGGTTGCGGTCACGTCGCAGGTTCCCGACGAAGTCGCCTGAAGCGTCGAAATCGAGACGGTACAGCCCGACGCGGTGCCGCCCGCCACGACCGTATAGTTCACCGCGCCGGTACCCGAGAAGCCGCTCGACGTCAGGATCACGGTGTACGTGACACCGTTAAATGCTGTCGTGGTCGCGGGCACCGTGATGGCCTGCGTGTTCAGACCCGCGCTAAATGTCTGCGGCGAGGACGACGCCGCGGCATAGCCAGAAGTCGCCATCGAGGACGCGGTGATGTTGCACGGCGTGGTACTCGTAAAGGTGACGACTCCCCCACTGAGTGAACAGCCGCCGCTCACGCTGTACGTCACGGGCAGACCCGCTGACGATACGGCAGTGGGCGTGTACGTCGAACCGATCGTGGGCGAACTCGACGGGGTTGAGGTGAAGCTCACCGTCGGCGTCGCCTGGGTGAACGTCTGGGCGGACGCCGCTGACGTCGTCGCGCTGTACATCGAATCCGCCGTAATCGTCGCCGTGACGAAACAAGTTCCCGACGACGTGGCGATCAACGTGGCGCCCGAGACCGAGCATCCCGACGCGGTTCCCAGTGGACTCGACGCGAGTGCGTAGGAAATCATACCGGTGCCCGAATAGCCGCTCGAAGTGAGGTTGACCGTGAAGGTCGCACCGTTATAGACCGTCGACGTCGTGGGAACGCTGATCGTTTGGGACGTCAAGCCCGCGGTCACGGTCTGAGGCGACGACGACGCGGCGTTGTAGCCGGTCGCCGCGGGAACCGAAGCGGTGATGTCACAAGGGGTGGAGCTCGTGAAGGTCACCACTTGGCTAGGCGCGACGCCCGAGATCGAACAGCCGCCGGTCACGCTGAAAACCGGCGTCACGCCACTGGACGACGTCGCCACGGGCGTGTAGGTGGAATTGGTCGTCGGCAATGACGGCGCCGTTGACGTGATCGTCACCGTCGGAGTCGCGAGGTCAAAGGTCTGGGCCGAAGGCGCCGACGTTGCCGTGTTGTAGGTCGAGTCGGCGGTGATGGTTGCGGTGACGTTGCAGTAGCCCGGCGAGGTCGCGATCAGCGTTGCTTGGGAAATAGAGCAGCCGGAGGCCGTACTCCCGTTGGCGAGTGTGTAGCTCACCATGCCGGTACCCGAGTAGCCACTCGACGTCAGGGTCACGCTGAAGCCGGTCCCGTCATAGTCCGTGGTGGTCGCCGGAACCGTGATTGATTGGGAGCTAAGGCCCGCCGTTATTGTTTGAGGCGGACTCGCCAGTGCCGCGAAGTAATTGGGCGTGACCTGAGTGGAAGCCATGACGACACACGGCGTGGTACTCGTAAAGGTGACGACGCCCCCACTGAGTGAACAGCCGCCGCTCACGCCGAAGGTGACCGGAAGGCCCGCCGACGATATAGCAGTGGGCGTGTACGTCGAGCCGATGGTGGGCGAGCTCGGCTGGGTTGAGGTGAAGCTCACCGTCGGCGTCGCCTGGGTGAAGGTCTGGGCGGACGGTGCCGACGTCACGGCGCCGTAGGTGCCGTCACCAGCCTTGGTTGCGGTGACGTAACAGACGCCGTACGTCGTCGCCGTGAGGGTTGAATTATCTATCGAGCATTGGGTTGCCGTGCTGTTGTTGGCAAGCGCGTACGTGACCATGCCGGTACCCGAACCGCCGGTCGATGAGAGGGTGACCGTATAGGTGGTCCCGTTAAAGGGCGTCGAAGTCGACGGAACCACGAGGGTGGACTGCGAATTCACGACAGCAGTAGTGGTTTGAGACGGCGTAGCCAGCGCCGCGAAGTAATTAGGCGTGACCGGGGTGGAGGCCATAATGACACACGGCGTGGCACTCGTGAAGGTGACGACTCCCCCGTTCAATGTGCAGCCACCACTCACGCCGAAGGTGACGGGCAGGCCCGCCGACGATACGGCGGTGGGCGTGTACGTCGAACCGATGGTGGGCGAGCTCGGCTGGGTTGAGGTGAAGCTCACCGTCGGCGTTGCCTGGGTGAAGGTCTGGGCGGACGGTGTCGAGGTAGCCGAAAGGTAGGTGCCGTCGGCCGCGATGGTAGCGGTCACGTTGCAGTAGCCCGACGAGGTCGCCTGAAGCGTCGAATTCGAGATGGTGCAGCCTGACGCGGTACCGCCCGCCACGACCGTGTAGTACACCGCGCCGGTACCCGAGAAGCCGATCGAAGTCAGGGTCACCGAGTAGGCCGAACCGTTGTACGGCGTACTCGAGGTGGGCACCGAGATCGTCTGTGAATCGAGACCCGCGGTCACGGTCTGGGGTGAGGACGACGAGGCGGCGTAGTCCGTCGAAGCTGGCACCGAGGCCGTGATAGCGCACGGCGTCGTGCTCGTGAAGGTGACGACTTGGTCGGGTGCGGTACCGGCGATCGAACAGCCCCCGGTCACGCTAAAGGTAGGCGTCACGCCACTTGAAGAGGTCGCGACAGGCGTGTAGTTGGAATTGACGGTGGGCGATGTCGGCGCCGTTGACGTGATGGTCACCGTTGGGGTCGCGAGCGTGAAGGTCTGTGCCGAGGGCGACGACGTCGCGGCACTATAGGTGCCGTCGGCCGCGATGGTGGCGGTCACGTTGCAGTAGCCCGACGAGGTCGCCTGAAGCGTCGAATTCGAGATGGTGCAGCCTGACGCGGTGCCGCCCGCCACGACCGTGTAGTTCACCGCGCCGGTACCCGAGAAGCCACTCGCCGTCAGGGTCACCGAGTAGGCCGAACCGTTGTACGCCGTACTCGTAGTAGGCACCGAGATCGTCTGTGAGTCGAGACCTGCGGTCACGGTCTGGGGTGAGGATGACGAAGCGGCGTAGTCCGTCGAAGCCGGCACCGAAGCCGTGATGTTGCACGGCGTCGAGCTCGTGAAAGTAACGATCTGATTAGGCGCGGTGCCGGCGATCGAACAGCCCCCGGTCACGCTGAAGGTCGGTGTCGCGCCGCTTGAAGAGGTCGCGACGGGCGTGTAGGTGGAATTGACGGTGGGCGCACTCGGCGCCGTTGACGTGATGGTCACCGTTGGGGTCGCGAGCGTGAAGGTCTGTGCCGACGGCGCCGACGTGGCGGCGCCGTAGGTGCCGTCGCCGGCCTTGGTCGCGGTCACGTTGCAGTAGCCCGTCGAGGTCGCGATCAAGGTCGAACTCGAGATGGAACAACCCGAGGCGGTGCTGCCGTTCGCGAGTACGTACATGACGCCACCGGTACCCGAGCCGCCGGTGGTCGAGAGGGTGACCGTGAAAGAGGTGCCGTTATAGGGCGTCGTCGTCGTCGGCACGACGAGCGTCGCCTGGGTGTTGAGTCCCGCGGTCACGGCCTGAGGTGACGAGGACGACGCGGCGTAGCCCGTCGAGGCCGGCACCGAGGCGGTGATGTCACACGGCGTCGTGCTCGTGAAGGTGACGACTTGGTTGGGCGCGGTGCCGGCGATCGAACAGCCCCCGGTCACGCTGAAGGTCGGCGTCACGCCGCTTGAAGACGTCGCGACGGGCGTGTAGGTGGAATTGACGGTCGGTGATATTGGTGCCGATGACGTGATGGTCACCGTTGGGGTCGCGAGCGTGAAGGTCTGTGCCGACGGCGCCGACGTGGCAGCGCCGTAGGTGCCGTCGGCGGCGATGGTGGCGGTCACGTTGCAGTAGCCCGTCGAGGTCGCGATCAAGGTCGAACTCGAGATGGAACAACCCGAGGCGGTGCTGCCGTTCGCGAGTACGTACATGATGCCACCGGTACCCGAGAAGCCACTCGCCGTCAGGGTCACCGAGTAGGCCGAACCGTTGTACGGCGTGCTCGTGGTGGGCACCGAAATTGACTGGGTGTTAAGACCCGCGGTCACGGTCTGGGGTGAGGACGACGATCCGTTGTAGCCCGTCGTCGCCGGTACCGTGGCGGTGATGTTGCACGGCGTCGTGCTCGTGAAGGTGACGACTTGGTTGGGCGCGGTGCCGGCGATCGAACAGCCCCCGGTCACGCTGAAGGTCGGTGTCGCGCCGCTTGAAGAGGTCGCGACGGGCGTGTAGGTGGAATTGACGGTGGGCGCACTCGGCGCCGTTGACGTGATGGTCACCGTTGGGGTCGCGAGCGTGAAGGTCTGTGCCGACGGCGCCGACGTGGCAGCGCCGTAGGTGCCGTCGCCGGCCTTGGTCGCGGTCACGTTGCAGTAGCCCGTCGAGGTCGCGATCAAGGTCGAACTCGAGATGGAACAACCCGAGGCGGTGCTGCCGTTCGCGAGTACGTACATGACGCCACCGGTACCCGAGCCGCCGGTGGTCGAGAGGGTGACCGTGAAAGAGGTGCCGTTATAGGGCGTCGTCGTCGTCGGCACGACGAGCGTCGCCTGGGTGTTGAGTCCCGCGGTCACGGCCTGAGGTGACGAGGACGACGCGGCGTAGCCCGTCGAGGCCGGCACCGAGGCGGTGATGTCACACGGCGTCGTGCTCGTGAAGGTGACGATCTGATTGGGCGCGGTGCCGGCGATCGAACAGCCCCCGGTCACGCTGAAGGTCGGCGTTGCGCCGTTGGACGACGTCGCGACGGGCGTGTAGGTGGAATTGACGGTAGGTGATGTCGGTGCCGATGACGTGATGGTCACCGTTGGGGTCGCGAGCGTGAAGGTCTGTGCCGACGGCGCCGACGTGGCAGCGCCGTAGGTGCCGTCGCCGGCCTTGGTGGCGGTCACGTTGCAATAACCCGTCGAGGTCGCGATCAAGGTCATGTAATTCGTTCCCGACAGCGCACAGCCTGACGCGCTGCTCCCGGCCGCCAGCGCGTAGGTCACGGTACCGGTACCCGAGCCGCCGGTGGTCGAGAGCGTGACGGTGAAGGCGGTGCCGTTATAGGGCGTCGTCGTCGTCGGCACGACGAGCGTCGCCTGGGTGTTGAGACCCGCGGTCACGGCCTGGGGTGACGAGGACGAGGCGGCGTAGCCCATCGAGGCCGGCACCGAGGCGGTGATATCACACGGCGTCGTACTCGTGAAGGTGACGACTTGCTTGGGCGCGGTACCGGCGATCGAACAGCCCCCGGTCACGCTGAAGGTAGGCGTAACGCCGCTTGAAGACGTCGCGACGGGCGTGTAGGTGGAATTGACGGTGGGCGATGTCGGCGCCGTTGACGTGATGGTCACGGTCGGGGTCACCAGCGTGAAGGTCTGTGCCGACGGGGCCGACGTGGCAGCACTGTAGGTACCGTCGCCAGCCTTGGTCGCGGTGACGTTGCAGTAGCCCGACGAGGTCGCGATCAGGGTTACGTTATTTGTTCCCGACAGCGAACAGCCCGACGCGGTGCTCCCGGCCGCCAGCGCGTAGGTCACCGTACCGGTACCCGAGCCGCCGGTGGTCGAGAGCGTGACGGTGAAGGCGGTGCCGTTATAGGGCGTTGTCGTCGTCGGCACGACGAGCGTCGCCTGAGTGTTGAGTCCCGCGGTCACGGTCTGAGGCGAGGACGACGACGCGGCGTAGTCCGTCGAAGCCGGCACCGAAGCCGTGATGTTGCACGGCGTCGAGCTCGTGAAGGTGACGACTTGGTTGGGCGCGGTGCCGGCGATCGAACAGCCCCCGGTCACGCTGAAGGTCGGTGTCGCGCCGCTTGAAGAGGTCGCGACGGGCGTGTAGGTGGAATTGACGGTGGGCGTACTCGGCGCCGTTGACGTGATGGTCACGGTCGGGGTGGCCAACGTGAAGGTCTGTGCCGACGGCGCCGACGTGGCGGCGCTGTAGGTGCCGTCGCCGGCCTTGGTCGCGGTGACGTTGCAGTAGCCCGACGAGGTCGCGGTCAAGGTCATGTAATTCGTTCCCGACAGCAAACAGCCCGACGCGGTGCTCCCGGCCGCCAGCGCGTAGGTGACCGTACCGGTACCCGAGCCGCCGGTGGTCGAGAGGGTGACCGTGTAAGGGGTGCCGTTATAGGGCGTCGTCGTCGTCGGTACGACGAGCGTCGCCTGGGCGTTGAGTCCCGCGGTCACGGCCTGAGGTGACGAGGACGACGCGGCGTAGCCGGTCGCGGCCGGCACCGAAGCGGTGATGTCACACGGCGTCGTGCTCGTGAAGGTAACGATCTGATTGGGCGCGGTGCCGGCGATCGAACAGCCGCCGGTCACGCTGAAGGTCGGTGTCGCGCCGTTGGACGACGTCGCGATGGGCGTGTAGGTGGAACCCACCGTGGGCGCACTCGGCGCCGTTGACGTGATGGTCACGGTCGGGGTCACCAGCGTGAAGGTCTGTGCCGACGGGGCCGACGTGGCGGCGCTATACGAACCATCGGCGGCAATAGTGGCGGTGACGTTGCAGTAGCCCGACGAGGTCGCGGTCAAGGTCACGTTATTCGTTCCCGACAGCAAACAGCCTGACGCGGTGCTCCCGGCCGCCAGCGCGTAGGTGACCGTACCGGTACCCGAGAAGCCAGTCGCGGTCAAGGTCACCGTGAAGGAAGAACCGTTGTACGGCGTGCTCGTGGCAGGCACGGCAATGCTTTGTGAGTTGAGACTCGCGGTGATCGCCTGAGGTGACGACGACGACGATGCGTAGCCCGTCGCCGCGGGCACCGACGCGATGACGTTGCATTGAGTCGTACTCGTGAAGGTAACGATTTGATTGGGCGCGGTGCCGGCGATCGAACAGCCCCCGGTCACACCAAAAATAGGCGTCACGCCGTTGGACGACGTCGCGGCGGGCGTGTAGGTGGAGCCCACCGTGGGCGTACTCGGCGCCGTTGAGGTGATGGTCACGGTCGGGGTCACCAGCGTGAAGGTCTGTGCCGACGGGGCCGACGTGGCGGCGCTGTAGGTGCCGTCGCCGGCCTTGGTCGCGGTGACGTTGCAGTAGCCCGACGAGGTCGCGATCAGGGTTACGTTATTTGTTCCCGACAGCGAACAGCCTGACGCGGTGCTCCCGGCCGCCAGCGCGTAGGTGACCGTACCGGTACCCGAGCCGCCGGTGGTCGAGAGGGTGACCGTGAAAGAGGTGCCGTTATAGGGCGTCGTCGTCGTCGGTACGACGAGCGTCGCCTGGGCGTTGAGTCCCGCGGTCACGGCCTGAGGTGACGAGGACGACGCGGCGTAGCCGGTCGCGGCCGGCACCGAAGCGGTGATGTCACACGGCGTCGTGCTCGTGAAGGTAACGATCTGATTGGGCGCGGTGCCGGCGATCGAACAGCCGCCGGTCACGCTGAAGGTCGGCGTCGCGCCACTAGAAGAGGTCGCGACGGGCGTGTAGGTGGAATTGACGGTCGGTGATGTCGGCGCCGCTGACGTGATGGTCACGGTCGGCGTCGCGAGCGTGAAGGTCTGTGCCGACGGGGCCGACGTGGCGGCGCTGTAGGTGCCGTCGCTGGCCTTGGCGGCGGTGACGTTGCAATAACCCGTCGACGTCGCCATCAGGGTCACGTTATTCGTTCCCGACAGCGAACAGCCTGACGCGGTACTCCCGGCCGCCAGCGCGTAGGTCACGGTACCGGTACCCGAACCTCCCGTCGTCGAGAGGTTAACCGTGTAAGAGGTGCCGTTATAGGGCGTCGTCGTCGTCGGCACGACCAGTGTGGCCTGCGAATTGAGGTTCACCGTGATCTGATACGCCTGGTAGTTGACGAGGCCGAACGAGTCGGTGACCTGGATCGTGAACGTGCACGTACCCGTGGTACTGGGCGATCCGGAAAGTATGCTGCCACTGAGCGAAAGGCCCAACGTCGTCAAACACGACTGTCCTGTCGTGGCGGGTTGAGAGATGGTCCCGGCGGCGCCCGCCACCACGGCGTAGGTGTAGGTCCCGTTACCGGCGCCTCCGGTGAACGTTTGAGAGTATGCCTGGCCCACTGAACCGCTCGTGAGCGTATAGATAGTCGAGTAGACCGCTTCGTACGGATTGGTTGTTCCGTTGTTGGGCGATATCTGAGGCGTGTTCGACAGCTCGGTGACCGTGTTGTTCCCTTGCTCGGTCAGCCACACTTCGTTACCGGTCGAAGCGAGGAAGCGAGGTCCCGCACCGTTCGGCAACGCGATGATCGCCTCGTTGGACGTCGTGCTGACGTTTCCCGCGGTGATCGCACTAATCGGTATCTGCACCATGTCCGACGTGCCCGACGACGTTCCAGTACCGGCGACCCAGACGTCGGTGCCGTCACTGATGACGCCCTGTGAGACCACGGGGATGCTGAAAGGTGAACCCGTGATCTGGTTACCGGTCGCCGCGTCCAGCACCCACATCTTCGCGCTGGTGTCACTCGTGATGTAGACGTAACGTCCATCGCTGAAGATTCCGTACGCGCCGGGAAAGGTGGAGGCTGGGAACTTCGACGCGTTCACGACCGCGCCCGTCGATTCGTTGATCTCCGCGATCGAGCCCGTCCCGTCGCCTCCCTCGGCCACCCACACGTGGCTCCCGTCACAAGAGACCTGGTTCGCCGACACGTCACTGCCAAGGTTGATTGTCAAGTTCGACGTCGTGCCCCCGACGGGAATCCGGTAGAGGTTGTTGGCGAAGGTCGAGGACTGTTCGGCCGTCCAGACGTCGGTCCCGTCATCGCAAATGCCGTAGAACTGGTCGTTCGAAGACAGACTGACGAACGACGGAGTTCCCGGGGTGTCGGTGGATCCCGAGATCGGCACCTTCTCAACACTGTTGGACCCGCCGAGAAAGAGGTTGATCCAGAGGTAGTTCCCGTCGATGGCGATGCCGGTTGGATTTCCCGTGAGCGTGATGGTGTGCACGAGCGCGCTCGTCGTGAGGTTGAACGCCTCGACCGTGTCACCGGTGAGACCCGCGACCCAGACGACGTTGCCATCCGAGGCGACACCAATGGGGTCACCGGGTGCCGAAACCGTGGCGCGCAGCCCCGGGTTGGTCACGGTCCCCGGCCACGTCGCCTGGGGAATGACGGGATACTGCGACACAACGACCACGTTGGACGACGCACTGACCGCGGTCGTGTCCACCGAGGTCTTCAACGTGAACTGAGAACTCGACAGGGTCCCCGCCACCGGGTTGGTGAATCCGTAGAGGGCGAACACGCCCGCAGTCGACGCGCTCAATTGACAGCCACTGCCCGCCAAGGTGATGGTCACCGTTGACCCGCTCACCACCGCCGTCGGCGCGCAGGTCCCGGTGAATCCCGACACGGTCGCGACGTTGGTTGACGTGGGCATTATCAGTGCCGAGGGGAACGTGACGGTGATCGTCGAGCCCAGTGCCGTCGAGATGGTGCCCGCCGGCGTGAAGCCGATGTCGTAGTCGGTGTAGAGACCGGCCGCCGTCGTCGTGGGCGTAAAGGTCACCGAGGAGACCGACGAGGCCGAGGCGACCGCCTCAAAACCAATAACCGAAACGACCGACGAAACCACAACGACGCTCAGAAGCGTCGCAACGCTCCTGAAGAAAGCCCGACGAGCCATATTCAGTTGACTACTTTCTTTTCGAATCTTCAGGAACATTTTGTACAGGAAAAATGTCCCCCAGATAGTAGCAATGAATAAAGTTCATTCAGCGGACCCTGAGTAAATGGCCGTGACGCCAGTGTCCTGGGCTGGGAATTTGACAAAATAGCTATGAAATCTAACTCTTTGGGACGTCCTTCCACGGTACGTCCTTGTCGTTACGCGGCTCGCCCGGTAATCCGAGGACGCGTTCACCAATGATGTTGCGCATCACTTCACTGGTACCGCCCTCGATGGAATTGGCCCTCATGCGGAGAAAGGCCTTGCGCATGTCGCCGCCGGTCATCGCCGCCTCGACTGGTCGCACCTGGGGATAGGTCGAGCCGTAGAGCATGCCGTCGGCACCCATCAGGTTCACGCAGAGTTCTGAGGTCCGTTGGTTCTCCTCGGCGAAGGCTAACTTCGCGACCGAACCCTCCGGCCCGGGCGTGCCAGCCTTGCGCAGGTCACTCGCGCGCCAATTGGTGAGTCGCCCCACCTCGTTGCGCACCCAGGCCTGCATCAGTTCGGAACGAACGCTCATCGCGTAGGCGTCGCTGCGACCCGACCAGTGCTGCTTCCAGATCTTGAGGGCCTCGCCAATGAGTCCCCAGCCGCGCGGCGGCACGGTACCGCCGATGGACACACGCTCGTTCATCAAGGTCGTGATCGACACGTTCCAGCCTTCCCCGACGCCGCCCAGTCGAAGGGTGTCGGGAATCCTGACTTCGCTGAAGAAGCATTCGTTGAATTCCGCCTCGCCAGTCGCCTGGTAGAGGGGACGCACGTCGACGCCGGGGGCGTGCATGTCCACGATGAACGCGGTGATGCCCTTGTGCTTGGCCACGTCGGGGTTCGTGCGTGCGATCAGCAGCCCGTAGGCCGCCCGGTGGGCCAGCGTCGTCCACACCTTCTGACCCGTCACGATCCATTCGTCACCGTCACGTTCGGCGCGGGTGGCGAGGGTCGCGACGTCAGAGCCCGCACCCGGCTCGGAGAAGAGCTGGCACCAAACCTCCTCACCCGTGAACAGCGGCCGCAGGAATCGCTGCTTCTGCTCGTTCGTGCCGTGAGCCACGATGGTCGGCGCGCACATGCCGTAACCAATGGGGTTTCGACCCATCGTGTTGGGTGCGCCCAGCGCGGTCAGTCGCCGCAGCGCGTAGAGCTGCTCGGCGGGCGAGGCACCCAGACCACCTTGGCCGACGGGGAAGTGCACCCAGGCGAGTCCGCGGTCGAATTGGGCGCCGAGGAACACCACCGGCTCGGTCGTCGCGGGTGGGAACTCACGCACCAGGTCGTCAATCAATTGGTCAAGTTCGGCTTCAGTGGTCACGGACGCTCCTCAACGGTCATTGCACGAAATACTAGGCACGACGCCGTACGGGCCCGTGACGGGTCCCGCCTACTAGAAAGGGTCGATGAAAACTCCACGAATCCTCGCCACCTCGGGCGGCTACGTCGCCGGACCGGTCCAGCAGTCGGTTCGCCTGGGATCGATGCTGCTCGACGCGCTCGAACTGACGGGCAAGGTCCGTCCCCGCGTCTGTCTGGTGCTCACCGCCACGGGTGATCCGTCGATGTACTACGCGATGTCCTACGAGGCGTTCAACGCCGCAGGCTGTGACGTGACCGAACTGAAGTTGTTCCCCCAGCCCTCGGCCGAGCCCGAAGAGCGTCTGTGCTCGAGTGACCTCGTGTGGGTGGGCGGCGGATCGGTGGCGAATCTCTTGGCTCTGTGGAGGCTGCACGGCGTCGACGACGCGATGCGAGAGGCCTGGACGCGCGGCGTGATCCTCGGTGGCGTCTCGGCGGGCAGTCTGTGCTGGCACGTCGGAGGCACGACGGACTCGTTCGGGCCCACGCTGCAGCCGGTCACGAACGGACTCGCCCTGCTCCCGTACGCGAACGGCGTGCACTACGACTCCGAAGAGCAACGACGACCGTTGCTGCATCAGCTGGTGCGAGACCAGGTACTGCCGCCGCTCGCTTACGCGACCGACGACCACGTCGGGATCTGGTACGAGGGACTCGAAGCGACGTCGGTCGTCGCGGACTCGGCCACCGATGCAAACGCGGGACCCGCCGCCTACAAGGTGGAACTCGTCGACGGCGAGGTCCGCGAGACCCGTTACGGCGTCGGCACCAGTTTCTCTTAGCGCGCGGCGGGAAGCGTCGCGCGTACCGCGTCCATCGCGGCGTTGAGCGCGACCGCCCTGTCCAGAGCCTCAGTGGATCCGCACGTCACCAGCCAATTGGCGAGCAAGAGGTAGCCGTCCTGGGTGAGTACGGATTCGGGGTGGAACTGGACCCCTTCGAGGGGCAGCTCGCGGTGGCGCATACCCATCACGAGGTTTCCCGAGCGCGCGGTGACCTCGAAGTCATTGCTCAGCGTGTCCTCCTTGACGACCAGCGAGTGGTACCGACCCGCGGTGAGTGGCGACGGCGCGCCGGCAAAGACCCCGCGGCCTTCGTGCTCCACGAGGGTCGAGCGGCCGTGCACGAGCTCGGGCGCGGCGACGACTTCGGCCCCGAAGGCTTCGCCGAGCGCTTGGTGTCCGAGGCACACCCCGAACATCGCCACACGGTGTTCGGCGCAGTACTGGATGATCGACACGCAGTGGCCCGCGTCGCGAGGATGACCGGGTCCGGGCGAGATGAGCACGCCGTCGACGTTCGCTCCCGCGAGGTCGTTCACGCTCACCTCGTCATTACGGGCGACCTGGACCGCAGCGCCAAGTTCGCCGAGGTACTGGACCAGGTTGTAGACGAACGAGTCGTAATTGTCCACGACGAGGATTGACGGGCTTGACGCCATCCACCAATCCTACGGTCCCCCGTCGCGGACTTACTAACCTTTGTGAATGGAGAGCCGCAACCTGAGTGACTTTCTTTCACGCGTGAAAAGTGGGTTCAACGTCATCCCCGTGTACGAGACGTTGCAGCTCGACCGCGAGACGCCCGTCTCGCTCTACCAACGATTCAGCGGCGGCCGAGCACTCTTCCTGCTCGAGAGCGCGGCCTTGGGTGAGGAGACCGGCCGCTATTCGTTCATCGGTCTGGACCGCGTGTGGCGCGTTCGTGCCGTCGACGGCACGACGTCGGTCGAGGGTATCTCCTTTGAACCAGTTCACGGTCCGCTCGAAACGCTGCGCGCGATTCTTGGGGGCTATCGCACCTTCGTGCCCGACGACTTGCCGGACTTCTTCGGCGGCCCGGTCGGTTACGTGGCCTACGACTACGTGCGACGTCTCGAACGACTGCCCAAGGAACCGGTGCACGACATGTGGCCCGACGCGGACTTCTCGTTTCCGGGCGTCACCTTGATCTGTGACCACCTCCGTCATTCGACGACCGTCGTCGTCAACGCCGTGGTGGACTCGCACGGCGACCCCACTTCGGTCTTTCACGACGCGCTCGAGCGACTCGACGAGATCATCGACGTACTGGTGGCGCCCGCTCCCGAGACCGATCCCGACACCGAGCGACTGGTCGCGACCGCCCCGAGTGTTCGCCACGAGATCCAGATCCGCCCCCTCGCCGCGGGACTCTCCAACTTCACCAAAGAGCACTACGGCCAGACCGTCGAACGCGCCAAGGAGTACATCCGAAGTGGCGACGTCTTCCAGGTCGTGCCCAGTCAACAGTTCCGTCGAGCGACGCGCGTGAACCCGCTCACGCTGTACCGGGTACTGCGAGCCCTCAATCCCTCGCCCTACATGTACCTGCTCGACAGCGGCGATCACCAGATCGTCGGCGCCTCACCTGAGATGTTGGTGCGCGTCCATCGGCGAGTCGTGAGCACGCGACCGATCGCCGGGACTCGCCAACGCGGCGCCACCGACGCCGAGGACCGTGCGCTCGAGACCGAGATCCTTCGTGACGAGAAGGAGATCGCCGAACACGTGATGCTCGTCGACCTCGGTCGAAACGACATCGGGCGCGTGGCGGAACCGGGGACTGTGCGCGTGGAACGGCTCGCGCACGTGGAGCGTTTCTCGCACCTCATGCATCTGGTCTCCCAGGTCAGCGGCGAGCTTCGAGAGGGTCTGGACGCCTTTGACGCCTTCGACGCCCTGTTCCCCGCGGGCACGCTCACGGGCGCACCGAAGGTGCGCGCGATGGAGCTGATCGACGAGTTCGAACCGGTCCACCGCGGCCCCTACGGCGGTGCCGTGGGCTACTTCTCCCTGAGCGGTGACGCCGACTTTGCGATCACCATTCGCACGGTGTCGATCCGCAACGGCTTCGCCACCGTGCAGGCGGGCGGCGGGGTCGTCGCCGATAGTCAACCCGCCTTCGAATACGAGGAGTGCATCAACAAGGCCTCCGCGCCGCTGCTCGCGCTCGAGATCGCCGACCCGTCGCGCTGACCGTGGGCTGCAGTGCCCACGTATGCTGAACTGTCGGGAGGTGAGCGTGGAGAACGAGAGTCCCTACAAGCGCTGGCGGCGTGCCTACGAGGCGTCGACGCTGCGCGCCGAGAACTTCACGACCATGTCCGGGGTCCCACTCGAGCCGGTCTACGGTCCCGACGACGGCGAGTTCCCGGGTGAGTATCCCTACACCCGCGGCGTGCACCCATCGATGTACCGTTCGCGACTGTGGACCATGCGGATGTTCGCGGGCTTTGGGACGGCCCTCGACACCAACGCGCGCTTCAAGGAGATAATCCGAGCGGGCGGCACCGGTCTGTCGACGGCCTTTGACATGCCGACCCTGCTCGGACTCGATTCGGACGACCCCATGGCCCTGGGCGAGGTCGGTCGCTGCGGGGTCGCCATCGATTCGCTCGCCGACGTCGCGGACCTGTTTGACGGCATCGACTTGTCGAGCATCACGACATCCATGACGATCAACTCACCCGCCGCGGTCATGCTCGCGATGTTCGTCGCCCTGGCTGAAGAGACCGGCGTCGCGCGCGCGCAACTCGGCGGAACCCTCCAGAACGACATCTTGAAGGAGTACCAGGCCCAGAAGGAGTTCGTCTTCCCGCCTCGCCAGTCCATGCGGCTCGTGCGCGACACGATCGCCTTCTGCACCGCGGAGATGCCCAAGTGGAACTCGATCTCGGTCTCGGGCTACCACATCCGCGAGGCCGGTTCCACGGCCGCCGAGGAGCTCGCCTTCACCCTCGCCAACGGTTTCGCGTACGTGGAGCTGGCGCGCGAGGCCGGGTTGGGCGTCGACGAGGTGGCGCCGAGACTGTCGTTCTTCTTCAACGCCCACATCGACTTCTTCGAAGAGATCGCCAAGTATCGAGCGGCACGTCGGATCTGGGCGCGTTGGCTGCGCGAGCACTACGGCGCCCTCGACGAGCGCTCCTGGCAGTTGCGTTTTCACACCCAGACGGCGGGCGTGTCACTGACCGCCCAACAGCCCGAGAACAACATCGCGCGCACCGCCATCGAAGCGCTCGCGGGAGTGCTCGGGGGCACCCAGTCGTTGCACACGAATTCGTTGGACGAGGCCCTGGCCCTGCCCTCGGAGAAGGCCGCGCGTTTGGCCCTGCGCACCCAGCAGATCATCGCGCACGAGACCAACGTCGCCAACGTGGCGGACCCCTTGGGCGGCTCGTGGTTCGTCGAGGCCTTGACCGACGAGATGGACCGCGAGGCCGAGGAGATCTTCGAACAGATCAGCACCATGGGTCGAGGATCGATGCTGGAAGGCTGCATCGCGGGCATCGAACAGAATTGGTTCCAAGGTCGCATCGCGGATTCGGCGTACCAACTCGAGCGACTCTTCAACGAGGGCAAGCGGATCGTCGTCGGCGTCAACGCGTTTCTCGAGGGCAACGACGACGAGGACTTGGCGGTACTACGAATCACGAACGAGGACGAGCAGCGTCAACGAGGTCGTCTCGCCCAGGTCCGTCAGGTTCGTGACGGCGACGCGGTCGCCCGCTCGTTGGCACGGCTCGCACGTGACGCCGCGGACCCCGAGATGAACCTGATGCCCGCGCTCATCCAGGCCGCCCAGTCCTACGCCACCGTCGGCGAGATGATGCGCACCATGGCCGGCGTCTTCGGGCGACACGTCGAGGTGCCGTCACTGTGAGCATTCGCGTCTTGGTGGCCAAGGTCGGTCTGGACGGACACGACCGCGGCATCAAGGTCGTCGCACGCATCTTGCGCGACGCGGGCATGGAGGTGATCTACACCGGACTGTTCCAGACCCCCGAGACCGTCGCCCTCGCGGCCATCCAAGAGGACGTCGACGCCGTGGGTCTTTCGATGCTCTCGGGTGCCCACCTCACGTTGGCGCCCCTTGTGGTCGCGGCGCTTCGCGAGCGCGGTTCGGACATCCCGGTGGTGCTCGGCGGCATCGTGCCGAGCAACGACCTCGCTGACTTGCGCGACGCGGGTGTGGCGGCTGTCTTTGGACCCGGTGCCAGCGCCGAGGAGATCGTGAGCCAGATCCGCTCGCTCGTCAGCGCCACCCCCTAGCGCGGCGGACCACCCCACTACGCTTCAGGGGTGCTCGAGTCCTGGATTCGCCTCGTTCTACGAGGGCGACGCCTCGTGCTCGGGTGTTGGGTCGTCGTCGGACTGCTCGGCGCGCTCGCCGCGCTCGGACTACCGAACCTGCTGACGACGTCGCTCACCGTTCCCGGGACCAGCTCGGCCGCGGCGAACGCGATACTCATCAAGGACTTTCACGAGAACATCGAAGGCACGTTCACGGTGGTGGTTCCGCTCGGCACGAAAGCCAGCGGCGCCCTTACGAGCACCGAACGTGAACTTGCGAACGCGGTGCGCGCGGTGCCGAGCGCCAGCATCACCCAAGAGCACGCAGGTCCAAGGGGTCCTCTACGCGAACGTCGACACCACGCTCGACCTCGGGCAAGCCGCGAAGGAGACCCCGGTCCTGCGTCACGAGCTAGCGGCGCAACACGTCACCGGAGCCCTCGTCACCGGACCACCAGCCCTGCAGAGCGACATCACCCCGATACTCGCGAGTGACCTGCACCGCGGCGAGATCTTGGCGGTGGCACTCGCGCTGTTGTTGTTGCTCGCCGTCCTGGGGTTCTGTTGGGCCCTGCTGATCCCGTATCTGGTGGCGGCGGCCACGACCGCGGGCACCTTGGGCGTCGTGTACCTACTCGCCCACCGGGTCACCATGGTCCTCTACGTGCCCAACGTCATCGAACTGATCGGGCTCGCCCTAGCGATCGACTACTCACTGCTCATCGTGCACCGCTTTCGCGCCGAGGTGCATCAACCCGGGTCACTCGACGAGGCGATCCTTCGAACCATGGCGAGCGCCGGGCGGACCATCCTCGTCTCGGGTGGCGCCGTCGCCATCGGTCTGGCGACGCTCTTCATCGTGCCCGTACCCTTCGTACGATCCCTCGGTGCGGCCGGTCTCGTGGTCCCGGTCTTCTCGCTGCTCGCCGCCTTCACGCTTCAGCCCGTGCTGCTTCACTACTTCGGCGCCCGCGGTGTCGATCCCGTCGGGCTGCGAGGAATCATGGCGCGACGGGGCGTCGCCGAGGGAACTTGGGCGCGAATCGGTCGCGGGGTCACTCGACGCCCGATCGTGGTCCTTCTCGGGTCCTCGCTGGTGCTCGCCGCGCTCGCGTCGAGTGCCCTGGGGCTCGAGCTCACCCCGGGATCGGTGACCGCCATACCCCAGGACATGCAGTCGGCGCGCGCGCTCGACCTGGTGCGCGACCACGTGGGCGCTGGCGTCGTGACGCCGATCCAGATCGTGATCGACACGGGGGTCAGGGGTGGGGCGAAACAACCCGCCCAGGTCCACGACCGCGTCGCCTTGGCCAAAGCCATCCTCCAGGACCCCGAGGTCTTCATCGTCGCCATCGGGAACGCCGCGCCGTACGTGGATCCGAGCCGGCGCTACGAGCAGATCTTCGTGCTGGGTCGCCACGACTTCGGGGCCGCTCAGTCCCAGCAGCTCGTCACGCACTTACGCGACGACGTCGTGCCCTCCGTGCAGTTCCCACCGGGCACGTCGATCTATCTCGGCGGGGCCCCCGCCCAGGGCGTCGATTTCCTCAACTCGGTCTACGGGACGTTCCCCTGGCTCGTGCTGCTCGCCCTCGCTCTGGCCTGGTTGGTGCTCGTACGAGCTTTTCGATCGGTCCTGCTCGCCCTGCTCGCGGTCGTACTGGACCTGGTGTCAGTGGGCGTCGCCTACGGCGTGCTCGTAGCGGTCTTTCGCGACGGCGTGCTGGGATCCGTGCTCGGCACCTACCACGTCGCTCAGATCGAGGGTTGGGTCCCGGTCTTCCTCTTCGCCATGCTCTTCGGGCTCTCGATGGACTACGAGGTCTTCATCGTAAGTCGAGTACGAGAGAGTCACGAACAAGGGTGCTGCACGAACGACGCCATCGTCGAGGGACTCGCCAACACCGGCGGCGTCGTCACCAGCGCCGCGTTGATCATGGTGGTCGCGCTCAGCGGGCTCGTCTTCGGCCACGTCGCGGGCCTCCAGGAACTCGGAGTCGGCCTCGGCTTCGGGGTGCTCGTCGACGCGACCATCGTGCGCGGTCTGCTCCTACCCAGCGCCATGACCCTGCTCGGCGACGCCAACTGGTGGTTGCCGGCGGAACTCGCGCGCCCCTTACGCGTTACTGCCTCGCCCCTTCACGGGGCGAGGCAGTAACCAGACCACGACCGGGGCGCCTACTTCACGACCCGGATCGAGAACTGAATCGACGGAACCTGGTAACCAAGCGCCAGTCCCGGGTAGTCGTGGGCGTACGAGAGCACGGGGACCATGCCGTAGGGCGTGTTCGCGAACGAAGGCGACAACGAGTACAGCATCGGGTACAGATTGATCATGTGGATCCCAGGGCCACCCGTGGCGTGCAGGTGGATCACCATGTAGCCGTTCGAATTGAAACCACAGCCGTAACCCATGTAGCTGTTGTCGTAATCGACGCCGAGCGTGTTGTCCAACTGGGTCCAACCCACGCCGTCGATCGAGATCGTGAACTCCTGGTTCTCGTGGAACGTGTAGGTGCCCGTCCCAGACTGACCAGCCGCGAGCGCGGCGGCGGAGTCCGAGTCGTCGGCGGTCGCGACGCCGAGGCTCACGACCTTGCCGGCCGAATTCGTGAAGGGCACGATGCTCTCTTTGATGTAGAACGGCACCTGGGCCTCGATGAGACCGGCCGCGTTGAGCACCTGGACGACGTGCCAACCGCCGAGCCCGTTGGGCACGGTGATGTTGGCGTTGATGTCACCGTTGGTCACGGTCGCGCTGCCGAGGGGATTGGACGTGAAGGCCCAGCACGTGCTGGCGCAGTTCACGCGGTTTCCGACGACCGTCGACCAGACGAGCTGATCGGTACCCGAGGTCGGCAGACCCGTCACCTTCAACGAGATGGGCGTGTTGACCGGACCCGAGGTCTGCGAAAGCGAGGCGACCGCCGAACTCGCGGGATCGAGACCCGTCGTCGACACGGTCGTGAACTGGGTCACGGTCGGGTTCACCGTCGCGGGCCAAATGATCTTTGGCGCCACGAGGGCGCTGTCCTTGGTGACCGTGAACACCGCGGTGCCACCGTTGGTGTAGGGAATCGGCGACTGGATGACGTTCAAGTACATGTAGCTGATCGCGTTGCCGATCTGGATGTAGTGCGGCCCGACCGAACCCGTCGCGGGAATGGTGATCGACGCGGTGCCGCGGGTCCAGTTCGCCATCATCTCACCGGCGTAGTGGTTGTCGTAGATCACCGACGCCCCTCCGGTGTAGAGCGACGCACCCATTGACGTGTACGTGATCGTGATCGGGGTCCCGACTGGCCCGCTCTTGGGACTGACGCTCAAGATCCGCAACAGTTCGAAGCCACCGTGGGCGAGGGCCACGCCGTTTTGGACCGCGTAGATGTCGTGCACGCCACCGAAGTCCGACGGCGAGGTCGTGCTGAAGCTAAACGCGCCACTGGCGTTGGTGGTGACCGTTGCCATGACGACCGAGAACTTCGAGTACGAGGTACCCAGGTAGTTCACGGTATTGGGCTCGACGTCGGCGACCCAGGTCGCGCTGTTGGTCGACCACGTGAGGGTCAGACTCACGTTCGCGGGCAGTCCCGAGCCCGAGATCACGACGGGGATTCCTGACACGCCCTGGTCCGGGGTCACCGTCAAACTCGATACCGTGGCCGGCACACTGAACGCCGGAGCCGTCACGCCGGTGTAGGGAAGAGCGGCAACACCGGGCAGATTCGAGGGCGCCGTCAAGGTGATGGGATTCACGGTCGTCGCCGGCGTCGTGGTGGTCGTCGTGGTGGTCGAGTCGGCGCCACTGACGCCGGCGAGCAGTGCCAGGGGCATCACCGACACCGCGACGATTCGTCCGAGGACTTTGACCCATCTCCTCGTGGGGTGAGAATTCTTCATGGTTTTCCTTTCGTGAGACACGGACACGTCATTGGTTTGAAACTTTGATAAGTACTTCTTCGAAGCACAAGGACCAGGACTTGCGACCCTGACTTCTGTCTAGATATGGCAGAACCCGGGCGAGTGATCGTTCAGACTCACCTCGCCCGGGCCCTAGCGCACTACTTACATCGATTCACCTCACGCAGCGGGCACGGCGTTGAGCGTGGCCTGGGACGTGGAGTTGAAGTCCGACTGGAAGACGCCGGTGGCACCCGGTACTGCGGGGGTGACGACGACGGTCTTGAGGTAACTGACCTTGACGATCTCACTCTTGCCGTTGACGACCTTGGTGACGTTCTTAAAGGCCCGCACCTGCTTGGTCACCGCGGGCACCGAGTCCGTGTTGAAGGTCACCTTGTAGGGGATGATGCCCAGTGTGTCGTAGTCGCCGGACGCGGTGCCGGTCGCCAGGGGCGCGGTCCAAAACGCCACACCGCCGTGGTTGCCGTAGGTAAGGTTCAGCGGCGTCGCGACGCCACCGATGGTGACCGTGGCGCTCGAGACGTTGAGCGGGGTGAGTACTGCCCCACCCAGAGCGAAGTCGTTTCCGTAGACGCGAAAGACGATCGTCTGGCCCACGATGAACTCGTTCGTGATCTCACAGCCCGCGCCGAAGGTCGGCGCCAGCACGCCGGTCGAACCGCTCGCGAGGATCGTGTCGACGTAGAGCGAAATCGGGCTGCTGGGGTTACCCTGCACCGGTACCGCGACGTTCTCGGCGATCGCGGTCGCCGTGGACGGAGCGTAGTCGGTCGTGTCCGTGGGCGTGAACGACGCGCCCAACGAGATGGCGCCCGCCGCCGCGGGCGTCCACGAGCACGTGGCGAGGAACGGCGTCGTCGTTGAGGTCGCGACCGCTCCACAGCCAGCGATCGTCACGCCACCCGCGGTGTAGTCAACGGTGCCCGCGACACTCGTGGTCGCGATGATGTTGAAGGGCCCGTCGTTGATGATGGCCTTCGGGTCGGTCAACTTGATGGTGGTAGCCGTCGTGCCGGCAGCCGACGCCGTCGAAACTCCGACGATGGCGACGCTACCCAGGGCCATGGCCCCTACGGCGAGTAATGACAGTAATCTCTTCATTTCAAAACCTTTCCTTGTAATTGCTCAGTAGTACTTCGCTCTTGTTCGTTACTTGATCGTGAGGGTGCCGGTGAGGGTCGCGTTGAACGAGTCGCTCTCGCTGGACCCGGCGGTGGTGGACTGAATCGAGAAGGTGCCGGTGAAGCTCAGCGTCCCCGTTGCGCCCTTGAACTTGCCGGTGCCACTCAGGACGTTCGCGACGCCCTTCACGGTGACCGGCGTCGGCGCCGCGCTGTTGACCGCACACGCTTGGGTCTTGGACGAGGACACGACCTGTAGCTTCAGTCCGCTCGCGCCCGTCAACGCACCCAGGCCCGAGAAGGGGTCACACGTGCTCGCGGCCGATCCCGAGCCACTGCCGCTCATGGCGTTGGCGCCATCGGTGCCCGTACCCGTTCCCTTTACCGCGGTCGCCTGGACGCCGGTGCTGCTCCAGAGCAGGCTGATGGTGCCGGTGTAGGTGCCCTTGAAGGCGACGTGCACCACCTTGACGGCGTGACTCGTGAGGGCGACCTGGGCCCCAGGAGTGGCCGGCGGGGTCACCACCGCACCCACGCTGGCCACGGATCCAACGGTGGCCACGAGGCCAATCGTGCCCGCGACAACCAAAGCGCGTAGCGGGGTGGCAAGTGCGTATCTTGCGTTCTCGCGATTCTCCATAACAGTCCTTCCAAAGTTCTTGTTGTCTTAGGACAATCTTAAGAATTGAGAACCGTTGAAAGGCTTGGTAAATCGGGGCCATAAGTCACTTCGTCCGGCCCGTGGCGCACCGCGCACTAGGGACTTAAGTCCCGGGTCGTGTCGACTGCGCGAACGACCTAACGGAAATTCGCCTGCATGTCCTTCAGCGCCGCAGAACCGGGACACAGTTTCTCGTAAGGAACCTTGTTGAGTCCGTAACGGGGCGTGTTGTTCAGTTCGTGCACGTCCAGGGCGTGTTCGTCGACGTAGAGCAGTCCGGTGGCGATCTCACCGCGACTGCGACGGTCGCGGATGTACTCCTCGACCTTCTGGCGGTCGTACGGGTCATAGCCCTCGGGCACGGAACGGAACCGAACCACGCTGCCGTCGTGCATGGTGATCTCGGTCGCGTCGTGCTCGTCAATGGCGCGGTGGATCTCCTTGCGGATCGGCACGAAGTCAGTCTCGATCTCCTTCACCTCGTGTTCACGCATGAAGCGGTAGCTCTTGGTCGATCCCTCGTGGTCGTTGAAGGTCACGCACGGTGAGATCACGTCCACGAGTGCCAGGCCGTTGTGCGCCGCGGCGGCCTTGAGGATCGGCACCAACTGCGCCTTGTCCCCCGAGAAACTCCGCGCGAGGAACGTCGCACCCATCGAAAGCCCCAACAGGATCGGGTCAATGGGCGCGATCGCGTTGGGTTCGCCCTTCTTCAAGCGCGAACCGATGTCGGCCGACGCAGAGAACTGGCCCTTGGTGAGCCCGTAGACGCCGTTGTTCTCGATGATGTAGATCATGTTGACGTTGCGCCGAATCGCGTGCGCGAGGTGCCCGAGTCCAATGGACAAGGAGTCGCCGTCACCCGAAATGCCGATGTAGTTCAGCTCACGATTCGCGGCGTTGGCGCCGGTCGCGATGGTGACCATGCGACCGTGGGCCGAGTTGAAACCGTGGGCGCCGCGCACGAAGTAGGTCGGCGTCTTCGACGAGCAGCCGATGCCGCTCAGCTTGGCGATGGTGTGCGGCGGCATCGACAGCTCCCAGAACGTGTGCGTGATCGCCGCGGTGACCGAGTCGTGTCCGCAACCCGCGCACAACGTCGACACGGCCCCCTCGTAGTCACGGATGGTCAGGCCCAGATCGTTCTTGGGCAACGCGACCAGTGGGATGACGGGCTTGGCGATTGACGTCATGACTTCTTCTCCAGGTGGCTCAGGACGCCGTCAACAACCTGGCGCGCGCTCAGAGGAAAGCCCCCGTACGCGAGCACCGAGTGTAACGACTCTATGGGGAAACCGGTTTCGATGGATATCAAGCTTCGAAGTTGCGCGTCACGATTCTGTTCGACCACGACACAGACCTCGTGTTCCTCGGCGAAGGCACGAACGTCGGCCACGAAGGGGAAACCCCGTACGCGCATGAAGTCCGCGGCGACGCCTCGCTCACCCAACTCGTGGATCGCCTCGCGAACCGCGAGGTCACAACCGCCCAGTGTGATGATGCCCACCCGCGCGTCCTTCGTTCGTTCGACGACCGGCGCGGGCACGTGTGGGGCCGCCGACGCGTGCTTCTTCTTCAGGCGGTCGACGACCTCTTGGTACTCGTCAGCGTTCTCGGTGTACTTGCCGTACTTGTCGTGACCCGAACCGCGGATGAAGTAAGCGCCTTTCTCGTCCGAACCCGGTACGGTGCGCGGGGTCACGAACTCGGCGTCCTCGTTCGTGTAGCGAAAGAACTCGGACATCGTCGCGAGGTCCGAGTCACTGAGCACCCGGCCACGGTCGGGCACGTACGAGTCATCCCACGTGAGCTCGGGCACGACCCAGTCGTTCATCCCGATGTCCAGGTCGGTGAGCATGAACACCGGCGTCTGGAAGCGCTCGGCGAGGTCGAAACTCTGCACGGCGAACTCGAAGCACTCATGAGGATTGGCGGGAAAGAGCAGGATGTGCTTGGTGTCCCCGTGCGACGCGTAGGCGCAGAGCAAAATGTCGGCCTGTTGAGTGCGTGTCGGCATGCCCGTCGAGGGACCCGTTCGCTGTACGTCGACGATCACGGCAGGTATCTCCGTGTAGTACGCCAGACCGAGGAGTTCGTTCATCAGCGAGATGCCCGGTCCCGAGGTCGACGTGAACGAACGCGCACCACTCCACGACGCGCCGAGCACCATGCCGATCGCCGAGATCTCGTCCTCGGCCTGGAGGATCAAGTAGTTGTTCTTGTAGGGAAGTTCACCGGGCAGCGGGTTCTCCACGGGCTCGCGTCGGTACTGCGCGCACAGTCGCGTGAAATTGTCCATCACCGCGGTGGCGGGGGTGATCGGGTACCAACCGGCCACGGTCGCGCCCGCGTAGAGACAGCCCAGGGCCGTCGCGGTGTTGCCGTCGATCAGGATGGCGTCCTTGGTCGCTTCCATGGCTTGGACGCGAAAGGGCAGCGGGCACTCGAAGTTCTCGCGCGCGAAGTTGTAGCCGAGTCGCAGCGCGTTCTGGTTGGACTCTCGCAGCAGTTCGTTCTTCGCGAACGTCTCGGCGAGCAGTCCCGAGACGAGGTCGACGTCGAGTCCCACGAGGGCCACCACGGCGCCCGCGTAGGCGATGTTCTTCATCAGGATCCGCTCACGGGGAGCGGCGAAGTTCTCAATGCACATCTTGGCGAGTGGCACGCCGAGGAACGTGACGTCCTCGCGCAGCAGATCCGCGTCGAGGGGCCACGACGAGTCGTAGAGGACGTAGCCTCCCTCGCGCACGTCGTTGATGTCCTCGCGATAGGTCGCTGAGTTCATGGCCACCATCAAGTCGTAGTCGAGCGCCCGAGCGGTGAACCCCGTCTTGTTCACGCGAATCTCGTACCAGGTGGGAAGTCCCTGGATGTTGGAGGGGAACAGATTCTTGCCCGAGACCGGGATCCCCATCCGAAAGATCGCCTGCATCAAGAGGCTGTTGGCACTGGCCGATCCGGTACCGTTGACGTTGGCCAGTTTGATGGAGAAATCGTTGATCCGTACCGCGGTGTCCCTTTCGGTGTCGATGGCCACCATCTACCTCACTTCACTCTTCACTTGACTGTTTCGCCGCACCGGGATGGTGAGCAGTCCCGAGTCGCCCGCGTAGGGAATCCGAAGTTCGAATTCCTCCATGTCCCAAGCCGCCGTGGGACAACGCTCGGCGCACAGTCCACAATGCACGCAGACGTTCTCGTCCTTCACCATGACCCGACCGGTCTGGGGCAGCGCCTCGGAAACGAACAGGGCTTGACTGGGGTTCACCGACGGGGCCGAGAGCCGCTCGCGCAGATCTGTCTCGTCGCCGTTCTCGGTGATCGTCAGACACTGAACCGGGCAGATATCGATGCACGCGTCACATTCGATGCACAACGGCGCCTTGAAGGCGGTCTGGACGTCACAGTTGAGACACCGCTGGACCTCTCGGGCCGTCTGCTCGGCGCTGAAGCCGAGTTCCACTTCGAGATCGAGCGACGCGAAGCGTTCGGTCAGGTCGATGTGGGTCATCTTTTGCCGTGATGACGGGTTGTAGTCGTTGTGGTAACTCCACTCGTTCATGCCCATCTTCGTGCTGGTGAGCGCCATGGCGAGGGGCGTCCGCTCCCTCACGTCCAGACCCGAGCAGTGGGCGTGGATCGACTTGGCGGCCTCGTGGCCGTGCGCCACGGCCCAGATGATGTTCTTGGGACCAAACGCGGCGTCCCCGCCAAAGAACAGGCCAGGCAAGGTGGACTCGAAGGTGGTCTCGTCGACGACCGGCATGTCCCACTCACCAAATTCCACTCCGATGTCACGTTCGATCCAGGGAAACGCGTTCTCCTGGCCGATCGCGAGGATGACGTCGTCGCAGGGGATGATGATCGTGTCAAGAATCGTGGACTTCGTCGCACGCTCGTCCCATTCGAGCACCTCGAACTCCATGCCCACGAGCTTGCCGTCCTCGAGGACGAATCGCTTGGGCGCGTGATTGACGATGATCTCCACGCCCTCCTCCTCGGCGTCCTCGAGCTCCCAGGGCGACGCCTTGAAGAACTCGCGAGGCCGGCGAGCCATGACCTTGATGTCGGTCCCGCCGAGGCGACGCGAGGAGCGACAACAGTCCATCGCGGTGTTGCCCACGCCGATGATGAGCACGCGACGCCCGATCGACTTCACGTGTTCGAAGGCGACCGACTCGAGCCAGTCGATGCCGATGTGGATGTGGGTCTCGCCCACTTCGTCGTGGCGTCCGGGCACTTCGAGGCCCTTGCCGCGAGGTGCCCCCACGCCTACGAAGATCGCGTCGAACTTCTCGTCGACGAGGGCCTTCAGACTGTTGATGGGTGAGTTGTAACGAATGTCCACACCCATGTCGAGGATCACCTGGGTCTCCTCGGACAAGACCTTTTCGGGTAGACGGAACTCGGGGATGTTCGTGCGCATGAGTCCACCGGGTCGGTCGTACTGCTCGAACATCACGACCTCGTAACCCAGGGGCATCAGGTCGTTGGCGACCGTGAGCGACGCGGGACCCGCGCCCACGCACGCGACTCGTTTCCCGTTCTTCTGGCTGGGGATCTCGGGAAGCCGGTCGCTGATGTCGGACTTGAGGTCGGCGGCGACCCGCTTCAATCGACAGATCGCGACTGGACTGCCGTCGACGCGGCCCCGCCGGCACGCCGGTTCACAGGGACGGTCGCACGTTCGCCCGAGGATGCCCGGGAACACGTTGGACTCCCGGTTGAGCATGTAGGCGTCATCGAAGCGGCCCTGGGCAATGAGTCGAATGTAACCCGGCACGTCGGTGTGCGCGGGACAGGCCCACTGACAGTCCACGACCTTGTGGTAGTAGTTGGGATCTTGATCGTTCGTCGGCTCCACTGCGCAATCTCCTTGAACCTTCCGCCAACAGGCCGCAAAAAAGCAGCGATGTCTACGAGACCTTTGCCCTACTGTACTCCCATATTTTTGGTGAACGGCAGTTCGGGCGGGACCAAGGTCACTGTCTCACCAGTGAATCCAGGGTTACGCGCTCGCGAACGATCTCATCGAGAATCGACGTGACGTGGGGCACGATGCTCGAGGCCGGCGCGAAGCGAGAGAGACGAGCGCCGGCGCGTCCGTGCAAGTGGGCCGCGAGCGCCGCGCCGAGAAACGCCGAGTGACCTCGGGCGATCGTCGCGCCAATCATGCCCGCCAGCACGTCGCCCGAACCCGCCGTCGCCAAAGCGGGCGTGCCGGAACGAATCACGCGCACGGCCCCGGACGGCTCGGCGACGTAGGTCGTGGGACCCTTCAACAGCACCACGCACCCCAGCTGGTGGCTGGCTCGTCGCACCGCGGCCAGTCGGTCCGGCGCCACGTCGGTGCCGAGAAGACGTTGGTATTCGCCATCGTGCGGCGTGAGCACGTGTGAAGCACGAAGGGGAAGATCGGCCAGGAGAGTCGGATCAAGGGCGTCGGCGTCGAGCACGAGTGGCACGTCGACGCCAACCAGGCGTTCACCCAGCCACGGCGCCGCGTCGCGGCCCAACCCCGGACCGGCGACCACCGCACGAGACCGCGCGTCGAGCACGGTGCCGGTGAACCGTACGACTTCTGGGGGAAGCGACGAAGGCACCACGTCACCGTGACTCTGCAATTGGATCATCGACGCACCCGCCGCGAGGGCCCCACGAGCCACGAGCGCTGCCGCGCCGGTCATGAGGGCCGAACCGGCCAGGACGGTCACCGCGTGCTTCCACTTGTGATCATCCACGTGTGTGACGCCCAAGGTGAGCATGTCGCTGTCCTCGACGATGCCGTCACGGAAAACATCGACCAACCCGATGTCGGCGAAACGGATATCACCGACGTAGTCCCGTGCCTGGCCCGTGACGTGCGCGGGTTTGCACGCTCCGATGGCGAGCGTGACGTCCGCCTTCAGCGGCGAACCCAGGATCTCGCCGCTGTCGGCGTTTAGGCCCGAAGGCACGTCAACCGCGAGGACGATGGTGCCGGGCGACACGATCGGTGCGACGTACGGTCTCGAGCAACCCACGCCAAAAGCCGCATCGATGACGAGATCGAATCCGCGTAACTGCGACGGCTGGGACGCCACCTCGACGAACTCCACGCGCGCGCCGCGGTACTTGAGCCACGCTCCCGCCACGCGCCCATCCGCACCGTTAAGCCCCGGACCGACCAGCACCGCGACCCGCGCGCCATAACAGGTGCCCAGCAACCGGCGAGCCTCGAGGGCGACGGCAGTTCCGGCGGCCTGCACGAGGCTTTCCACGCTGCGATCGACGCACCGCGCCTCGCACTCGCGCATCTCCTTCACGCTCAGAAGAGGAATCACGTCACAACTCTGACACAGAAAAGGTCTTACTGACACCGACGGACGTCTCGCTCGAAGCAAACTCTCCAAAGCGACCCGGCTGATCGCCGCGTGCCACGGGAGTCGCGAAGGGACTGGTCGACTTAGAGTCCTGCCGCCACCTCTTGGGCCCACGTGAAGGTCATGGCTGGCGCGTTACCGGCGGGACGCTCGATGAGGTCCACGTACGAGCCCGAACCGCCCACGACCGCGTAGCCAACACCCATCTCACAGTTCGTGCTCGTGAGCCCAACGCCGGGATTGAAGCCCGGGTCCGAGCCGAGCAGTTCGTCGCGGTGGGCCCAGCACCCCAACGCGGACGCTGACGTGCAGGCGATGTTCGACGTGGCGGTCGCGTTGCCGCCCCAACCGTCGTCGTACATCCACATGTAGTCGGCCGCGAGGACGTTGAAACCTCCCGACCA
This sequence comes from uncultured Acidimicrobiaceae bacterium, assembly GCA_963849155.1. Taxonomy (GTDB): domain Bacteria; phylum Actinomycetota; class Acidimicrobiia; order Acidimicrobiales; family RAAP-2; genus RAAP-2. The sequence continues at coordinate 110,308 of CAWKGL010000003.1, forward strand.
CGCCCCACCCATGGCGGGATAGCCACCGGGGTCCGAGCTGACGGCGAAACCATTCGCCACCGTCGGATCGGCGTCGCTCTGAGCCGCTTGCTGGCTCTGCGCACTCAGCGTGGCGTTGATACCGAGGTAGGGAGGGAGGTCACGGACTATCCTCTCGAGGTTCGCGACGACGAAGAGTTGTTCGGGCACGCTCAGCGAGTACCAGTTGCTTGGTAGTTCCATCGCGGGCAATCCCTCAACGGCCCGCGCGTTATTGATAGCGAGAAGAATGTAACCAGTGCAGGCTGGCGTGTCATTGGAGACCGGGAACGTCATCTGGGGGGTGATGCAGGGATTCGTGCACGACCACGCGCCGTTCGTCTGCGAGCACTGCCCGGCCTGGAGAAAATTCGGACTGGGAACGATGTTCGAAGCCGGGTTGACGAGCCTCTGAAGGGAAATCGACGTCGTCGCGACGACTGGCTTGGTGGCCTTCTGCGTCGAAGGCGTCGAACGTGCCACTTTCACGCGTGGAACCGCGGTCGTCTCTGAACTGGCAGCCACCCGCGCGGTCACGGTGCCTTCGTCGGGCGTGACGTTGCGAGGTCCGATGGCGCGGTTCGAGGAAGCGTGCCCAGCCCGTGACGACTGCGCCAACTGGTGTGAGACCGCCGGGATGATCACGGCGTGCGAACTCGCCGACACGGGCGAGATTGAAGACCACAACAATGTTGCGCTCAGGGGCAGTGCCAGTGACCCCACGAGGATCACCCGCCTGATCTGTCGGCTGGTCAGTGGCGCGGTCGCGACTCGCCAGACAGCCATCGCACTGCGCTCGAATCCGTTCTTGGACTTCTGCCCTTGCGTTGCGTTCATGCCAACAAGTCTGGAAATTCAGAAACAAAGTGGCCTCAAGCGAATCTCAACTTCGACCCAACTCTCTGGGCTCTCACGATGACGCCCGAGGTCGTGAGAGCGACCGGGCACGTCGAGAGACGAACCGTGAGTTCACCACCGATCGTGCCGATGCCCCGAGCGACGCGCGGATAGCGCCCGCGAGCTCGAGCGTTCTCGCTCAAGGTCCACGCGTCTTGAATCACGAAGAACCGCGTCGCACCACCCGGCGTAAAGAGCGTGTCGTCGTGCGAAGAGGTCCTGGGACGTGACTCTCCCGTGCAAGGGCATGCTTAGGGGGAGCCACCTCAGAAAGTGCTGAGAGCCGACCTCGCGGATTGCGAGGTGACGACATTTTTCCACGCGTTTTCTAGTTTTTAGCCGACTTGTCCATATGTTGTGCAAGGTTTGGGGCTGCGTTGATGAAAGTCACGACGTACACAAGTGCACCACCTCGGAGTCATCTTTTGGTCCATCTGTGTTCTGCTCGTGGTAACGAGATATGCAGCGTTCGTTGTTAACTGCTCGATGCGAGCTTCGTGAAAACCACGATGTTCGAAAGATAGTGATGGGTCGTTGTGTCGAAGACGCCCCCACACGTAACAAGATTGAGCGCACTGTAGGACTTGGGTCCGTAGATCAACGTGAGGGGAAAGTGATCCTTGGCGTACTGTCGCAGACCTATGACCTTGAACGTAAGCGACTGCCCATCGGCGAGACTGACCTGGACTTTTTGACCCACCTTCATGTCGAGGAGCCGGTAGAAGACGCCGGGACCCGAAACGGAGTCAACGTGGCCGAGGATCACGGCTGAACCTATTTGTCCCGGTGCGTACCCCTCGTCATACCAACCTGGGACGGAGAAACTCGACGGAAGCTGAACCGCACCGGAGGCAGTCAGTCCAAGTTCGGTTAATCGAACCGATATTCCCAGCGATGGGACGACCAGGTGGATCGGCACGGACCGCGCGAGAGTGGTGGTCGTCGTCCCCGCATCGAGTCGGTCATTCTTAGAGGACAACGTCGAAGTTTGCGCTCCCTGAGGCGAGGAAACGCCAGAACTACTCCGAGCATTGGACTCAACCCGACCAGCGGGACCCATCGATCTGGGAATCGAGCGAAACGCGGCCGTCGTGAACGCAGGGTTGCTCAGTGATTCCGGCTCCCCTTGACTAGCGAGTTCGACTCCGAAGCGACCCGAACCCAAAGGCGGCGCAGTCGTTTTGCCGACGGGAGCCGGAAGACTCGGGCCCACTCTCGGTCCGTGTAGCCCGACGATGATCAGTATCACTCCGGCGATTACTAGTAGGGCGGATACGATCCACACCGAAATCGTGATCCGACGTCTCCGACGTGACTTTTCGTCAACAGACATTGTGTTCATCGCGCGATGCTCCCACTACTCCATTGACCTAGATCCGCGAAGTATCTATGAACCGATTTCCTTGGTAAAAGCAACGATGCTCGACAGGTAGTGGTGCGTCGCGGAGTCAAACGCGCCGCCGCACGTCACGAGCTGCAACGCAGGATACGGACGCGGTCCATAAACAGTTTGCAATGGAAACTTCGCCTTGAGATATTCCCGCAGTGCCGTCACCTGAAAATAGACTGTCTGGCCGTCGGCAAGTTTCACGATCACCTTGCTACCGATCTTCAATTGATTCAGCCGGTAGAAGACGGCGGGACCGCCCACAGAATCCACGTGGCCCAGAATCACCGACGAACCGACTTGGCCCGGGGAGGGGCCTAACTTGTACCAACCGGCTATGTGCCAACTTGCCGGCACCTGTGGCGCTCCGTTGGCGAGTAACCCCAGTTGCACGAGTCCCGTCGATACGCCAATTGCGGGAATGGTCAAGTGAACCGGCACCGAACGTGGCGCAGGCACCACGGCTCGACTTGCTTCATGCACGACAGCCTTTGCGTGACTGACACTCGTTGTCGCGACCGTACTCGCTCCCACGCGCTGTCCGAATGGGGCCGACGTCAACATCACCGCACAACTGAGAACGAGCGCCAAGGACGCGGCCCAAAGCAAATTCTTGGGCCGCGTCCTGGCTTGTGTCACATCCGGCTCGAACATTGACTATGCGTTACGACGACGACGGGTCAAGATTCCCATGGCGGCGAGACCAGCCATGAGCATCAATCCACCCAGGGCAAGCAGTCCCCCGTTGTGGGTGACGCCAGCCATGCCACCAGCACCAGTCTGCGGTGCCGATGTTGGAATCTTGTAGACGGGCGTAGGCGGACTCGTCGTGATGATTACAAACGGTTCCGGACTTCCTGGATTGATCGGCGGGTACGTAGAGTCACCGCTGTAACTGACCAAGAAGTAGTAGTTCCCCGGCGCCAACGTACCGGTCGCCGTGCAGGTCGCTGATCCGTTCACCAACGTCACCGTCTCGGGGGCGAAACTCGACACGAGGGTACCACTACCCGGTGTACCCGAATACAGGGTGAACGTCACCGTGCCGGTGGGAGTTCCGCCAGTACCGACCAGGTTCGCCGTGTCCGTAGCCGATGAACCGGTCACTGCCGGGAGCGTCGTCATCGTCGGGTTGATCGAGAAAGGCTCCGCGGTCCCAGGCGTGATCGGCGCATAATTCGCGTCGCCACTGTAGGTGACCATGAAGTAGTAGCTACCAGTCGCAAGAGGGCCGGTTGAGGCCGACGTCGCTGTGCCGCTTCCATTCAAAGTGACCGTGTCGGCGGGAAAACTAGCCACGATCGTGCCGCTGCTTGGCGAACCAGAGTAGAGGGTGAACGTGACTGCCCCCGTGGGCGTACCCGCTGTTCCCGTAACCGTTGCGGTGTCGGTCGCCGACGTGCCCGTAACCGTAGGGGTCGTGGCCAGACTTGCCGAAGGAGGCGGCCCACCACCGCCACCGCCACCCGGCGGAGTCGTCACGGTCACCACTTCGGAGCCGCACGCGCTCGACGCACCGTTGTTGTTCAGGTCACCGCTGTACGTGGCGAGGACGTAATACGTTCCCAATGAATTGAGAGGGCCGATTGTTCCCGTTTGTGCCGTATTACCGGTCAACGATTCGGTGCTCGTGAAAGCTATGGTTCCAGTACAAGTGCTACTGGTGTACACGTTGAAAACGACAGTTCCCGTAGGTGAATTTCCTCCCGATACCGTCGCGGAGTCAGTAAATGTTCCGCCCAAGTTGACTGAAGTCGCGGACAAGGTCGTCGACACGCTCGGGGTGGCTTTGCCCACCGTCACGACCTCCGCTGTGCAGGGGCTCGCCGCTCCGTTGTTGTTCGAGTCGCCGCTGTACGTCGCCGAGACGTAGTAACTGCCCGCGGTGTTGATCGGTCCCCACGTGGACGACTGAGCAACGCCGCCACTCAAGGTGTCCGAGCTGCTGTAGAGCGGCGCACCCGAGCAGGTGTTGTTCGAGTAGACGTCAAAGGCCACCGTGCCGGTGGGCGCGTTGCCACCAATGATCGTCGCGGAGTCGCTGAACGATCCACCCAGGTTGATGGCGGTCGCGGACAAGGTCGTCGACACGCTCGGGGTGGCTTTGCCCACCGTCACGACCTCCGCCGTGCAGGGGCTCGCCGCTCCGTTGTTGTTCGAGTCGCCGCTGTACGTCGCCGAGACGTAGTAACTGCCCGCGGTGTTGATCGGTCCCCACGTGGACGACTGAGCAACGCCGCCACTCAAGGTGTCCGAGCTGCTGTAGAGCGGCGCACCGGTGCATCCACTATTGGAATAGACGTCAAAGGCCACCGTGCCGGTGGGTGAACTGCCACCGACGATCGTCGCGGAGTCGCTGAACGATCCACCCAGGTTGATGGCGGTCGCGGACAAGGTCGTCGACACGCTCGGGGTGGCTTTGCCCACCGTCACGACCTCCGCCGTGCAGGGGCTCGCCGCTCCGTTGTTGTTCGAGTCGCCGCTGTACGTCGCCGAGACGTAGTAACTGCCCGCGGTGTTGATCGGTCCCCACGTGGACGACTGAGCAACGCCGCCACTCAAGGTGTCCGAGCTGCTGTAGAGCGGCGCACCAGTGCATGCATTGTTCGAGTAGACGTCAAAGGCCACCGTGCCGGTGGGCGCGTTGCCACCAATGATCGTCGCGGAGTCGCTGAACGATCCACCCAGGTTGATGGCGGTCGCGGACAAGGTCGTCGACACGCTCGGGGTGGCTTTGCCCACCGTCACGACCTCCGCCGTGCAGGGGCTCGCCGCTCCGTTGTTGTTCGAGTCGCCGCTGTACGTCGCCGAGACGTAGTAACTGCCCGCGGTGTTGATCGGTCCCCACGTGGACGACTGAGCAACGCCGCCACTCAAGGTGTCCGAGCTGCTGTAGAGCGGCGCACCGGTGCATCCACTATTGGAATAGACGTCAAAGGCCACCGTGCCGGTGGGTGAACTGCCACCGACGATCGTCGCGGAGTCGCTGAACGATCCACCCAGGTTGATGGCGGTCGCGGACAAGGTCGTCGACACGCTCGGGGTGGCTTTGCCCACCGTCACGACCTCCGCCGTGCAGGGGCTCGCCGCTCCGTTGTTGTTCGAGTCGCCGCTGTACGTCGCCGAGACGTAGTAACTGCCCGCGGTGTTGATCGGTCCCCACGTGGACGACTGAGCAACGCCGCCACTCAAGGTGTCCGAGCTGCTGTAGAGCGGCGCACCGGTGCAGGTGTTATTCGAGTAGACGTCAAAGGCCACCGTGCCGGTGGGTGAACTGCCACCGATGATCGTCGCGGAGTCGCTGAACGATCCACCCAGGTTAATGGCGGTCGCGGACAAGGTCGTCGACACGCTCGGGGTGGCTTTGCCCACCGTCACGACCTCCGCCGTGCAGGGGCTCGCCGCTCCGTTGTTGTTGGTGTCGCCGCTGTACGTCGCCGAGACGTAGTAACTGCCCGCGGTGTTGATCGGTCCCCACGTGGACGAATGAGCAACGCCGCCACTCAACGTGTCCGAGCTGCTGTAGAGCGGCAAACCGGTGCATCCACTATTGGAATAGACGTCAAAGGCCACCGTGCCGGTGGGTGAACTGCCACCGATGATCGTCGCGGAGTCGCTGAACGATCCACCCAGGTTGATGGCGGTCGCGGACAAGGTCGTCGACACGCTCGGGGAGTCCTTGCCCACCGTCACAATTTCAGAAGTACAGGCACTCGACGCGCTGTTGTTGGCCGTGTCACCGTTATAGGTCGCCACGAAGTAGTACGAACCGACGCTAATGAACGGTCCGAACGAATTCGACTGCGCCGACGTGCCACTCAGGTTGTTCGTGCTGGTGAACACGATTGCGCTCGTGCAAGTGCTGTTCGTGAAGACGTTGAAGGTCACCGTGCCCGAAGGAGAGGTACCGCCCGACACCGTCGCGACGTCATAGTCATAACCACCTAATGGCACCGATCCGGTCAAAAGACTCGTCGACACGCTCGGGGTGACCTTGCTGACGTTCACCACTTCGGATCCGCACGAACTCGTCGCAGTGTTGTTGTTGGTGTCGCCGTTGTACGTGGCTTGCACGTAATACGTACCGATCGAAGTCAGCGGTCCGAACGTGGACGAATGGGCGACGCCGCCACTCAAGGTGGCCGTGCTGTTGTAGAGCGCCGAACCCGAACAGGTGTTGTTCGAGTAGACATTAAAGGTCACCGTGCCACTGGGAGAGGTACCGCCCGACACCGTCGCGCTGTCATTGAAGTACTGTCCGACTGAAATAGACGAC
>CAWKGL010000004.1:0-369243 GCA_963849155.1 uncultured Acidimicrobiaceae bacterium
TCGTCACGCTCGGGGTGACCTTGCCGACGTTCACCACTTCGGATCCGCACGAACTCGTCGCAGAGTTGTTGTTGGCGTCGCCGTTGTACGTAGCTTGCACGTAATACGTACCGGTCGAATTCAGCGGTCCGAACGTGGACGAATGAGCAACGCCGCCACTCAAGGTGTCCGTGCTGTTGTAGAGCACCGAACCCGAGCAGGTGTTGCTCGAGTAGACGTTAAAAGTCACCGTGCCGGACGGGGAGCTGCCGCCCGACACCGTCGCACTGTCGTTGAAAGACTGTCCAACGGAAATCGACGACGAGGAGAGTTGCGTCGTCACGCTCGGCGTCACCTTGCTGACGGTGAACGGTTCACAGGTGATGCCGTACGTGAAGGTGTCGCCAGTAGTGGGATCGTCGAACGGTGTGTACGCGACGAAGTAGTAGGTACCCGGCGTGCTGATGTCAAAGGTTGGTGAGACCGACGTACCGTACGGATATCCCCCGTTGGAATAGGTGGGGAACGAGGGTGACGGATTCGCCCAAATCACCTTTTGCTGGATCCATCCCGAAGGAATGTCGGTCCTCGTCGCGTTGTTGGAAAGCGGACAGTAGGAAGGTGCCGCGCCCGCGTAGAGGTTGTAGGTCATCGTCACGTCGTTGGTACTCGAATCGTTTCGAACGAGCGCCGTGTCATAGACGGTGGCCGGGAACGACGACGCCGAGACGGTGGGACCGGAGTCATTCGTCGCGGTCGCCAATTGGGTGCCCGCGGTACTGACGGTGCAGTCCGGCGAGTAGGCGCCCGAAGCTGCTGCACAGGAGGTCGTACCGTTCCAGTACAACGTCGTCGAATAGACGTCGTGCGCACTTGCGATAGCGGTGATGACGAACACGGACGCGATAGCCGCCATCGTCGACACCACGGCAATACGAAGCGGCCTCACCCGGGTTCCGTCGTCGCTGGCGCGTGACCGACTACGACGAATTCGAGGGGAAATCCTCAACATGACAGTGCTCCTTCAGCCCTTGCAAGGTCAATACTCCCAAAATTGAAGGGATTTGTCAAGCCACTGTGTGTCTATTGTGACTCCGTTGCTATTCAAATTGTCGTGAGAGAAGCCCACGGAATGCTTCAAGCAATCGAATTGCGCTGCTAACGTTGAATCTCCTACGCGACCGTCGTGACCGGCACGCGAAATGACTGCATTAAAGTTCTGTTACGGGCGTCCGCATATTGAGACACCGGTGTCGCGAGCCGCGCTTCAATCGAACGTTCAAGGTCACGGTTGCGAATCCACGATGTTTTTGAGGTGACTGGTATCGTCGTGACGATGATGCGATTGATCTGATCCTCGAACGCGAAGATCAAACCTTAGAGGAATCGATTGAACGTGATGCACGGAGCGAACGAGTCAACGACAAGTCCGAACCATTCCAGCGGTGATCTTGATTTTGACCACGCGCTAAAGAGCGGACAGTTCTTTCTGGTGTACCAACCGACGATCGACCTTCAGTCCAATGGGTTCGCCGGCGTTGAGGCATTACTTCGCTGGCGTCATCCGGCCCGAGGTGTCCTCAATCCAAGCGATTTTTTGAACAAACTCGAGCGCACCGGCGAGATTGTCGCCGTAGGCCGCTGGGCACTTGCGACGGCCTGCACCCAGGGTGCCGCGTGGCACGATCGCGGATACCGGTTCCCAGTTTCGGTGAATATTGCCATCGGCCAGTTTGATAACCCCGATTTTGTCGACAGCGTCCGTGACGCGCTGTCATTGAGCCAACTTGACCCGTCACTGCTCATACTTGAGTTCCCGTTCTCCATTCTCGGCGGCGATGAGACAACAGTGCGTGATCGATTTACTGACTTAAGCGAGCACGGGGTTCGTCTCGCTATCGATGATCTGCTTCCCAGTGACGCGTCGTTTGCGCTCCTTGAACGCTTTCCCATCTCGGTCGTGAAACTTGACCGCCAGTTCATCGCCGACGTGTCGAACTCCACTTCGTCTCAGGCGCTCGTCGCTGAGTTCGTCCAAATCGCCAAAACTCGGCGACTTCAAATTGTCGCCGCGGGGGTCGAAGACGCCGACCAGCGTCGACGTTTGCAGCTCGACCAAATCAGCACTGGACAGGGTTTCCTCTTTTCACAACCGCGCGAAGCGTCCGAGATTGACAAGTACCTAGAGGACTTTTCGATCTTTTCGGGCAAGCCCCTCTAGGACGTACGTGTCCTGCACCGTGACCTGCGAGCGACGATTCACATCGCAGTTCTTGGGGCCAGAGGGTACGCCGTGACCACTCGAAAGCGGTCGACGAAGCCGTTAGCTGCTGCCCCCATTCGTGAACAAACCCACGGTTCAAGTCTCGACCGTTCGCAGTCGTTGCTGCGCCGCTACCGAGAACGGTTGTCGGATATCGCCTCACCTACCCGAGTAGGTGAAGACTACGGACAAGCCATCTCGAATCTCATCGACGTCGTGGTGCCTCATTTCAGTGATTGGTGTGTCGTACACGTGCTCGGTCCCGATGGCGCGTTACGCATCGAGGCGCAGTCCCACGGTCCCGCGCCCGATCAACAAGATCGCTCTCTCGACGTGGAACCCGAAATTCGATTGCGAGTGCCGACTTTCGACGCGATGGTGAGCGAGGCGCTGAACCAATCGGTCTCCGTGGCGTGGCCCGCTGACGAGACGCCGTACTGCGTCGCAATTCCTTTGCGCGTCAGCGACGTAGCCTTTGGCGTGGTGACGTTTGGTCTGGACGACCCCGCTCCCGGTTTCTCGCCTAGCGACATCAACGCAGCCGAAGAGCTGTCAGTACTGGCATCCGCCGCCATCGAGCGATCCAAGATGCGTCTCGACACGCGCGACGCGATTCGCCGTACCCAGCGGATTGCGAGTCAGCTGCACCAGTTGATCGCAACATCGATTGCGGTCGCGGGTTTTCAAAGTGAGAAGGACGTGCTTCGTCGGTTTGCCCAGAGCGCTCGCAATGTCTACAACGCAGACAGAGTCCTCCTCTCACTCGAACGTGGCCCTCTCGCTCCGCTGCTCGGCATCGCCGAACGCGACCGTCCCGCGACGTGTATCCCTCTTGACGAAGACGCACTACCCACTGAGCTTCGCGAGTCACGCGCACGTGACCTCGAGCTCTGGAGTGACAATCGTTGGTGTGTGGCACCGTTGCTCGTCAGTCGCACGCAGTCACGCGGCTTCGTCGCAATTGAACGCACTGGCGCTGGTGGGTTCAGCGAGGAAGAACGCGAGATCCTGACGCTGCTCGCGCAAATGGCTTCCACGGCGTTAGGGGCGCTCGAGCTGAGTCGAACGATTCAGCGAAGTGAAGTGCGCTGGCGAGTCCTGGTCGAGACCGCGCCGGTCGGCATCATCGAGGTCGACGCCGAGGGAACGATTGAGTGGTGGAACCGGTCCGCCGCCAGAATCTTCGCGTGGCCGGAGTTCTCGTCTTCCCCCGACGCGACGTCTCGCGAACTCCCAGAGAGTGCGCGCGATCGCTTCGCCGAGATCTGGGCCGACGCATCGGCCGGAACGCTCGAGGGAAGCCGTGACCTACCTGACGTCGAAGTCAATGGACGACAACGCCACTTCACCGTTTCGGCGGCTCCGCTCCCCGCGGTGGGCACCGCGTCGCGGCGACTGTTGACACTCGTCGACGACGTGACGAACCAACGCGAGCTGACCCAAGAACTTCGACACGCTCATCAGATGGAACTTCGCGGTCAAGTCGCCAGCAGCATTGCTCACGATTTCAATAACCTGCTCACTTTGATAACCGGCTACGCGGAGATCCTTTCCAAGGACCTGAGTAGTGAGCAACGCGAGGTTGCGATGGTTCAAAATATACAAAGCACCGCGTCGCGAGCATCGCAGTTGACCGCCCAACTCCAAGCGATTGGTCGAACGCAATCCAACGAATCCCAGGTGCTGAGTCCCGTGGCGCTCATTCAATCCAACGCCGAGGTCTTGGGGAGAATCGTCGGCTCGGACATCGAGCTGAATTTGTTGCTCGACGACCGCGTTGGACACGTCCGAGTCGACGCCGACCAATTCGAGCAGATGATCCTCAACTTGTCCCTTAACGCCCGCGACGCGATGCCCGAGGGTGGTCAGCTAACCATTGGCGTACTCGAAGTCGGCTTGGATGATGTCACGGCGTCACGACACAATCTGCCTGTAGGGCGCTACGTCAACATCACGGTCTCGGACACGGGCGAAGGAATGGACGAAGAGACTCAGCGTCGTTGCTTCGATCCCCTCTTCACGACCAAGGGTCCCTTCAAGGGAACGGGAATGGGCCTCGCCGCGGCGCGACGGTTCGTCGAAGAGAGCGGTGGTGCCATTGAAGTGACGAGCACGCTGCGAGAGGGAACCACTTTTCAGATCTACTTGCCAGCTGCGCTCGAGCCGCTCACGACCTCGACGAACGAGGTCCAGACCGAGCGCCCACGCGGAACCGCCGCTGTCCTTCTCGCCGAAGACGATGAGGGCCTAAGGAAGTTGATGGTCCAGGCGCTGCGTCGAAACGGCTACGAGGTGACCGAGGTCGACTCCGGCGAAGCAGCGCTCCAGGCCGCTCGCGATTCGGGGACGTCTTTTGACGTTCTCGTGAGCGACGTCGTCATGGGAGCACTCTCCGGTTGCGAACTCGCCGTATTGCTGCAGTCTTCTCAGCCCTCGCTGCGGGTGCTGCTTCTCTCGGGTACCGCGGACCCCACGGTCCTGGACGACCTCGTCGAAGGTACCGGCAGGTTTCTCGCCAAACCGTTCAAGCCCAGTGCGTTGATCGACGAGGTCCACGCACTCCTCGACTCCTCGAGCTGAACCTAGACGGCGCCGATCAGTGTCGATCTACTTGGTCCCCTGAGGCTCGAATCGGTAACCCACGCCGCGAACCGTGGTGATCCACTTCGGATGATCGGAATCCTTTTCGATCTTCAATCGAATCCGACGAATGTGTTCGGTGACCGTTGCCTCATTTTGCCACTCGCTTGACGACTCCCACACCTGAGCGAGCAATTGTGCCCGTGAGTAGACCTGACGAGGCGTTGAAGCGAGAAAGGCTAGGAGAGCGAATTCCTTTGACGTGAGTTCCAACAGTTCACCGGCGAGATGCACCTCGTGAGTGCTCTCATTGATCGTGAGCTCGCCGAAGCGCATGGTGGGCGCATCAATCTCATGCTGTTTGGCGCTCACCCCCGCGCGGCGCAGTACCGATTCAACTCGAGCCGACACTTCGCCAAGTGAAAAAGGCTTCACGACGTAGTCGTCCGCACCGAGCTTGAGGCCCGCGATGCGTTCGGATTCGAGTCCTCTTCCCGTGAGGAAGATCACTGGGACGTCACTGAGCAGTCGAATCTCTTTGAGGACGTCACGACCATCCTCATCGCCGAGGACGATGTCGAGTAACACCAGGTCCGGATTGAGCGAAGCCGTCAGTGCGAGTGCGGTGACCGAGTCGTGCGCCTTGACGATCTCGTAGCCATCGCCCGCGAGGAACGTCGCCATCATCTCCACGAGTTCCACGTCGTCGTCAACGATAAGAATCCGCGTCATCTACCTGAGACCGCTTCACATCTCATCGCTGGAACCGATGCCTCATCGATGAATCTCCGAGACGGTCGTGTACTGCCGCGACACACTGACCATCACGCCATCCTAGGAAGGCTGGACTCGAAATGGTGGACCCTGCGTCCACGACGCCTCGCCTCAACTAATCTCCTGACAAGAAGCGCGAGCACGTTCCGAGGAAATCCATCGAGGACACGCCACGTGTCGCAACGTTCATGTGCGACAACCCAACGCACCGGGAGGGCGGCAGCCACGTACCCCCGCTCTCCCGGTACTTCGCTCAAAAGAGGATCGCGAAGACGGTCACGTTTCGGTTGCGGGCCCGACCGGCGGCGGTACTGTTCGACGCACTCGGCGCGGTCGAACCTTTGGATCCGGTCACAAATCGAATGTGGGCCGTAACGCCATCGAGCAACATGGCCTGACGCAGGTACGTCGCCGCCGCCTGCGCTCGCCGATCACCCAGCGCCTCGTTGTAGGCCAATCCTCCGACGGTATCGGCGTAGCCGGTGAAGACGATCAGCTTCGTGCCGTATTTCTTGACCTCTAGCGCGAATCCCTGCAGCTGACGGTCCATCGTCGGCGTCAGCGTCGAAAGTCCAGAACCGAAGGGGAAGAGCGTCAAGAGAGCAGCGTTGGACGCGTCAACGACGATCCCCACCGATACCGAGGCACGAGCCCCGGACTTCACGAAACCCTGGGACAATACGGTGTCGTTGCCGACTGGAACGTTCGACGGAATCCGAACCGACGTCGAGTACGTGCCATTACTACCGACCACCACGCTCGCCAAGAAGAACTCTGGCGAAAAAATGTATAGATCGACGCTAGATCCTGGATAGAAGCCGGTACCCGTCACCTTGGCGATGTCGCCCTTCACGAGAACCACGGTGAAGCCCGACGCGGTACTGATCGTCGAGGAAGTCGTGATCGTCATCGTCACGCCGTCGCCGCGAGCGGTCACGCTCGAGTTGGACACGCCAAGCGAACCGACCGTCGTGGGGCCACCCAGTACGGTGCCGGCGACGGCGCCGGGACTCAGTGGCTTGGTGGGCGCGGTCAGTGTCGTCGTGCCGACGCCGTTGGTGCCGTCGAGAATCGGCGCCGCCGTGGGTGTGGCGGGATTGGAGATGCCCGCGGGTGACGTCGCGCTCGGCGACGTTGACGTAGCGACCACACTGAACGTGTACGTCGTGCCATTGGTAAGTCCGGTGACGAGACACGACGTGGTAGTGGTCACGCACGACGCGCCACCGGGACCCGCCGTGATCGTGTACTTGACACCGCTGAGCTGGGACGCGTCGCTCGGCGCCGTAAAGCTGACGAAGGCGTCGGAGTCCCCCGCCACCGCCGTCACGTTGGTGGGTGCGTCACCGGAGGTGGACGTACTTGACGTAACGGTCAAGGGAATGGTCACGGTGTCGGTCTGGCCATTGCTCGACACGGTGACACTCACCGAGAACGTGCCCGACACTGCGGGAGTACCCGAGATGACTCCCGCGCTCGAACAGGTGAGGTTTGGTGGGAGGCCCGAACACGTCCAGGTGGTCGGACCCGTCGCTCCCGTCGCTTCGAGCGTGGCGGAATACGACTGGCCCACGCCCCATTGTTCAAAGACGTGGTGGTCACCAGCAACGACGTGGATCCACCGCCACCGCCACCGCCACCGCCACCGCCCGACGGCGCAGCACTGAAGGTCGCCTGTGTAGAACCAATCGCGTAGTTTGACTGTGACGTGTCGACGGCACTGAGCGTCGTCGTCTCCGCGGCGCTGTCGCTCACCGTGAATTGGGCAATGTTGGTTCCGCCAGTGTTGACCGGTGAACTCGACACTGACGCGCTGCCGGTTCCGGTCAAGGTGATCGTCTGGTCGTCGACCGGATTGCCGTACTGATCCTCCAGCGTGACGGTCACGGTCGTCGTACCGGGATTAGTAACCGGCGAGGGATCGGCGACGATGGTCGAGTGCGTCGATGAAACGGGTCCGGCGACGAACGGGACGTTGATCGTTGATGAGGTGGGCCCGTACGAACCGGAGGCGTCCTTGGTCACGAGGATGGGACACGTGACCGCGAGTTGGGACGTCACGACGCCCGAGGACGAGACCGCACAACTCGCCGGAGCACCCGGACCGAGTTGGTAGACCAGCGTTCCCGTTCCCGAGCCCCCGGTGACTTGCACCTGCGGGCTCGTGCCAACGACGGGACTTGTGCTCGTCACGGGCGGCGAAACGCTGAGTACGAGTTGCGTCTGTGGCAAGAGAGTGAAGTCGGCGGTGGTCGTAGCCTGTCGAACCGCTGATCGTGATCGTTTGAGCGGTGGCACTGTACGTGACATTCTCGACGGTCGTATCGGTGACGTAGAAGGTAGCGGTACCGTTCAATTGCTCACGAGCGAGTTAGAACCACTGAGCGGTGACGTGCCGGTGTGGACGCTCGACGAACCGATGTTCGTGAGGACCACGGTTTGGCCAGACACTGCGTTGCCGTATTGGTCCTCGAGGGTGACGGTCACGATTGCGTAACTGGCCCCATCGGCGGGTTCGATACCGTCGGTCACGACGATGGACGAGGTATTGGTGTCTCACCGGTCCAGCACTAAACGTCACGTCCACGACCGATGAGTTGACGGGGGCGTAGGTGCCGTTGCCCGCCATGGTTGCGACGACCGGACAGGTGACCGCGCGATTACCGAGGTCAAGACGCCGGTCGTCGAGTTGACCGAGCAACTCGACGGTGCGCCAGACGCCAACTGGTACGTAATTGCGCCACCGTCACTTCCGCCACTCGCGCTCATCTGTACCGACTGGCCCACGGTCTGGCTCGACGGCGTGGCGCTCTCAGTGAGCGTGTTCTGTGGCAAGAGCCCGAAGGACACCTGTGACGACGAGGTCCCGGGAATCGACGTCGACTGGGCAGTCGCACCGTAGGTCAAGCGTCTGAACAGTCGTGTCGGTGACATAAAAAGTCGCGACGCCATTGGGATTGGTCGTCGCCGAGTTGGACCCACTCAAGGGACCCGTCGCGGTGTAGACCGACGACGCACCAATGCCGGTGAGTGACACCGTGGTAGTAGGGATCACGTTGCCGTATTGGTCCTTCAGTGTCACGGTCACGGTGGCGTAACTCGTCCCGTTGGCCAGCTGGTTCGGGTTCGTCGCGACGATGGACGACGCCGAGGCACTCACGGGACCCGCTACGAAAGTGACATCGAGCACAGAGGATGAGACGGCGTTGTACTGCGCGTTGCCCGCCATCGTCGCTACGACGGGACAGGTCACCGCCAGGTCGTCCGAGGTCAGGACGCCCGTCGTCGAATTAATGGCACAACTCGACGGCGCACCAGCACCAAGGGCGTAGGTGACGTTGCCGCCATCACTTCCCCCACTGGCGTTTATCTGCGCCGACTGACCCGCGACGGGACTGGGCGGATTCGAGTCGCGGTGAGCGTGCTCTGGGTCAACGCGGAGAATACTGCCGTCGTACTGCCTGACGGTCCGCTGATCGTCACCGACTGGGCTGAAGCGGTATACGTCACCGATTCGGCGGTCGTGTCGGTGACATAAAACGTCGCCACGCCACTGGAGTTCGTAGTCGCCGAGTTGGAACCACTCGAGCGGACCCGTCGCGGTGTAGACCGACGAGGAACCAATGGTTGCCAAGGAAACCGTCGCGCCCGAAATCAGGTCGGATTGCGAGTCCTTGAGCGTTACCGTGACGGTCGCGTAGCTCGTCCCGTTCGCCGGTTCGATTTCCATTGGTGACCGCGATCGTCGAGGTCGAGGACGACACGACGCCGGTCCCTACCGTGAGTTGATAAGCCTGGTAGTTCACCACACCGAAGGAATCGGTCACTTTGATCGTGAACGTGCACGTACCTTCGCTCGTCGGGGTCCCCGAAAGAACGTTGCCGGAAAGAGACATGTTGAAAGTCGTCAGACACGACTGCCCGGTGGTCGCCGGTTGGGAGATCGTCCCCGCCGCACCGGCGACGACCGCGTAGGTATAGGGTCCGTTGCCCGCGCTCGCCGTGAACGTCTGTGAGTACGCCGTACCCACCGCTCCGTTGGTGAGGCCGTAGAGGGTCGAGTAGTTCGCCTCGTAGGGATTGGTGATGGCCCCGTTATTGGGTGCGATCTGGGGCGTGTTCGAGAGTTCGGTCAGGGTGTTGTTGCCCTGCTCGGTGAGCCACACCTGATTGCCCGTGGACGCGAGGAAACGGGGTCCTGCGCCATTGGGCAGCGTCACAATCTCTTCGTTGGTCGTTGTATTGATTGTGTCGCCGGCGACGATGGCACTGATGGGAATCTGCACCATGTCCGAGGTCCCCGACGACGTCCCGGTCCCGGCGATCCAGATGTCGGTGCCGTCGCTGATGACGCCCTGTGAGACTACGGGGATCGTGAAGGGCGAACCGGCCATCCGGGCGCCGGTGGCGGCGTCGAGCACCCACAGTTCGGGCGAGGTGTCACTCGTGATGTAGACGTAGCGCCCGTCACTGAAGATTCCGTACGCTCCGGGATAGTACGACGCGGGATACTTCCCGGTGTTGACCGCGGCGCCACTGGACTCGAGGTACTCGGCGATCGATCCCGTCCCGTTGCCACCTTCGGCGACCCACACGTGGGTCCCGTCACACGACACCTGGTTCGCCTGGACGTCGGAACCGAGATCGATGGTTCGCACCAACGTCCCAGTCGACACTTGCACTTCATAGAGATAATTCTCCGCGGACGCTGATTGGATGGCGGTCCACACGTCCGTGCCGTCGTCACAGATGCCGTACATCTGCGTGCTGTTGGGGAGGTCTACGAACGACGGTGTACCGGGCGTGTCGGTGGCACCCGAGATCGGCACACGTTCGAGGCTGTTGGGACCATTGTTGAAGAGGTTGATCCAGAGATAATTACCGTCCAGCGCGATTCCCGTCGGCGCGTGCGACAGCGTGATGGTTTGAACCACCGTGCTGGTCGTGAGGTTGAAGGCCTCGACGCTGTCACCCGTGAGACCGGCGACCCAGACGACCTTGCCGTCTGACGCCACGCCAATGGGATCACCCGGAGCCGACACCGTCGCCCGCAGTCCAGGGTTGCTCACCGTGCCCGGCCAAGAGGCCTGGGGTAGCACCGGGTACTGCGCGGCGATGACCACGCTCGACGTCGGGTTCGCTGTCGTCGTGTCGGCCGACGTCGACAGCGAGAATTGGGAGCCCGAGAACGTCGTTGGCGTCCTAGGGTTAGTAAAGCCATAGAGCGAGAAGGAACCGGCGGTGGACGCCGCCAACTGGCATCCGCTTCCGGCCAGCGTCACCGTGATCGTCGGTGAATTGATTGCGGCGGTAGGCGTACACGTGCCCGTAAATCCGGTCAAGGTAACCACCGACGAATACGTCGGCATTCCAAAACCGTTGGTGCCGGTGGGGAAGGTAGCCGTGATCGTGGAATTCGCCGCCGAGGAGAGGGCGTTGGTGGCGGTGAAGCCAACGATGAAGTCGGTGTACACGCCCGCAGCGGTCGTCGTGGGCGTGAAACTCACGGCGGTCACCGCTGAGGCTCCCGCGACGGTCTCGAAACCGAGGACGGCAACGACGGAGGACAAGAGTGAAACGGTGACGATCCCAATTGTCATCTTCTTGGAGATCCTTCGAATTCCACTACTTATCATTTCTTCTGCCTTTTGTCTCGATTTCGATTCCCATGCACTACACACAACGAACACAACCCACAAGTCGATGCACCCGGCGATGGACGATTCTTTCTCGCCCGTTGCCCCACTTCAACGTAGTTCGCCTCGAAGCGGGACGAAAACCCTGTCCGTACTTGCCAATCCAACCCTCTCGGGACCGTTCACTGCGCTCAAACCAAGAACTCAGCGTACTGGGATTACCGGTTCACTTGTGGGTCCGGTCGACTGTCCTCAGAAGGTCAAAAACGCAGGATCGTTGGTTGAGCGGGCAAGTCATGTTTATTTAAGTCTTTTACGAACTTTCAATCGAGTTTCCTTCGCCCCCGAGGGTCAGTTGCTGAGGACTGGGCCACCGGTCGCCACCGCGGACCAGCAATGATCGAGCCCGGTTTCGCACTGCTCTCGGAAGGGATATTTCCCCGCTCTGGGCGACGATCCCCTTCGCTGCGCCTTGTCGCGCACTCTGCACTGTCCCAAGCCACGTCCGGTTGATTTGTTTGTAGACAATAGATAGAGTCGCGCTCGAAGGGTTGTCAGTATCGCTGCGGGAAGAAGGACGACAACACTTCAATTCTGATCGAGTGCGGAGTTACCGTCACCGACGCAAGCCAAAGGACGTCACAATGCTCAAGCGAATTGGTATCACTGCGGCACTTGTCATCGCGACGGCGATCGCACCGTTCGCCGTCAACAGCGCGGGGGCGAGCGGGGCCACGAGCGACAGCCCTCCCGCCGGCGCAGTAATCGTCTACAACGGTTCCTACACCGGTTTGCCGGCGTTGCCGTCTTCGTGCTTAAGTCCTAACTTCACACACATCCAAGACGCCCTCAACGCGGCGACGTCCAACGAGACGATCTACGTGTGCGCGGGCACCTACGACGAGAACGTGAACATCAACACCAACGTCACGCTCTTGGGCGCACAGTATGAGACTGACGCGGTGGGTCGCAGCGGTGCCCCCGAAACGGTAATTGACAGCCCCAACGGTGTCACCTACGAGACCGGAGCCACGACGGGCTCGCTCGAGGGATTCACACTCAACGCCGCCACCGACTCAACCGGCGAGATCTACGCCGCGGGTACCGGTAGCGGATGGAACTTCACGAACAACATCATCAACGTCAATAAAGGTGGCATCTACTTCAACACCGACGGTGTCGCGAACCCGGCCAGCACCGTGATCGTGGGCAACGCGTTCGTCCAGACCGTACCCGCCGGTGAAGACGGCGGAGGCTACGAGGGTCAGGCCATCGCCCTGTGGGGCCAGACGGGTAACAACGTGCAGATCGAGGGCAACGCGTTCATCAACTTGTCGGGTCCGGGTGCCGCCATCAACACGACCGGCGCTGGCGCAGGACCCGGCTGTGATGGCGTGAGCGAGGGACTCAGTCAGAATCTTCTCGTCGCCCACAACACGTTCCAGGACAACGGGGGTTCGGGTACCGACGAGAACTTCATCGCACTCTTCTGCTCCGAGAACGCGTCTATTTCGGGCAACGACCTGACCATCACCGACTCGAACGACGCAAATGCCGAGTCACCCATCTACCTGGGCGGTGGCAACGTCTCAGCGAGTGTGACCGGCAACGTCGAGACCGGAAACGGGGCACCCAACGCGGCCGGCGTGGAGGTCAACACGGCGTTCTACCCGACGGACAACGCAACCGTCAGTGGTAACTCGATCTCAGGATTCAATTGGGGCGTCCTGGTCTATGGCGGTTACGGGACCAACTTCTCTGATTCTGGCGCGGACAGCTTCGCGGCGCCCACCGGCTTCACCATTGAGAACAACTCCCTATCGGACGACGCGGTCGGCGTTCAGGTTCTTGACGACGGTTCCACTTACAACGGCGTCGAGAACTTACCCACGGGCGGACTGATCATTAACAACACCATCACGGGCAGTAGCCAAGACGCGTGCGTCGACGCCTCCACGGGATCGGGCACGGATGGTACTGGCAACACCTGGACCACCAATACGGGCACGACGAACTCACCCGCCAATCTCTGCGGAGCGAACTCGATCAGTGCGAGTACGCCGCCATCGAACGCGTACGTGGGAGGATCCACCTATTCTCCCAGTGCGACATCGACGTTCGGCACGCCAACCATCACCCTTGACGGAACCTCAACTGGTTGTGCTCTTAACGCCGGCGTCGTGAGTTTCACATCGCAGGGAGAATGCGTGATCGATTTCAACGTCGCGGGAACCGCGAATTACGATTCCGCCTCGCTCCAGCAGTCCATCACTGTCTCGAAGGGAACCAACGTCATCACACCGAGCACGCCCCCGGCGAACCCGGTGGTGGGCGGCGCGACCTACACCCCGAGCGGTACCGCCCTCGGGGGGACGGTCAGCGTGTCGCTCAGCGGTGATTCGGGTATCTGCACCTTGAACACGGGTGTCGTGAGCTTCGTGGGCACGGGCAACTGCGTGATCGACTTCGCAACGACGGGCAACGCGAACTACGGTCCCGCCTCGACGTCCCAGACGCTCGTCGTGGCTCGAGGCACCAACGTCATCACACCGAGCACGCCCCCGGCGAACCCGGTGGTGGGCGGCGCGACCTACACCCCGAGCGGTACCGCCCTCGGGGGGACGGTCAGCGTGTCGCTCAGCGGTGATTCGGGTATCTGCACCTTGAACACGGGTGTCGTGAGCTTCGTGGGCACGGGCAACTGCGTGATCGACTTCGCCACGACGGGCAACGCGAACTACGGTCCCGCCTCGACGTCCCAGACGCTCGTCGTGGGGAAGGCTTCCCAGAGCGTCACCTTCGGTACCACCGCTCCCTCCAACGCCTACGTCGGCGGTCCGACGTACTCGGCGAGCGCGACCGCGACCTCACACCTCGCGGTCACGTTCAGTTCATCGAGTCCGTCGGTGTGCACCGTGACGACGTCGGGTGTCGTGAGCTTCGTGGGGTCGGGAACCTGCACGGTCACCGCGACGCAAGTCGGCAACGCCCAGTACTCGCTGGCCGCGACTTCCCAGTCGTTCTCGGTGTCGGCTCCAAAGGCGCCGTCGTTCTCGTCCGATGCCAGCAGTGGCGTCGCGTACTGGTTGCGAAGCTTCTCAACGACCCTGAGCGCGACGGGCGTCCCCACTCCGACGGTCACCGCCGTCACGTTCTTGCCCCTCGGGGTGACGGCGACGTCGGGACCCAATGGCACAGTCACGCTTTCGGGCACGCCGCTACTCCCGGGCATCTATCCCATTGAGTTCAAGGCCACCAGCAGTGCGGGCACGACCTACTTCTGGTACACCTTGGTCATCGGGCTCTAGATAACGTCAGTATCGCCCAAGGACCCGGGTTCTCGTTTCTTCGAGGACCCGGGTCCTTTTACGTGTCGAACGACGTCGAACATTTTTGCATCGACCTCGGATCACCCGGACCCACCAGATCGAGTTGACCTGACGGCGTTCGCGGTGCGTCAAGGGGCCGGACTGATTTCGAGCAGAGAGAAGTCTCCACGTCTTCGTCGGTGAGGAAAACTGGGGTGGGTTCGTAATCGGTGTGAGTATGAACGCCCGACGAAGGCGAAGGTAACACGACTGACCACGCGAGTTACCCGAACACCCACCGTCGCGCCCTTCGCAACGCGTTGCACTTCGAGCGTTCGCTCGCGAGACCCGTGGCGGGACTTATCACTGCACTGCCGGTCGTGGGGGTCTTCATTGCTGGTCTGGTCGCGGGTGACCGGCGCGGCGCGATCGCGGTGGCGGTGGACGCAAACCTTAAAGCAATCGCGTCGCTCGTCGGTGCGCCGCGCCTCAGCCTTCGAATCGCTGTGGCGGACACGGTAGTGCTCGGGGCGTCGGTATTTATAGGGGCCCTCACCAGCGCGACCACGTGGCTCCACGTCCTCTAGCCTGGCGGGTGGTCGCGCAGCATTGCGACCTGGATATTTCGCTAATCAGTCAGTGGTGTCGATGATGGCGACCGAACAATTCGCGCCATGGGCAACAGAATTAGGAACGCTCCCCAAGACACGTCGAGCACCCTTCATCCCTCGATTGCCCACCACAATGAGATCAGCGTGGACCTGATCCGCAGTCGTAATGATGACCTCGGCGGGATCGCCAACCACGTGATGAAGAACCGGCTCGACACCGGCGTTTTTCGCTACGAACGAAAGTACCTGCAGGAGTGCCTCGGCTTCGCCATCGGGATTCATGTTCTGGAACTCCGCGGGCAGCGTTCCCTCGTGACGCGGTTTCGGATCAACCGCGGTCACGATGTGCAGGGTGCCCTGTGACAACTTCGCAATCTGCCCCGCGGCCTCAATTGCCCGCCGGGCCGTCAGCGAGTCGTCTGCTCCCACCACCACTACGTTAAACAGTCCCATGGCTTCCCCTCAACTCTTGCGACCTCGTGCGTCCCACTCGTCACGAGCGATTCATGGAAGGATACCCCACGAGCCCCCGACAAGTCACAATCTCTCGCCTGCACCATCGGCCCTCCGACTAGCAGCGAAGTGACACACTCGTCACCGAACCATTTGACCTAACTGGCGCGAACTCGATAACTAGGGTGAGTTCGTGATAAGTACGCGTAGGCATGACTGACGAGCTCCGCAGTTACGAGCCGGGGCGCTCGGGCCGAACCATCGCCCACCGACAGGCCCTTCGTAACGCACTGCGATTCGATGCCGCGCTCGCCAGCCCAGTGGCGGGTGCCGTCACCGCGCTGCCGGTCGTGTGTGTTTTCGTTGCAGGTTTGCTTGCCGGCAATAAGAGCGGCGCGATTGCCATGGCGGTCGGGGCAAACCTCATCGCGATAGCGTCGCTGGTCGGCGCGCCACGCCTCTCGCTGCGAATCGCCATCGTGGACGCAATGCTCCTGGGGGCTTCGGTGTTCGTGGGGACCATCACCGGCTCCGTGACTTGGCTCCACCTACTCTTGCTCGTTCCATGGTGTTTCGGTGCGGGCATGCTCGAGGTCTTCGGACAAACGTCCGCAACCGTGGGCTCTCAAGCAGTCATTGCGTACGTTGTACTGGGACGGTTCATTGGAAGCCTGTCGTTCGCCTTTCACTTCAGCCTCCTCGTGGCCCTCGGCGCCCTGATCGAGATCCTGGCCCTCGTCCTTCTTCGGCTCCCCTCCAGCCTTCGATACCAGCGATCTCGCCTTGCGTCGTCCATCGAGGCAGTGGCGCGACTGGTGCTGCTCGATCCCACGAGTTCGGCTACCGAGGCCCTGGCATCTCTCGACGAGACTGAAAAGGTACTCGACGACCCGGCGCTCTTCGGTCGATCTGACGTTCGCGAACTTCGGGCCATCCTCGATCAGGTACGCCGCATCCGTCTTGAGATCACCACCCTGGCGGGACTACGCGTCCGACTACGTCGACTAAACGACACGGACGACGAAGTGCGAGTGGCCGCGAGTTTGGAGCCCCTTGCGGCCGCCCTGATTGAAATGGCCCGGTCGCTTCGCCAACGAGAAACTTCACCGTGGCGTTCGCGCCTCGCTGAATTCGACGGAACAATTAACGAACTCGGCCCGGAGTTCGTGAGCCCCACTGACGCCACTATTCTGGGAATCCAAAGTGCCGAACACCTCCGCGCAATTGCTGGACAGCTGCGAGCGATGGGCAAACTTATCGACACTTCCGGAAAGGCATCGGGTCGAACGATGTGGCGACCAACATTGCCCGAACGGCCGAGACTCGATTGGCGTCGCCTGCGAAGCAACACGCTGATGCTCAAAGACAATCTCAATGCTCGTTCACCTGCCTTTCGCCACGCCCTTCGACTCGCCGTGGCAGTGCCGCTAGCGGCCGTTCTGGGATCCGCCTTCGGCCTGCCACGGAGCTTCTGGCTCACTTTCGCCGTGCTCGTGATACTCAGACCCGACTACAGCTCACTGCTTGACCGGGGACTCGGAAGGATGCTGGGAACGGTAATCGGCGCAACCTTCGCGGCACTGCTCGTAGGGGGTCTGCACCCCGACCTCGCGGTCACCACGATCCTGGTTGGTCTCTCGGCGTGGATTGCGTACTCCACTTGGTACGCCAGTTTTGCGATTTCCTTCGGATTCATCACCGCGTTGGTGTTGATTCTCATGAGCGTGAGTGCGACCGACACGCTTTCGACCGCACTCGACCGGTTGCTCGATTTCTCACTGGGCAGCGTCATCGCGCTCATCGCCTACCTCGTATGGCCGACGTCACTGCGCACCAGTGTCAATGACGCGCTCGCGAACCTCTTTCACGCACTCGAACGGTACCTCGAAGCGGTTCTCGCCCTCGCGACCGGTACGCCCATCGAACCCGACAAGGTCATCGCTCGCTCCCGGGCCGTGCGCGTGTCGTGGATACGGGCCGAGAGCGCCGTTGGTCGAGCAGTCGCCGAGCCGGGCTTTGTTCGCTCGGGGCCTTCGGACGGTCGAGGCCAGTTGGCCACGACCATGCGCATCTTGCGAACGCTGCACGCCATTCGAGTCGAAGCCGAGCGAGGTGCCACCGTCGACTCCTCACGCGAACTGGAAGCTTTGAGAGACGGTTGCACCGACGCACTTCGAGCCCTGTACGACACTGACGCCGTCAAAAACACGGGGACCTCGACCAATCTTCGCTCGCTCTACCGCACCACCGTAAGTTCGTGGCCAGTCACGCGAGCGACTGAGACCCTGGCCATCCACCTCGATGAACTCGTCAACGCCATCGACACCGCGGCGCAACTCACTCACTCGCAGTCCAGTTGACCTCAACCGGTCTGACCGCACGTCACGGCGGGAACGTTTATCAGGACCTGAGCGATTCCACGAGTTGGGATACATCCACCGTGGCACAACCAATGAACTGATCTGAAGCGCCAAAGGGCACGTAGAGAACGCCTTGATGCACGAGCGATCCACACGAGTAGACCACGTTTGGCACGTAGCCATCGCGTTCGCTGGTCGAAGGGGCCAAGAGCGGTTCGCTCAGCGCTCCTAGGACCTTTGTCGGGTCCTCAAGGTCTAGGAGCATGGCGCCTATTGCGTAGGTGCGCATGGGGCCCACGCCGTGGGTCAGGACGAGCCAGCCGACGTCGAGTTCGATGGGCGAACCGCAGTTCCCCACTTGGAGCATTTCCCATGTGTGCGCCGGTAGGTCAAATAGCGTTGCGTCATCCCAGCTACTGAGATTGTCCGAGAATGTGACGGCATTGTGCTCGCGGTCAAAGCGAGAGAGGGCAGCATAACGACCGCGAATCTGTCGCGGAAAGAACGCCATGCCTTTGTTTTGGGCGGCGACGCCGGTCAAGGGGGATGAACGAAACGTCACGAAGTCGTTGGTCTCTAGAAGTTGCTGACTAACGACGACCCCGTCGTAGGCGGTGTACGAAGCGATGTACCGGGCGCGACCGTTGAAATCGACTTCAACGAAGCGCGCGTCTTCCATACCTTGACTCTCGCGCAGCGTGGCGGGCCACAGAACACGTTGACAGAGCTCGGCATCGGAGTTGAACGTGACGGAATAGAAATTGTCGGTGAACGACCGTAGCAGCGCAGCCGTCTCGGCAACCCGGATTCGCACGTCGCTTTCAGCGACCATCACGTCAAGTGACTGATTCAGTTCTTCTCGTGAGAACTGCAACGGAAGACGGTCCAACACCGACGTCGCAGTTTCACCATCGAGGCCCAGGTCGCGCAAACTGGCGTGGAAGACATCTCGGTTGAGAGACGTGGGCCTGGTCTCGGCGAGCACCGGAAATGGCTTCGGCTCTTCAATACGTATTGAGTGGTCGGCAGCTATCTCTCCCGCCCGAAAACCGATCGTTGACTTATGGCCTTCACCGATGGCACGAAGACTCAGCACGATACGTAGTCCGCCCGGTGCCACACCGGTTTGGTCGGGGTGCTTCACCAGACTCGGATTGCAAATCGCCGCGCCCTCAATTGAGTACTCGTGCGTGAAAGCTGCTCCCAACAATTGTCGACGTCGGGGCGAAATGTCCTCACCGACAATTCCAATCACCCTTTGCGCCTGATCCTCGAAGAGCCCTGCGAGGTCGTCGTGACGCCCGGAAAATCTCTCAAACAAGTCAGCCATGACCGCGTCCACGGCGTCTTCGCTTAGCGCCAGAACTTCCTGGACCGTGCTCGACGTTCGCGATTCGCTGCCTCCGATGAGTTCTTGTCCGGGAATGAACAATCGAGTGATGACCCGCGTCACATCGGCGCGAAGTTGGACGTCGGTCCGAGTGGCGAGGCCCGCTTCCTTCACCGGACCAACTCCGCGTGTCGAACGGTTTGGAGTGTTGCCAACAACGCCAACGTTGATTCCGCTCCCCGATTGAGGTTTGGTCCCCGCTCGGTCAGTCCGTCGTATCCACCTCCGGTCAGAGGGTCAAACATCACCACGCCACCGTCGTTCTTGCCCAAGAACCAATCGGCCGAGAGTTCGACCCCGCGTAACCATTTCGCGTCACCGGTCAGTTCGAAAGCTCGTGCGCACGCGTCGCACAGCGCCGCCACTTCGATTGGTTGCTGGTCGAAGCTCTCGACGCCGGCGGAACGATGTCGACCCAGGGAGCTCGTAACCGACAAGCGGCCCAATTTCGACTCCTGGGACAACAACCACCGCAACTGCTCAAGCCCAATTGCGACGAGTCGATCATTGCCAAGAACGGAACCCGCGGCCATCAGGGCCTCGGGCAGCACCGCGTTCGCGTAGCTCAATCGATCCTCAGGCCACTCCCAACCATCGCCAACGTTCGGCCGATCCAGCACCACGGTCGCATCTTGAACGAGGGATAGGGCATCGCCCGCCGTGGCGTCGACCTTGATAACCTCAACGGCACCAAGGGTGGCGAACGCCATGGACCTCGGCCACGGCGAGCGAACGACCAGTGACCGCTGCAACAGAGTGGACGCGCGACGCTTGATGTCATCGTCGCCACACCGGGTGACACTGACACCCAGAGCCCACACGGCCCGGCCCCAACAGTCTTCATTCGTACTCCGACCAATGAACCGTCCGGATGCGGCACGGCGGTTCGTAAAGGTTCCCGCGATGCTTTGGGCTTGCTCGAGGAAACGGACGGCCATCCGAGCCAGGTCCATGACCTTTGGTGAAGGGTCTAACTCCCTCGCAGTTACCAACAACACCCGCGCCACGTCATCGACGCAGTAACCGTGTTCGGTTCGCGGCCGATCGTGTTCGGCGTGCTCGAAAATACCGTACGGACCGATCAACGAATGAAGATAGTCAAAGTTTGGTGACGGATACGTCACGCGGGCACGTCCAGTCGATTCAACAAGAGCTCGTTCATCGACAAGAACTGGCCAGCCACCGATTCCCAACTCAACTGCTTGGCCAGACGTCGAGCCTCGCGGGCCATGTCCCGGGTCACGTCGGGATTCGTGATTATCGACCGCAACGCTTCTGCGATGGCGAAAGGATCCTTGGAATTGACGATGATGCCCGCCCCGGAGCTGAGCAATTCCATGGCGTGCGGAAACGACGTCGCGACGACCGGACGTCCCGCCGCGATCGCATCGACCAGCACGCCCGAAGTCGCTTGATCCTTCGAGTCGTAAGGCAAGACCACGACGTCCGCGCTTTCGATCAGTGACGTCAACGAAAGTAGGTCGCGGTAGCTGTTGTCGAATTTAACCATGTGTGAGATACCGAGGTCGTCGACCTTTTGCATCAGTCGCTGTCGATAGTTTTCGCCCTCTCGAGCGAGCACCTTGGGATGCGTTCGTCCGGCGATGACGTAGAGCGGGGTCGGCGTCAGGTCTCGCAACTCGGCCATGGCCTCAATGGCCCATTCAATGCCCTTTCCGGGACCCAACAGTCCCCAGGTCAACACCGTGGGCTGACTTGAGTTCACGCTGCGGCGAGTCTCCGTGACCACGGTGGCCCCGTGAGGTATGACTCGTACCGGGGTAGGCCCCACGTTGAATTGTTCACGGAGAGTTCGTTCAGCGGAGTCCGTCATCACGACGACCGCGTCCACACTTCTGATGACTTCGTCCAGGACCTCGCGTTGATGTTGCATCGGGTTCGGCAGCACCGTGTGGAGAATCGCGATCGTGGGGACGTCCAGACCGTGGAGCACCCTCAGCACGTCCTCGCCGTCGGGACCCGAGTAGAGGCCGTACTCGTGTTGCACAATCGCCACGTCGCACTGGTTGAGCGCTGCGGTCGCGGTCGTGATGGTTCGTCGATCCCCCGCCACAAGTTGACCAATCAACGGAATCTTGGAGGGCGCGGCGTCCTCTTCGCGGTCAAGCACGCGCACCACGGACACGATGTTGCCAGTTTTCTCGAGTTCTTTCGCAAGAGCCGCCGTGAACGTTGCCAGTCCGCAAGGCGTGGGCGGTGCGCTGCTCAAGAAACCGTAGGAGACGGGTGGCACGCTCATGCCGCCGTGCCACTCAACGTCGTCGAGTGACCACCTTGGCCTGAGAGCCAACGAAGTGGCTCCGGCTGCGGGGTCACCACTACATCGACCGTGAAGTCAATGGGAACCGCGACAAATGACACGACAGTACGCGATGAAGATGACTCATGAACGTCCTCCAAGAACTGAAGGCGTCGAGCCCGAACGAGCGACAATCGTCTAGATCGTCCGACCCGAACTTGGCGTCTTACACCGACTGAAAGACTTTCAGTCGTACCACGACTCTAGTTGCCAACACTCGAACAACGATCGGGCGTCGTTACCACTCTCTACGGGTGAACTCGCCTGACTCGGGCAACCATTCGCACGGCAGCACTGACCGTGCCAACTGCACCACGAACGTCGAATTGGGCACCGGCGCCACGACTACGTTTTGCGATCGTTTTTCAGTCTTCGTTGCACCACGAGTCTTCACGGGTCGCGGCCGCATTGGGATGACGATCATATTGTTCGCTCAGTTGCCGAAACGATGCTCGTACGCTCTCGTAGAATCTGCGGTCATAACTAGGGTGATTCACGTCGTGATGAAGAATCGCCGTTTCAAAAAGGTCTGAGAACGATGCCTCAAAATTCTCCGTCGTCGACCGAACTACTTTGGTGCGTCGACCCGAACTCTGCGCCGTGATACCTACCGCTTGTTCACCGGTGGAGGGGCGCGACGCCTTTACTGTGTACGAGTCACCTGGTGGTCGCTGGATGTTGTCCATTTTTGTTCGACTTCCTCTTCCTCAAAGAACTACCAAGGTAAGGATGCGTTTTCCGGACGTCCTATCCTAATGCTAACACCCCTAGGTGACTTTCGAATCGGAACCATTAACGACGCTTGCGACCACGTAGGTGCCTCGACCAATGATGTGAGGTCTTGTGAACAATGTGTGTGAGGTCCTCGATCGGTCACCTAATCATCACGCGGTGATAATCCCGACGTACTTCGAGACCGAAGTGTTCCAAACTCAACGGCGAGGTGAAACCATTGGGATGTTCAGATCGTGCGAGTTGAGAGCGCCGCTCACCACCGAGTTCGCCACGCTGGTGAGACCAAGATTGTGATTGCGCGAGTATGCGCGAAGCATCGCGAAAGCGTCATCCATATTGCAGCGCCTGGACTCACTGATCATGCCCTTTGCTTGTTCAATGATGATCCGGCTCGTCAGAGCCCGATTTAACTGCTCGTTGAGTGTCAGCGCCGCAATTGACGACTGGTGCTGCAAGATCGCGATGGTGGCAACATCGGCCAGTGCCTGGGCGACAATCACGTCATCGCCGTCGAGATAACCAAGCTCGGTTCTAAATAGATTGAGAGCGCCAATCGTTTGCCCGCGGAGTCTCATGGGCAGGCAGTGCACGGATTGAAAGCCGAGTTCGAGAGCTCGCGGCGTGAAGCGAGGCCATCGCTCGTCGGGTTCCACTAATTCTCTGTTGACGATGGCCATGCCATCGCGAAGACAATCCACGCACGGACCTTCGTCAGTTTGGATCTGAAACAATTCGAGCACTCTCATGGTGTCACTTGACGAGGCGACATACTGGAGTTCCCCGCCGGGCGACTGCAGCATGACGCCCGCGGCATCCACGTCTACCGCTTCGACAGAACGGTCACTGAGAAGGGTCAAAACGTCAATAACGTCGAAGTTGTCGACGAGACTGTCAGCCAATTCGACGAGAGTGGCAACAAGCAAGGACTCCCTTGTCATCTGCGCCCCCGTCTCTTCATCGCAATCGATGGGAACAGGATGTTCGCTCGTACCGATAGTGCAATTCTACACCGACTTGGGGAATATCTAGCCTGTCTCATCAAGCCACTCACCTTTCACCTTGTCAAAGCTCGTCTCTCGAGCGATGACCCTCGTCGCGAGGGTCGAAATCGGTGTGTCCGTTGCGAACGCGTGGGTCCGCAGTAGCACCAGGGCCTCTCCTACGTCCGTCGACCCCTGCACCGCGAGCATGCCCGCCGCCTGGTGAATCGCGAAGTCGAAGGTCGCTTCACGCTCCAGTTCGGCGGCCAGCGCGCCTCCCGAAGCCCCCGCCTGCATGGCGAGGATTGCTCGGCCAATCACCGACGCCATTAGGTACCCGCTGGATGCTTGCTCGTAGGTGAGCGACCCCTTCCGATCTCGGTAAAGACTGAGGGCTCCCAGTCGAACAGCGCCGATTCGTACCGGAAAACCGAAGACTGCTCGGGCCCCGATGGCAATGGCTTGAGGCGTGTAGAACACCCAACGATCGATCGCACTCTTGATGAGATCCGCCTCTTCAACAGCGTCCTCGCCACGACACGCGTCGTTGCAGGGTCCCTCGCGCAGAGTGATCTCGAGATCCATCAAGCCAGTGGAGGCGGGGTTACTGGCGCCCATGCTGGTCAGGTCGTCGTTTGATGAATGCAGAGCAATACCAGCGCCAGAGAGATCGGTGATTTCGGCCGCCACCATACAGAGCGAACCTTCGTTAGCGCCTTCGCGTTCATACTGAGCCATAAGAGCAAAAATGTCGACGAGACGATCAGTCGCCACGCGAGTCGCCAGTCACTGTCACACGGTTCAACCCGGTCTTCGCTGACTTCGTCACGGTGAGTCTCCTAACAACGTGTCGACGCTCAACGAGGGCTGGATTTCGCGCTAGTAACTGCTTACGACGCTTTCAAGCACCACCCTACCTGTCTTGAGTGCGAACCACGACAAGGTTCACGCAACGGTCATATTGAATGGCGTCAGCGGCATGCCTGACAACGGCGAAGGGGGCGCGTTGGCTCGAGTTACCCGCCAAGAGCACGTTCGATGATCGCGCCAATCTGATCAACCTCGAGCAGGAAGCCATCGTGACCCACGCTCGATGTCACCATCTGCAAGGGACGGACGTTCGCCACGAGTTCGACGAGTTGCTCTTGGAGTCGCGTCGGGTACAACCGGTCGGAGTCGATGCTTATGACTGTCACTGCACACGCGATGGCACTCAGGGCCTCTCTCAGCCCGCCGCGGCCCCGCCCGACGTCGTGGTGGTTCATCGCCTCACTCAAGACGACGTAGCTGTTGGGATCGAAACGGCGCGCGAGCTTGTCGCCCTGATACTCGAGGTACGACTCGATGGCGTAGCGCCCACCTTCGAGCGATGACTCACCGGGTTGGTCGTGGCGCCCGAATCTGAATTCGAACTCGCTACCGGTGCGATACGTGAAGTGACCAATGCCTCGCGCCAGGGCCATCCCCTCGGACGGCCCTGTTTCGCTCTCGTAGTAGTCGCCCCCTCGATAATGGGGATCGAGTCGAATTGCTCGCACTTGTAACGAACTCAAGGCGATTTGGTCAGCGGTCGACGCCGCTCCCACCGCCAGCACGACCGCCTGTTCCAGTCGCGACGCGAAGCCAACGGCCCATTCAAGGACCCGCATACCGCCCATCGAACCGCCGACGACGGCGTACCAGCGTGCAACTCCCAGATAATCAGCGAGGGCAACTTCGACGTCGACTTGATCGCGAATCGTTATCATCGGAAATCGCGATCCAAGATGAGTTCCGTGCTCGTCGAGCGAAGAAGGACCCGTCGTACCCTGTGCGCCACCGAGCACGTTTGGACAGACCACGTAGAACCTGTCCGTGTCGATGGCGAGACCCGGTCCCACGATGCCGTCCCACCATCCCTTCATGGGATGACCCGCACCAGCGGGCCCAGTGACGTGACTATCACCCGTCAGCGCATGCTCGACGAGTACGGCGTTCGAACGATTGGCGTTGAGCGTTCCCCACGACTCGTAGGCAACGGTGACCTGCGGCAGCGACCCTCCCGCTTCGAACTCAAATCCTCGGTCGTTGCGACCTCGCAGCTGAGCAAACCGCCGATGACCCGGGTCATCGCCTTCGCGCCAGTAGCCGAGGGGCTCGAGACTCATCCTTGCGCAGCGCGAAAGCCCTGCTCGAGGTCGGCCAAAATGTCCTCGAGAGTCTCGATACCCACCGAGAGTCGCACCAGATCGGGCGTCACACCCGTTGTACGCTGCTCCTTCTCAGTCAGCTGCGAATGGGTCGTCGAGGCTGGATGGATGGCGAGGCTCTTGGCGTCGCCGACGTTGGCGAGATGACTGAAGAGTTCCAGTCCTTCGATGAACTTCCGTCCGGCGTCGGCACCACCCTTGATGCCAAAAGCAATGATCGATCCGCCACCCTTGGGCAGGTACTTCAACTGGAGTTCGTGCCACGGACTGGACTCGAGCCCCGAGTACCTCACCCACTCGACATCCTTGCGGGCTTCGAGCCACTTCGCGACGGCGCTGGCGTTGGCGACGTGCCGTTCGATTCGAAGGCTCAAGGTTTCGAGACCCTGAAGAAAGAGGAATGAGTTGAGCGGTGCAATAGCCGCGCCGATGTCGCGCAGGTACTGCAGGCGCGCCTTGAGCACGAACCGCGCCGGGAACAGCGATTCGGGCAATTCGCCGAAAACGAGACCGTGGTAACTCGGATCGGGCTCGGTGAATCCCGGAAAACGACCGCTTCCCTCGTAGTCAAACCGCCCTCCATCAACGATGACGCCGCCGATTGAGGTCCCGTGACCGCCGATGAACTTGGTCGCCGAATGCACGACAATGTCCGCTCCGTGCTCGAGTGGACGCGAGAGATAGGGCGTCGCGAGAGTGTTATCGACTACGAGCGGGATCTTGTTGTCGTGAGCGATGGTCGAGACCAGATCAAAGTTCAGCACGTCGCCCTTGGGATTGCCAAGGGTCTCGGCGTAGAGCGCTTTGGTGTTGGGGCGAATGGCGGCGTGCCACTCCCTGGGGTCATCGGGATTCTCCACAAAGGTGGTCTCAATGCCCAGTTTCGGCAGCGTGTAGTGGAACAAGTTGT
Organism: uncultured Acidimicrobiaceae bacterium; assembly: GCA_963849155.1. Classification (GTDB taxonomy): domain Bacteria; phylum Actinomycetota; class Acidimicrobiia; order Acidimicrobiales; family RAAP-2; genus RAAP-2. The sequence continues at coordinate 26,489 of CAWKGL010000004.1, forward strand.
ACGTCCCCCCGTAGAGGGACGCTGAGGAGACAACGTGACCACCATTTTCTGCGAGATTGAGGATCGCAATCGTCTCGGCGCTCGATCCCGAAGAAACAGCGAGAGCCGCCACTCCTCCTTCCAGTGACGCGATCCGCTCTTCGAACGCGTTCTGGGTCGGATTCATGATTCGCGTGTAAATGTTTCCCAGTTCGGCGAGGCCGAAGAGCGCGGCGGCGTGTGTCGTGTCACGAAAGACGTAACTCGTGGTCTGATAGATCGGTATCGCTCGCGCGCCGGTCGCACTGTCGGCAGCGGTACCGGCGTGTATCTGACGAGTTTCAAAACCCCACTCGGCCACTTCATTCTCCTCTGTTCATGGGTCCACCTCATCGACCCGACGTGCCTGTACTTTATATGATTATTCTGATTGGTTTAGTCAGGTTTAAACAAGGTCCCATGGTGGAATTGGCTCTATAAGTATTGTCACCTGCCGTTCACGAGCGTGGGGCCGAACACTGTTGTTTTCCAAGAAAAATAGACCGTTACGCTGGTGCTCAAGCAACTTGTCGATCACGCGCTGCGTTTCGTCGCTGACGCGGGCCGTTGGCGAATCCACCGCCACCAACACACTTGGACGAACCGAAGGGAGAATCGATGGAGCGTTCTTCGTTTCTGCAACGAATCAGTCGTATCCTCCATTGGGTCGGTGACCTCACGTCACGTTCAAGCACCGCAGTGGTGGTGTTGCTGCTCTTAGTGACCTTTGGCGTCGTCCTCGCTTCAAATGGATTCCCCGGGAGTTGGGAAGCGCAATTCTCAACGGTGGTGAGTGCCATCACGCTGCTCATGTTGTTCGTGATTCAGCATACGCAAGGTCGGCACCAGAAGGTCTTACAACTCAAGTTGGACGAACTCATTCGCACTTCGCCCGAGGCTGACGATTTACTTGTCCACCTTGAGGTTGCCCGGGATGACGAACTGCTGGAACGCGAGCAGGAGCAAGTTGCGCACCACGAGGCCTTGCGCGACGACGCAGGACTGGAGATAGTCGAGTTCAATCCGGGAAGGAAATCGTAGGCATCGCCCACGCCGACTGCCTTAGCGACGTGATCCGAAATACTCCGCCATTGGCTTGAAATAACTCTTTTCCCATCCACCTTGCTCATACCCGACGTCGCCGTCGGGCACGTTCGTGTGGACGACCCGCACCAGTGTCGCATCCCCCACCGACTCGAAACGAACCTCAATCTTCGAATCCGCCACTCCGTCGGCAAAATTCTGGGTACGCCAGGACTGCACGATACGATCGAAAGGTTCAAGTTCGAGCGTGGTGCCGTGAATGTAGTCACCCCACGCGCTGAACTCGCCGCCGACGACCGGATCGATATGCGCTTCGCCGCCAGTCATCGCGCTGTGCTCCTCACTTGATAGCCAGGCCCGGTAGAGCGTTTCACGGTCCGCGGGCACTACGCCCGACACTTCAAAGTCGTACGTCATCTTTCCCCCTTTTGGTGCTCGCCAATGCACGCAAGGTAGGTTCCCACAACGAGCCCTTGGCCGCAAGGGGAATTCCAGGGCAAGAATGAACTGGCGACAGCATGAACTCCGTGGAAAGTCGACAAGTGCTCTCACGGTGAACCCATTTCGCTAGGGCCCAGTTAAGGTATCGAAATCAGAGCTGCTGCCCACCTCGACCCGCCCGAACGGTACACGTCAGCCAGTCGAACACGGCCCACGAGGACCAATGCCTCGTAACCGAAGCGTCACCATCTCGCGTACTGCGCCCAATGAGTTTGCCCGCAACCTCTTCGCGCCCCTGCCGAATCGGTACAACGTACTCGCCCAGATTCTCTCGTTCGGTCAGGATCGGCGCTGGCGAGCGGCCATGGTCGATCGCGTCGTGGGCTCGAAGCCCCAACTGGTGCTGGACGTGGCGTGCGGACCGTGTGCGGTCACCAAGCTTCTTGCGAAGAAGACATCCGCGCGCATCATCGGGGTGGACCTCAGCGACGACATGCTGCGGACGGGTCAGGAGAACATCCGTCGTAGCCATCTCGAGGACCAAATCGCACTCGTGCTCGCGCGAGGTGAGCAGCTTCCGTTTCCCGACGCGACGTTCGACGCACTGACGTTTACGTATCTGCTTCGCTACGTCAGTGATCCCCAGGCGACCATCAAGGAGCTGGCACGCGTCGTCAAACCCGGTGGTCCCATTGCGAATCTGGAGTTCGCCGTACCACGAGAATTGGGATGGCGCCTCGCGTGGTGGATCTACACGCGCTGGATCCTGCCTGTAGCGGGCTTCGCGTCCGGGGGCAAAGGCTGGTGGGACGTCGGGCGCTTTCTCGGTCCAAGTATCTCCCAGCACTACAAGAAGTACTCAGTGGACTGGACGTTGCGTGCCTGGGAGCACGCGGGAATCGAACACGTGGAATGCCAATCCATGAGCCTTGGCGGAGGACTCGTCATGTGGGGATACCGCAAGGACTGACGTGTCGGGTCCAGACAACACTGCGAATTCGGGCGGGCCGGCCTTTTACGCTCAGCCCCGGCTGTTGCGCACTCGCCGTGGTCGCGACTGGTGGACGTTGCTGCACCCCCCCTACACGTTGTGTCACCTCTCCTTCGTCGTCGTGGGTGGTTGTCTCGTGGATCCGGTGAACTCCTTGTACCTGTGGATGTCGATCCTCGCCTTCTTCTTGGCGGTCGGCGTGGGGGCCCACGCCCTCGATGAACTCCAAGGCAGACCTCTTCGAACCGCGATACCAGCGTTGCAACTGAAGGCCGCCGCAATCGTTGGTATCGGCGGTGCGGTGGTACTGGGGATTCTCGGAACGATCGTGGCGAGCGCGTACTTGGCGATCTTCATCGTGATCGGTGTTGCGTTGGCGTTGAGCTACAATCTCGAACTCTTTCACGGTCGCTGGCATACCAACCTCGTCTTCGCACTCAGTTGGGGATCGTTTCCAGTTCTTACCGCCTACTTCGCTCAACACTCGACACTCTCCCTCGCCTCGATCGTCGCGGCTCTCTTCGCGGCGCTCGTGGCTGGGACTCAACGTCAACTCTCCACACCGGCGAGACGCCTACGTCGACGGGTGACACACGTCGAAGGCGTCGAGGTGCAGCTCGACGGTTCCACCAGCGCTCTCACCAAGGAGAGCCTGCTCCAGCCCCTTGAGAACGCGTTACGACTGCTGTGCTGGGCCTCCGTCGCCATCGCCGCGTCACTGGCGTGTGCGCGCTACCACCTACTGTGAACTCCAACGTTCGCACGATGTAACACGATGAACGAACTGGGCCACGAACGACGCTCCTCAAGACGTGCGCAACTACCGCACTGGCTCAACGCTGGTTCTCCTGCGCGCCCGGCGCGAACGTGGCGATCGCCGCCACGAACTCCGACGTGATGTGACCAAAGTCCTAGGAAATGACGGTCGACCAAAGGAGTACATTCGATTCGGAGGTGTGAGATGAGTTCGGGCGACACCGCATGGCTTCTCGTCAGCGCAGCATTGGTGCTCTTTATGACCGTTGGTCTCGCCTTTTTCTACGGTGGACTCGAGACCGAGCGCAACGTGCTCGACATGCTGGCCATGAATTTCTTCACCATCACCCTCGTGACGATCTTGTGGGCGCTGCTCGGGTTCACGCTGGCCTTCGGCCCCGACGTCGGTCACGGGTTCATTGGCAACCTTCACTTCTTTGCGTTGAACAACATGGGAGGCGTCTGGCCGGGTACTCGCGTGCCCAAATTAGCCTTCATGGCCTTTCAAATGATGTTCGCCATCATCACACCAGCGCTCGTCACCGGCGCCATCGCCGGGCGTATGAAATTCAGCGCCTGGATCACCTTCTGTGTCGCCTGGAGCGTGGTGGTCTACCCCGTCATCGCACACTGGGTCTTTGATCCTCAGGGCTGGATCTATCGACTCGGCGCACGCGATTTCGCGGGTGGCACCGTCGTGCACGCCAGTGCCGGAGCCGCCGCTCTCGTGCTGGTACTCGTGTTGGGTCCTCGATCCAAAGAGTCGGCGGCGCACTACCCCACCCGCTCGGTCCCCTTCGTACTCCTGGGAGCAGGAATCCTTTGGTTCGGCTGGTTCGGTTTCAACGGAGGTTCGGCGTTAGGAGCCAACGCGCTCGCCGTGAGTGCCTTTACCACTACGCAATTGGCAGCCGCGTCCGCCTGTCTGGGCTGGGCGCTTCTCGAACGGGTGTTCACTGGCAAGACAACCGTCATCGGGATGGCCACCGGCGCCGTCGTAGGACTCGCAACGGTCACGCCCGCGTCAGGTTACGTGGGGGTGGTGCCCGCCTTGATTATCGGCGTCGTGGCGAGTGCGGCGTGTTTCGCCGCGGTGCGCGTCACCACGCGCTTCGCGAAGTTCGACGACACCTTCGGCGTCGCTGCGGTCCACGGTGTCGGTGGATGCCTCGGGATGCTGCTCCTGGGACTGTTCGCGCATTTCAGCATCAATCCCGCGGGTCTGACCGACTCGACAAATGGACACATCAACGGACTCTTCTTCGGTGACCCTTCGTTCCTCTGGCACCAAGTGATCGCCGTCGTAGCGGTCGTGAGCTACACGATCGCTGTCACCTATCTCATTGCGGCGGCGATCAAGGTGACTTGCGGACTCCGGGTCAGCACGACGGTCCAGGAACACATCGGCCTCGGTGCGGCCTTCGACGCAGCCGCCGTCACTAATCGGTCCTTATGATCACGACACGAGAAGACACGTTGACGCGCAATCAATTCGCTGATCGACCCTTGCTGGTGTTCTGGGAGATGACCAAGTCCTGTCAACTGGCCTGCTTCCACTGTCGGGCCAACGCCCAGTGCGAACCGGGGCCCGACGAGTTAACCACCGACGAAGGACGCGCCCTGATCGACGAGCTCGCGAGCATCGGACGCCCCCGCCCGATTCTGATCTTGACCGGCGGTGACTGCCTGATGCGCGACGACATCGTCGATCTCGCCCACTACGCCAGGGAACGCACGGTCCCGGTCGCGATTGCTCCGTCGGTCACGCCCCGGCTTACGGACGACACCTTGCGTCGGTTGAGAGCCGAAGGAGTGGCGAGTGCGTCGCTCAGTCTCGACGGCGCCTCATCGTCCATTCACGATGGCGTGCGCGGCATCGTGGGTCACTTTGCGTCGACCCTTCGCGCGATCGACCAGCTCAAGGATCTCGGTTACACCGTCCAGATCAACACCACGGTGATGCCGTCGAACGTGCATCAATTGGCCGACGTCGCCTCCCTGCTCTACGAGCACCACGTCGACGTGTGGGAAGTCTTCTTTCTCATCACCACGGGCCGAGGCAGCGACGTGAGCGCCACCAGCGCCCAGGAGAACGAGGACGTCTGCCATTTTCTGGTCGACGCGTCGCGCTACGGCTTTACGGTGCGCACCGTCGAGGCGCCCTTTTTTCGGCGCGTCACGTCCGAACGCAAGGCTCTCGAAGGGCGAACTCCGGTGTCAACGGGGCCCCTGTACGAGAGCCTGCGAATTCGTCTCGAAGAATTGCTTGGACCGAGTGACGCACCAATTCGCGCGCCGAGCGCCGCCACCCGCGACGGCAAGGGCATCATCTTCGTGGGTTCGACCGGGACGGTCACCCCTTCGGGGTTCTTGCCCCTCGCCCTCGGCAACGTCCGTGACCAAAGCCTCGTGGCGATCTACCGCGACAATGAACTACTCCGCTCGATCCGCTCAGCAGACTTTCACGGTACGTGCGGCCGGTGCGACTACGCAAATCTATGCGGCGGATCTCGCTCGAGGGCCTTCGCTAGCTCCGGCGACCCGCTCGGCTCTGACCCGGGTTGTCTCCTCGTCGCCAACGCTCTCGCGTTGAGCGACAACGTCTAAGTCCTCACCACCTTGCGTCCGGTCAGTTTGAGCGCGTGAACCCGAAAGGCCACGGGTTCGCGGCCGCCGCCGCGACGTTCATCCTCGCTGCGTGGACCAGGCGATTCGTGGCCGAGCACCCGCAACGCCGTCGACGCGTCGGCACCGGTCAATTCCTCAAAAGTGCCCTGGACGATGACGCTGGTCCAACTCCCGTTTTCCAACAACTCGTCCAGTTCAAAACAGACCTGGGGATTGCGGCGCATCATCGTCACCTTCTGTCCTTCGATCGTGTAGAAGTAGAAATAGTCCGCGTCACGAACGAACATCAGCGGGACCACGTAGGTCACCCCGTCGTCATGGCACCCGATTCGTCCTCTTCGTTGCGTCTTCACGAATTCATCGATTTCCAGGGCCGTCATCTCTTCCATAGGCGCCGACGATACAAGTACGAAGAACCGCCCTGGCCGAGTTCGCCGGGACCAAAGACCCTTTCGGGGATAGTCGACTGTCCCCGGGGCTTCGCCGCGTGACTCCCAGCGGCGAGTCGGCACGCGCTATCCCGATCACCCTCGGGGCCGAGCCGCTTTCCACGCACCGACGTTCCCCGGACCGCCCGACGCGGTCCGGGGAATCTTGGTGGTCAGACCGGCGAGTCGCCCTTTAAGGTGACACGCTGGATGACACGAGGCTGGGACGCGAAGTCGCCCACGACAGAATGCTGGGTCGCGCGATTGTCCCAGAAGCCCACGTCGCCCTGGGTCCAGTGGTAGCGCGCGGTGTACTCTGGCCGCACCGAGTGATTGTAGAGAAATTTCAGCAGGGCCTTACTCTCGTGACGCTCGAGTTCGACGATGTGCGACGTGAACCCGGGGTTTACGAAGAGCACCTTCTTGCCAGTTTCGGGGTGCGTGCGCACCACGGGATGCACGACTGGTTCGAGATTGAATTCCCCGCTCCCCTCCCACGAACCCTTCCCGAACTTCTCGAGTGCGGCCTGGAACTGAGCGCGGCCATCGTGCAGTGCGGTCAGCGTCGACAGAAATTGCTGCAATGACGGCGAGAGGTCCTCAAAGGCAGCCTGCTGGTCCGAGAACTGCGTGTCGCCTCCCGAAGGTGGGATCACGACCGCGTTCAGGATCGATCCGAGTGGCGGCCGCTTGACGAAGGTCACGTCGGTGTGCCAGTCCAGGCCCTGCTTGCGCGTGACGACGTCACCGTAGTTCGCGTAGATGTCGCGCCCTTTGGAGTAGTCGATCTCAAAGATGTTGGGATAGCCGGGGATGCCGGGAATGACCGGGTGTCCCTCGGTGGGCTCGCCGAACTTCGCCGCGAAGGCCAAGTGCGACTCGGGGTCCAGGTGTTGGTCCCGAAAGAACACCACCTTGCGCTCGAGCCAAATCTGTCGGATTGCGGCGACGGTCGCCTCGTCCACCTCGCGCAGATTGACGCCATGGATCACTGCGCCAATCGTGCCCGAGAGTGGGGTATACGCCAGCTGTACGTGCTTGTCGATAACTGTCATGCGTGCTGCATCTCCTTGTGATTGAGGGACCGTGGTAGGTTTGCGTAATCACTATATACCCGATAGATTTAATCAGCAATACCGTTTCGAGAAATTCTTATCGATCGGCTCGATGGCAACTATCGACCGATCACCGCACTCACCACTTTCATATATTCTAGTATTTCGCTAGAAAATATTGAGTAACTCAACTACTCATGAAAGGCGACCGCCATGACAGCCACGATTACGCCAGTCGACGTCAACGCCGACGCCGCCCAGGCCGCCGACCCGACGCTGCTGCCCGGGCTGGTGGTTCCTCGATTCCGTCGACGCCACAAGCGCAACCCACTGGTGGGAATCGCACTGCGCGTGATCTCCATTGTCGCGGTGATCGCTCTGTGGTGGCTCGAGGCCAGGCACGTGGGCGATCCGGAACGACTGCCCTCGCCGCTCGTCGTCTACCACAACTTCGGTTTCCTCTTCAGCCAGAAAGACCTCTGGGGTCAAATCGGCATCTCGCTCACGCGTTCGGTGAAGGGCCTCGTGATCGGCGCGACGTTGGGCTTTATCCTGGGAGCTCTCTCCGGGCTCACCGCCACAGGTGAGAACCTTATCGACTCGCCCATGCAGCTGCTTCGCTTCACTCCGTTTCTCGCACTAATCCCGTTGTTCATCACCTGGTTCGGTTTGGGCGACAAGCCCAAGATCATCCTGATCTCGCTGGCCTGTGCCACGCCGGTCTACCTGAACACCGCCAACGCCGTTCGTAACGTCGACCGGCGCGTCGTCGAAGCCGCGCGATCATTCGGGCTCAAGAGGCTACGGCTCTTAAAGGAGGTGACGTTCCCTCTCGCGTTACCCGGGATACTTACTGGGTTGCGCTTCTCGATGGCCGTTTCGGTGCTCGCCCTCGTCGCCGCCGAGCAGATCAACGCCAACAGCGGGATCGGCGCAATGATGCTCACGGCTCAGGGCAACCTCAACACCCAGACGGTCTTTTGCTGCGTGGTGCTCTACATGTCGATCGGCATCTGCTTTGACGCGATCATCCGTGTTGTCGAGGCCCTGTCGCTGCGCTGGCGCGCGGGAGTGTCCGTACGATGACCCTCGAGTATTCAACCGCACAACCCGCGGGGCTCTTGGCGGTCAAGGCGAAGGGAATCACCCGACACTTTGACGAGCACGTCGCCCTTGACGCGATTGACCTCGAGATGCGCGAAGGGGAGTTCGTCGCACTGGTCGGCAAGAGCGGCAGCGGCAAGACGACGCTGCTGCGAATCTTGGCCGGGCTCGACAGTCCCGACGGCGGCACGCTGCTGGTACCCGAAGCACGTACCGTCGTCTTCCAGGAACCACGACTGGTCCAGTCCAAACGAGTGTGGCGAAACGTCAACCTTGGTCTGCGCCGTGGCGTGGCGAACAAGACCACCGCCGAGGAAGCCCTGCGCGTGGTGAACCTCGAACACCGCGTCAACGCGTGGCCCGCCACACTCTCGGGAGGGGAAGCCCAACGAGTCGCCCTCGCACGGGCCCTCGTTCGCCAACCGAAGTTGTTGCTGCTCGACGAACCCTTCGCCGCGCTCGACGCCCTGACTCGACTGCAGATGCACCAATTGATCCGTGAATTAATAGAGCGTTTCACGCCCGCCACGCTGCTCGTGACTCACGACGTTGACGAAGCACTCCTGCTCGCCGACCGAGTGATTGTCTTGCGCGACGGCAAACTCGCCACGGAAATCGTGCCCACCGATCCCTTCCCTCGCCACCCCGTGGGACCCGTCTTCACTGAAACCCGACGCAACCTATTGGGTGAGTTAGGCGTAGAGATCTAACCAGCGTTTCGGACTGACCAAGGAGGTAAACCGACAAATTTGGCAGTGACTTGACAAGTACTACTATTTCTATTAATTTTAGTGAAATAGTCATATATACGACAATAAGACAAAAGGAGCATCATGAAGGCAGCAAAGATCAGAACAGTCCTGGCCTCAGGCGTTCTCGTCGCGGGTGTACTGGGCACGGGACTCGTGGCATCGGGTGCCGGCGCCGCCAAGACGACCGGGTCGCACAAGACCACGACCACCACGCTGAAGAAGCCCAAGCCCGTGAACCTATCGGGAGTCACGTTGAACATCGGTGACATCTCCGAACAGGTCGAACTCCCTCTCCAAGCCTCAGGTGAGATCTACCCTTTGAACACGAACGGTCTCTACGTCGTGAAGGGATACCCGTTCAAGTTGCAGTTCACCCAATTCGTCGCGGGCCCCGAGGCTCTCGCAGGCATCGTGGGCGGCTCGATTGACCTCGCGGTCTCGGCGGACACACCGGTGATCTTCGCCGAATCCCAGGGCATCAAGTTCAAGACTGTTGGCGTGCGATTGCCGAATCTGCCGGGTGCGGATTTCGCCATCGTGTTACCCAAGAACTCGCAGATCACCTCGCTGGCCGAGTTGAAGGGTCTGACCATTTCGGCCCAAACCAGCACCATCAACGAATACTTCGCTCTCCAGGCTCTCGCGTCAGTGGGTCTGAATGAACACAACGTGACCGTGGACAACCTGACCCCGGCGCTCGCCGAGGCGGCCCTCGCCAGCGGTGCGATCCAAGCCGCGGTTCTGCCCCAACCCTACGTCGCCCTCGAAGTCCTCTCGGGTGACAAGGTACTGACGACGGGTTCTGGCTTCATCGACGGCTACGAGTTCTTGGACGCTTCGCAAAGTGCGCTCAACAATCCCGCAAAGTCCGCGGCGATCGGTGACTTCTTGACGTTGCTCGGCACCGCTGACCAGTGGGGCGCCGCCAACACCGCGACCCTTACCCAGGACATCGCCACCGCGTACTCGTTGCCCCTTAGTCTGGCGGGTCCGTTATTGACCGATAGCGCCTCAAACTTCGTGCCGATCAACGCCACGGTGATCAACGCCACCCAGGCCGAAGCAACGGCGTTCTACAACAACAACGAACTTCCTTCACCGGTGAACGCCACCAGCATCTTTGACGCTCGATACAACTCAATCATCGCGCCGTTCGTCAAGTCGTAGTTGAAAGTCGCAGTACCCATGGCCTCCAGTCCGGCGAGTCGGTCTCCGGACTGGAGGCCTCCCCCTTCTTGACCCACCAGACCCGGTCGATCGCACGGTCCCGGGCTGGTGGGTCAAGCCCACGTCGAGCAACGCGAGTTCGCGGGCCGTCGGGAGGTTCGGGCCCAACGAACTCGACGCCCCGTCCTTCGGCTCTTCGAGAACGAGGACGTCTGCCACTTTCTGGTCGACGCGTCTCGCTACGGTTTCACGGTGCGCACCGTCGAGGCGCCCTTCTTCCGTCGTGTGGCCTCAGAGCGAAAGGCACTCGGCGAGCAGTCGACCGTCGCGGCGGGAGCACTCTACGAGAGTCTGCGAGTTCGTCTCCACGAGCTGCTCGGTACGAGCGCCGCGCCGATACGAACGCCCAGCGCCGCGACCCGCGACGGCAAGGGGATCATCTTCGTCTCGAGCAACGGGACGGTCACGCCCTCGGGCTTCTTACCCCTCGCCCTCGGCAACGTCCGCGACCAGAGCCTCATCGCTCTTTATCGCGATAATGCCCTGCTGCGATCGATTCGCGCCGCTGAGTTCCGCGGCACGTGCGGACGGTGCGATTACTCCAATCTCTGCGGCGGTTCTCGCTCGAGGGCCTTCGCCAGCTCCGGCGACCCGCTCGGCTCTGACCCGGGTTGTCTCCTCGTCGCCAACGCTCTCGCGTTGAGCGACAACGTCTAAGTCCTCACCACCTTGCGTCCGGTCAGTTTGAGCGCGTGGACCCGAAAGGCCACGGGTTCGCGACCGCCGCCACGACGTTCTTTCTCGCTGCGTGAGCCAGAAGATTCGTGACCGAGCACCCGCAACGCGCTCATCGCGTCGTCACCGGTCAATTCCTCAAAAGTGCCCTGGACGATGACGCTGGTCCAACTCCCGTTTTCCAACAACTCGTCCAGTTCAAAACAGACCTGGGGATTACGGCGCATCATCGTCACTTTCTGGCCTTCAATCGTGTAGAAGTAAAAACAGTCCGCCTCACGAGCGAACATCAGCGGGACCACGTAGGTCACCCCTTCGTCGTGACACCCGATTCGTCCCCTTCGTTGCGTGCTTACGAATTCGTCGATCTCCAGGGCCGTCATCTCTTCCATGAGCGGCGACGATACTGGTTAGCCAGTGCGTCCACGTTCGAATCACCGGGACCAAAGACCCATTCTGGGTGCCGTGTCGAATCGAATGTCGACGCCACGGTCGGACGCGTGACCGTCGATTCGAACTCGCGTCACACCGTTAGAATTCAGGGAGGTGAGTCCGCCTTGTCGCGTCCGACGACGTAGCCGACATCGCTGCCGAAGCTTGTTCTCGCGTTGCTCGATGTTGAGAGTGACGATTCAATCGATGCCTTCAGTTCATTGTTCTAGTGGAGTCCAAGTGGAGTACTCGTGATCGACGATTCACTTCCCCGCGGCGTCCTGTGTGACATGGATGGCGTACTCATTCGCGACGACGCGATGATCAAGGGCGCCGACGAATTCCTGAACCGGCTCGAAAAGACAGGACGCGATTATCTGGTCGTGACCAACAATTCTCTCTATTCCCCACGAGCACTCCAACAACGACTCGAATCACTCGGATTAAGCGTCGCTCGCGAGCGACTGTGGACGTCACCGCTCGCCACCGCACGCTTCGTGAGCGACCAACGCCCCCGAGGCACCGCGTTCGTCATCGGTGAAAACTGCCTGCACGAGGCTCTCGCCGACGTCGGCTACCAGGAACGATCAGCGCAGGTGGATTTCGTCGTCTTGGGCGAGACGTGGGACTACTGCTTCGACGAGTTCGTGACGGCGATTCGCCTCCTCGAACAGGGCGGTCGATTCGTAGCGACCAACCCAGAAGCGTCCGGTGCGGGCCGCGCGGGCACGATGCCCGGCTGTGGTGCCATGGCCGCACTGCTCGAACGAGCGAGTGGCGTGACGCCATTCTTCGTCGGCAAACCCAATCCCCTCATGCTTCTCGAAGCCGCGCGCACCATGGGTTCGACCTCCGTCACGACGCTCATGATCGGCGACCGCATGGACACCGACGTCCTCGCCGCAACGCAAGCCGGCATGGCCAGCGTGCTCGTCCTCACGGGCGTGTCCGACGCACGCGACGCGGAGCGATGCCCGTACCGGCCGAACTGGGTCGTCGATTCGGTCGCGGACCTTATCGATCGGTGCTGAGCGAGGATCTCGCGCGTCCGGCGTCGCCCAGGGCGCCTAGGAACTGCTCGGCCCAGTCGAACACGTTTCGACGAAGGATCTGACGGCGCATCCGCGACATCCGAGAGCGGATCTCCTTGGTGCCCGCGCGCATCGCCGAACGGATGGCCTCCTTCACGCCCTCGAGGTCGTGGGGATTGACGATGAAGGCGCCGCGCAATTCCTTGGCGGCCCCCGCGAACTCGCTGAGCACCAGGGCTCCGTCGTGTCGGGACCGACACATGACGTATTCCTTGGCGACCAGGTTCATGCCGTCACAGAACGGCGTCACCAGCATGATGTCACCACACATGTAAAGCGACACCAATTCGTCAAAGGGCAGATTTTGGTGGAGGTAGTGGACCACGGGACTACCTACGAGTCCGAACTCGCCGTTCATCTCACTGACGATCTGTTCGAGCTCGTGACGCTCGCGCTCGTAGTGACTGTCGGTCTCACGACTCGGCACGGCGACCTGGATCATGACGTCGCGGCCGGGCACGAGGGTGCCGTCGGCGAACAACTCCGCGACCGCCTTCATGCGCTGTTGAATGCCCTTGGTGTAGTCGAGTCGGTCACAGCCCAACAACACCCGTTCGGGATTGCCCAGCGTCAATCGCAATTCGCTGCTGCGTGCGCGGATCGCCGGATCCTGGGTGTAGGCAGCCAGCTGCTCGCAGTCCACCGAGATCGGAAACGAACCCACCGTGGTGCGGTGATTCTGGTACTCGAGTACGCCGTCGGTGCCCGTCGCGCCGAGCAGGCGTCGCGCGAGCCGGGTGAAGTTCGACGCGTTCGAGTGGACCTGGAATCCAACGAGATCGGCCCCGAGCAGTCCCTGAAGGATTTCCTTTCGCCACGGCAACTGCATGAAGAGCTCGGCGGGCGGAAAGGGGATGTGCAAGAAGAAACCGATCGTGACGTCGGGGCGAAGTTCGCGCAGCATCTGGGGCACGAGCTGCAGCTGGTAGTCGTGGATCCACACCGTGCCGTTCGGTGCGGCCACCGAGGCGGCCGCTTCGGCGTAGCGCCGATTAACCGTTCGATAGGCCTGCCACCAATAACGATGGAAGGTCGGTGATCGGATCGCGTCGTGGTAGAGCGGCCAGAGCGTCGCATTGGAAAAGCCCAGATAGAAGTCCTCGTACTCTTGGGCCGAGATGTCGACGGACTTGAGACGGATGCCCTCGTACGTACCCGGTGCCTGCTCCCCGGTAGACGAGCCCGACCACCCGATCCACAGACCGTCGTTCTCCTGGAGTACCGCGGACAACGCGGTCACGAGCCCTCCGGGGCTCGGGCGCCAACCTCCGTCACCCTCTCGTTCGCTCGAGGGTCGAACCGGCAATCGGTTCGCCACGACCACGAGTTGGGCGGTCTGTGGTGCGTCATTCGAGGCGCTGGCGCGAGGTGACGACGTGGCGGTCTTCGAATTGAGCACTTGGGTCATGAGTTCCTCCTCCTCAATGGTCCAGGACGTGCGACGAAGTCCCTCTCATGGCGTCGACCCGCTGATGGTGCTGGGTCGGTCGTCGGTGCCCGCGGCGCTCCACCAACTTGGCGAACCCGCCCGACCCACCAGGGGCCGGCCCGGTTGCTGCTCGGCCTCGATGATGTGCAACACCGCGTTGATCAGTGACAGGTGGGTCAACGCCTGGGGAAAGTTGCCGAGATGACGGCCAGTCGTGGGGTCGAGCTCTTCGCCGTAAAGGCCCAAGGCGCTGGCGTGGCCCATCAACTTCTCACAGTGCGTGCGAGCACGTTCCAACTCGCCGATCTCGACCAGCGCCGACACCAACCAGAACGAGCACACGCTGAAACTCGACTCGGGTTCACCCTCTAAGCCGTCGTCGGTCTTCTCGGGTCGGTACCGGTAGACGAAGGCGCCGTCGGCGAGCTCGTCGGCGATCGCCAGTACGGTCGCTCGAATTCGTTCGTCCTGGGGGTCGAGGAATCCGAAGATCGGCAGCAACAGCAACGACGCGTCGAGCTCTTGGGAACCGTAGGACTGGGTGAATCGTCCCTGGGTGTCGAGGCCATTGGCCAGCACGTCCTCTTTGATCTCCAGCGACGCATGTCGCCACTGTCGGGCTCGTTCCTGCTCACCACGCAATAACGCCAATCGGGCCCCGCGATCGGCCGCGAGCCAGCACATCACCTTGGAGAAGGTGAAGTGTCGAAGCTCACCGCGCATCTCCCAGATGCTGCGATCGGGTTCTCGCCAGGACTGCAACGCCATCTCCACCGCCTGGACCACGATTCGCCACGACCGTTCACTCAGTGAATCGCGAGAACGCGTGTGCTCGAACACGCAGTCGACGATGGCCCCAAAGATGTCGAACTGACTCTGATCGAAGGCGGCGTTTCCGATCCTCACGGGCTGGCTTCCGGCGTAGCCCGTCAGATGGTCCAACGTCGCCTCGTCGCTCGACGAGTCGCCGTCGACCGGGTAGAGGACCTTCAGCGTGCGCCGCGACGCACCCAAGGGTCGGTCGTTGACGACCGACGGCTCGAGGACGTCGCCCAAGAAGGCGAGGAAGTCATCGGCCTCGGTGTCAAAACCCAGGGCGTGTAGGGCGCGCAACGTGAATGACGCGTCACGAATCCAGGTGTAGCGATAGTCCCAGTTGCGCGATCCCCCGAGGTTCTCGGGCAGCGACGTCGTGGGTGCCGCCAGCAGTGCGCCCGAGGGCGCGTAGGTCAGACCCTTCAAGGTCAACGCACTTCGCTGGAGGAACTCGCGCCACGGGTGATCGGGGAATCGACCGCCGTCGATCCAGCCGCGCCAGAACCGACTCGTCTCGAATCGGAGGGTTTCGACCTGTTCTCGAGTCTCGGGCAACGCGGAGTCGCCCCAGCTGAGCACCACGAAGGCCGATTCGCCCTCGGACAAGCGATGGCGCGCTCGCACCGCTCGGCCCTCGATGCCGAATCGCATGTCGCCCGCGAGCGTCAACGGGCCGAAACCCGGGTTGTTGGTGGTCACGCGCGCGTAGCCGGCGTCGGTGCGTTCCCAGGTCGCGTCGACTCGCCCGTAGTCGAAGGACGGTTCGCAATTGAGCAGAATGTCGACGTTGCCGTGCAGGCACGTCGCCATGCGCACGAGCATGTGCTTGGCGTCGTAATCGCCGGGGGTTCGACGATGCTGGTCCGATCGCTGCTCCTTGCGGTACCACGGTCCCACGGCGAGGAACGAATCGATGATGAGCCAGCCGCTGCGAGTCTGCCAGGTCGTCTCGAGGATCATCGTGCCGGGAACGTACTGGCGATGGGCGGGCACCGCACTGTCGGCGGGCGAGAGCCGGAACGAGCCCGCGGCGCGATCGAGCAACGTCGCGAAGACGCTCGCGTCGTCGGGCTTGGGTAGGCACAACCACTCGATCGCGCCGGTAGGAGCGATCAGACAACTGTTCTCGCAGTCAGAGAGGAACGCGTAGTCAGAGATGGGCGGGAATATCGTCTCGAGCGTCTCGTGACCGACGAGTCCCCAACCGCCGTTCACGAATTGCGGCGAGCCGAGCACGTCGTCGTAGGGCGGCGCGGTACGTCGATCCTTTGGGTCGTGCGCGTCAGTCGTTCGATTGGGATGGGTCACGATTGGCCTCACGTCCTTCAACGGCGCCCACGCGGCGACGCCCTCTCCTGGTCGAATTCCACCCTACTGACGCGTCGACGCAGAGTGTCGCGCTCGTCGACGCGTGATCGCTCACCGTCGCGATTACTAATTCTTTTGTGTAGTAGAGAATCCAGCGATGGCGCACGCACTCGTGGTTGGCGCCACGCGCCCGCTCACGAATCAACTTTCTGTCGAGAATGCTCCAAGAGGATTCTCTAAACGTTCACAGATCTTTCACAAGGTTCGTGCGAGGTACCTCGACTTTCGAGGGCGCATGCGTGTGGGCCGTCACTTCCTACGGCTGCGACGTGATGATGGCCCGTTCACTCGTGTCGGCCAGTTCGACCCAGGTTTGTCCCGGCGTCAAGGCAATGACCTTTCCCCCGGCGTTCGTGTACACAATGGGCTTGGACAGCGACGACCGTGACCACGTACCTCGCTGGACCCGTCCGGCGCTGAACACTTCGACCGTCCCCGAACCCGTCAACTGCGCGTACGAGCCTTCGACGCCCACGCCGCCGCGGTAGAGGACGTTCATGACAATGACGTTCGCCGGTGAGACGCGTTGACCGGTCGCGGTGACGTCAGGCGCGCCGAAGATCGAACGATCCCACGAGAAGGTCCGCTGGTCCCACGTGTAGGAGGTCTCGTAACCGGCGGCGAAATCCACGTAGAACGCGTTCACGCGCGCACCCGTCGCGGGCATCGACGATGACCGGTACGTGAAGAGCGCCGGCGGCGGCTTCGGCACGCCGTTGAACTTCATGAGCAGCACCGCGTTGGCGAGCAAGTTGTGCGGTGGCGGTCTGCTGGGATCGCGAAACATCGCCGCACCGGCGTTGGATTCTTGGATCAACTTCACGGGCGCGGTTTCGATGCTACTGACCGCGTACAGTGCGCCACCCGAGAAGGCGAAGAGCCCCCCGATGGGATAGACGAGCTCGCGATCCGTGCGCCGCACCGATCGCACGGGGCCTACTTCAGTGGGCAGACGCGAGTTGAAGATCGCGGCGAGGCGAGTGATCTGGCCTTCGACGATCTCTTCGTAGACGACGTCGGCGTCTTGGATCCCGAACTGGGGGTGCGCCGCGGGGGTGTTGTCAATCTTTATCGTGAGCGCGGATCGGTGCCTCGTGAGTTGGTCGGGGTCGGGCAAGCCCGTGAGCGGCGCCCGCCACACTGGTCTTTGGGTGGTCGTCGTCGTGGCGATCCCCGAGGTCGTGGTCGTCGACGACGTGGTCGTCGTTGACGTGGTCGACGTCGTCGTGGATTCCGCGAACGCCGCGGGCGCGACCAGCGTCGCCAGCACGGCGCTCGCCACCACGACGACGTAGCTCCGGCGCTTCATACGCGAAGCGTAAACGACGCGGTCCTAGACGTGACCAATGACCCGTGACGCGTAGGCGTCGATCGTGCCCTGGGGATCGTCGTGCATGAGGTAGAGCGAGAACTGATCCACGCCCATCTCGGCCAGACCCGACAACTTGTCGAGATGATGCTCCACGGGTCCGAGGACGCAAAACCGGTCGATCACGTCGTCGGGCACGAACTCGGTGTCGGGGTTGCCCACTTTGCCGTGGTGATGGTAGTCATAACCACGGCGTCCCTTGATGTACTCGGTGAGCGCTTCGGGCACGACGTCGGGATTGTCACCGTATCGCCCGACGATGTCGGCCACGTGGTTACCCACCATGCCCCCGAACCAACGACACTGGTCACGCTGGTGGGCGAGGTCGGCCCCGACGTACGCGGGTGCCGCCACGCAGACGCGAAACGCGTCGGGGTCGCGACCCGCGTCCACGACAGCCTGCTCAGCGGTCTGGATGGCCCAGTTCACGATGAACGGATCGGCGAGCTGCATGATGAGTCCGTCGGCCTTGGTGCCCGCGAGCGCGAGCGCCTTGGGTCCGTAGGCCGCCATCCACACGTCAAGGGCGCCATCACTGACCCAGGGGATCGAGAACGTCTGGCCACGCAAGGTCACCTCGCGCCCCTCGGCGAGGTTTTTGACCACGTCGATGCACTCACCGAGCACCGCGAGACTCGCGGGCTGACCCCCCGTGAAGCGAACCGCCGAGTCACCACGACCAATGCCGCAGATCGTGCGGGGCCCGAACATCTCGTTGAGCGTCGAGAAGAGTGACGCCGTGACCGTCCAGTCGCGCGTCAAGGGATTGGTCACCATCGGTCCGACCTTTATTGACGTCGTCGAACTCAGGATCTGGGAGTAGATGACGAAGGGTTCTTGCCACAGGACCGCCGAATCGAAGGTCCAGAAGTACGTGAAGCCCGCGTCCTCGGCGCGCTTGGCGAGTTCGACGACGTCACGGGCCGGTGGATTGGTCTGGGCTACGAGTCCGAAGTCCATTGTCGTCTCCCCTCGCTCGCTAACGCAGCAGACCGTTGAGACCGCGCTTGAGGAACGCGCCCGAACCGGGCGTGCCGACGTACTGGTCGTTGTCGACCACCACGTGACCGCGCGAGAGAACGGTCTTGGCCCTGCCCGTCACCTTCATTCCCTCGTACGCCGAATAGTCCACGTTCATGTGGTGAGTCGCCGCAGAAAACGTGTGCACGGCGTTCGGGTCGTAGAGCACGATGTCCGCGTCCGATCCCGGTGCGATCAAGCCCTTTCGAGGAAAGAGCCCGAACATGCGCGCCGGTGTCGTCGAAACCACGTCGACCCAGCGCGCGAGCGAGATCTCGCCGGTGTTCACGCCCTGGAAGATCAAGTCGAGTCGGTGCTCGACGCCGGGCATGCCGTTGGGGATCTTCGAGAAGTTCCCGACGCCGAGTTCCTTCTGCTCCTTGAAACAGAACGGGCAGTGATCGGTCGACACGACGCTCAGGTCGTCGGTGCGCAGCCCCCGCCACAGGTCGATCTGGTGGCTCGCGTCGCGCAGTGGCGGCGAGCAGACGAACTTGGCGCCCTCGAAGCCTTCTCGCGCCAGGTCCGCTTCGGAGAGGAAGAGATACTGCGGACACGTCTCGGCGAAGACGTTCTGTCCCCGGTCGCGAGCCGCCACCACCTGGTCGAGCGCCTCTCGGGCCGAAAGGTGCACGATGTAGAGAGGGGCGCCCGCGACGCGCGCCAGCGCTATCGCGCGGTGGGTCGCCTCGCCTTCGAGAAGCGACGGGCGCGTCGACGCGTGAAAACGGGGATCACCTTCGCCGCGGGCCAGGGCTTGGGCGACGAGCACGTCGATGGCGATGCCGTTCTCGGCGTGCATCATTATCGTGGCGCCGTTTTTCGACGCGCGCTGCATCGCGAGCAGGATTTCACCGTCGGTCGAATAGAACACGCCCGGATAGGCCATGAAGAGCTTGAAACTCGCGACACCCTCGTCCACCAGCAGGTCCATCTCATCGAGCGTCTGGCTGTTCACGTCGGCCACGATCATGTGAAAGCCGTAATCGATGGCGCAGTGTCCCTCGGCCTTGGCGAACCACGAGTCGAGTCCGCTTCGCAAGCTCTGCCCCTTGGACTGGATTGCGAAGTCGATGATCGACGTCGTGCCCCCGAAGGCCGCCGCGCGCGTTCCAGTCTCGAAGGTGTCGACCGAAAAGGTACCGCCAAAGGGCATCTCCATGTGCGTGTGGGCGTCGATCGCCCCGGGGATGACGTAGGTCCCCGTCGCGTCGATCACGGTCGCCGCACCCTCCGCCCAGGTCTGTGCGGTGGACGAACCCGGCATCGCCAGTCCCGCGATGGTGGCGCCGTCGACGAGCACGTCCGCGGCGAAGGGGCCGCTCGCGTTGATGACCGTACCGCCCTTGATGAGAACTGTCATCGAATCTCCTTGTCGTCCTGGGGTCTCGGAGCCTACGGATTGACGAGGGACCCGTAGCTGTCGGGTCGCCGGTCGCGGTAAAAGGCCCAGGTGTGGCGCACCTCGGCGAGGGTTGACATGTCGAGATCGCGTATCACGAGGGCGTCCTCACGGTCCGACGCCGCCTCACCGATCAACTGGCCCCGAGGATCGACGAAGTACGACGAGCCGTAGAAGTCATTGTCACCGAGATCTTCGACGCCCACGCGATTGATGGCCCCGACGAAGTATTCGTTGGCGACGGCGGCCGCGGGTTGCTCGAGATTCCACAAGTACATCGAGAGTCCCCGACTCGTCGCCGACGGGTTGAACACGATGCGTGCGCCGCCGAGGCCGAACGCTCGCCATCCTTCAGGGAAGTGCCGGTCATAACAGATGTAGACCCCGATCGGGCCGACGGCGGTGTCAAAGACGGGATAACCCAGGTTGCCTGGACGGAAGTAGAACTTCTCCCAGAAGCCCTTCACCTGGGGGATGTGGTGCTTGCGGTACTTGCCCAAGTAGGTGCCGTCGGCGTCGACGACGAAGGCCGTGTTGTAGAACACTCCCTCTTGTTCTTTCTCGTAGATGGGCACGATCAGGACCATGCCGGTCTCCTTGGCGAGCGCGCACATGACCTCGCTCGTCGGTCCCGGAATGGTCTCGGTGTAGGCGAAATACTCAGGGTCCTGTACTTGACAGAAATACGGACCATAGAAGAGCTCTTGGAAGCACAGGACCTGGGCGCCTTCGCTCGCTGCCCGTCGCGCGAGTGCGACGTTCGCCTCGATCATCGACTGCTTGTCTCCGGTCCACTTGGTCTGCACGAGTGCGGCTCGCACGATCTCGGGACCACCGCCGTGGCTGCTCATGGCAACTCCCTTCGTCCAAGCCTCGCTTCGACTAGACGAACACCTTATAGAGAGGACCGTCGGCGACCAAATAGAATCGACAGCAATTCACTCGCCCGATACACGCCGTTCATCCGCGAGACGGCGTTGCTCCGCGCGCGACACGGTGCCGTCCGAGCCCGAGTCCCGCTTCGTCTTAGAAAACCCTGAGAATTTTTGGATTTACGACTAATTTGGTCATATATAGTCGGACCCATGATATTTCGGTCGTTTCGGCTCACGCAGCCTGGGGGACCCACGGCCGGACGGCGCGTCGCGCCCCTCGCACCGGGGGCCGTGCGTCACTCGTGAGCAGGCGCCGCGACACCCACGACGACCCCTACGGCCTGGGCCTGGACGGACCCCACGTCAAGGGTCTTGCCTTTCTCAACCCGTACCGGACCAACGGCGAACTGAACGAGACCGAGTTGATGAAGCTGCGGCGCCACCCGTTCGAAGTCGCGGCCGCGATCATCAACACCTACGCCCACGAGGGTGTCGAGGCCCTCAACGCGGTGCCCGGTGAGGTCGAGCGACTCAAGTGGGTCGGTGTCTACCCGCAGCGACACGGCGGCGACGCGTTCATGATGCGCGTGAAGGTACCTGGCGGCGTACTCACCTCAGCCCAGGCTCGTGAAATCGGTCTCGCCGCCGAAGCATACGGCCGCGGCCCCGAGGACCACCCCTTGTTCGGCAACAGCTACTGCGACATCACCACGCGCCAAACCGTTCAGTTGCACTGGTTGCACCTGGCTGACATTCCTCGGATCTGGGAGCGTTTCGCCCGAGTAGGGCTGACGTCGGTACAGGCGTGTGGTGACTGCGCGCGAAACGTGACGAGTTGTCCCGTGAGCGGCGTGGACCCCCATGAACTCGTGGATTCGCTCGCTGTCGCGACGGCGATCTCGGATTTCTTCACCGGTAATCGCGCGTACGCGAATCTGCCGCGAAAGTTCAAGATCGCGGTATCGGGGTGCAGCGAGAACTGCTCGCGGGTGGAGATCAACGACATCGGTCTGTGGCCCGCGAAGCTCGGTGAGGAGGTGGGCTTTAACGTACGCGTCGGGGGTGGGCTCTCCGACGGTGAACGACTCTCATCGGACCTTGACCTTTTTGTCAGTCCCGAACAGGCGGTCGAGACCACGCGCGCCATCGCGCAGCTCTACGCCGAACTCGGCAATCGCGAGCACCGGGGCGTTGCGCGCATGCGCTACCTGGTCCAAGAGCTCGGGCCCGAGGGGTTTCGCGCCGAGCTCGTGACGAGGTTGGCCTTCGAGCCACGGTCCGGTGCCACGGCGCTGACGACGGGCTATCGTCGCGACCACGTCGGCGTGCACCCCCAGGTCCAAACTGGCCTCAACTACGTGGGTTGCGCGGTTCCGGCGGGACGCTTGACGGGTCTCGAACTCGTCGAGGTAGCTCGACTCGCCGACACCTACGGTGACGGCCACGTTCGTCTCGGCGTCGACCAGAACTTCATCCTCTCGGGCGTGCCCGAGTCTCGCACCTCGACGCTGCTCAACGAGGCCCTGATGGTGAAGTTCAGTCCCCACGCGGGTCCGTTTTCCCGGGGCGTCGTGGCGTGCACGGGCAATGAATTCTGCCGTTACGCCATCACCGAGACCAAACAGCGCGCGGTCCAGCTCGCCAAACGTCTCGACGCGCGCCTCGACGAACTCCGTCCGGACAGCCCTCTGCGCACCCAGCCCCTGCGGATCCACCTCTCGGGTTGCTCGGCCTCGTGCGCGCAGCCCCAGATCGCCGACATCGGACTTCGCGGCGCGGTGCACAAGAGCGACTACAAACTCGAAGAGGCGTACGACGTGGGCCTCGGCGGCGCCCTCGGACCCGAGGCCGGATTCCTCGACTGGATCGAGGGCGCGCTTCCCGCGCGACGGCTCGAGGACGCGATCATGAGCGCCGCGCGCGCCTACGACGAACAGCGCCGCGACGGCGAGACCTTCACGGCCTGGTCTCGTCGGACGAGTCCCGCGGAGCTGCGGACAATTGTCAACGGAGAATCGTCGTGAAGGGAAACCCACTTCGCGAACAAATGAACGAGATCACCGAGGCACCGGGCAAAACGTGGTTCTGGGAGCTGGCGGCGGGGGTCATCGACGCCGATCGCTGCATCGAATGCGGAACGTGCGTCGCGGTGTGCCCCTCGAACTCCATTGGCGTCAACCAACTGACCAATCTGCCCGAACTCGTCAAGATGTGCACGGGCTGTTCGATGTGCTGGGACTTCTGTCCGCGCGCGGGTCTGCGCTACGAGGCCACCTGGCCTCCCGCCACCGCGCCAGAGACGACTGAGCCGATCTCGACCCCCGTCGCGATCATCACCAAACCCGACTCGGCTGACCCGTATTTCCAGCTCGAGGGCGTCGACCCGGGCTTCGGGCTCGGTCGCGTGCTCGGCGCCTACAGCGTGCGTAGCGCGAGTCGCACTGACGACGCCCAAGACGGCGGCGCGGTGACCGCGCTGCTGTCGGCATTGTTGAAGAGCGGCGCCATCGACGGCGCGCTCGTCTCCAGGCCTTCGACCGACCCCGCCACCCCGTGGAAAGGTGTCGCCACGATCGCCACCAGCGCCGCGGAACTGCGCGCGACGTCAGGATCCTTTTACAACCAGACGATGGTGCTCGCCGAACTCAACCTGGCCAACTACAAACTTCCGCCCAAACCACGCCTCGCGGTCGTCGCGACGCCGTGTGCGGTCGAGGGACTGCGCGCCATGCAGTCACATCGCTGGCCGACCGGCGATCACCGCGTGGACGCCGTGACCCTCTCCATCGCCCTGATGTGTACGAAGAACTTCGACTACGAGAGCCTGATCCTGGGCGATCTGGAGCGTGAGCGCGGCATCGACCTGCGCCGCGTCAGCAAAGTGGACGTCACCCGAGGCCGACTCATTGTCGAATACGTCGACGGAGCCATCGCGCTTGACGAGCCCATCAAGAACTTTCACCACTCGGCACTCAGGGGCTGTGACGAGTGCGCGGACTTCATGGGACGTGCCGCGGACATCGCCGTGGGCTCGGTGGGATCAGACGACGGTTGGACCACGGTGCTCGTCCGCACCGAAAAGGGAATGCTCGCCTTCGATCAAATGCGCGCCGCCTTCGACATCCGGGACTTGAGCGACCCCGAGGCGTTGATCCGACTCGACCAACTCGATCAGAAGATCGCGGCCCAAGCGCTCGAGCGTCCCCTCGACCCACTCGGTTCCTTCTTCATCGAGTACGAGGAGCACGTGAAGAACTACCAGTACACGGACCGTACGCCGGTTCTGATCCGCGCCAAAGAGACCATCACCGTCTCCCAATTCCGGCGCCGGATCCAAGGCGCCCTCGGCGCGAATGAGACCTCCGGCGAACCCGTCCACGTTCTAAAGTAAGCCCATGACTCCCATTGGTCGCCTCGCCGCCGTCTCACTCGACACCCAGGACCCGCAGGGTCTGGCCGACTTCTACTGCCAGTTACTCGGCTACGAGGAAGTCTTCAAATCCGACGAGTTCATTGCCCTGAAAGGTCCGGGCGTGGGCATCTCAACCCAGCGAGTGAGCGACCACGTCGCACCGGACTGGCCCGGTAACGCCGTCCCCAAGCAGATCCATTTTGAGATCGCCGTGAAAGACCTCGACGCCGCCCAGGAACAGGCGCTCGCACTGGGGGCCAGCGTCGCACCACAACAGCCGAGTCCCGACGCGTGGCGAGTCCTGGTCGACCCGGCTGGACATCCCTTCTGCATCACCTCGTTAATCCCCGACGACTACTAATCGATTCGCGGCCCTACGTGCCTCGCCGCCGTCGCGCCACCATCACGTGAAGCTCAAACTCGACCTTCACGACATCTACAACCGCGGCGAGGACATCGACCGTGCCTTGCGCGCCGTCATCGATGAGGCCATCGAGAAGAAGGTTCGCCTCGTCGAGATCATCCCGGGCAAGGGCAGCGGGCAGTTGAAGAAACGGGTCCTGAGGTTCCTCGACCAGAAGGAAATCAAAATACTCTACGACCGGGTGGAGAAGGACTCGCACAATTTCGGACGCGTCTTCGTTCACTTTCGATTCAAGTAGCGTGTTGGATTCCTCTTCGAGTGATTCATGATGAACTACTCTCGTGGCATAACAGGATATCAACGGCACTTCTCGCGGGTCACGATGATGGTGGCGCTCGTGCTCGCGACCTTCGCGTCGAGCGTGTCCCTAACGGGTACTGCACACGCCGCGACCGGCGGATCGTGGACCGTCTACCACGGCAACGCCGCGGGAACGGGGGTCGCCACCGGCGTCAAAAGTGTCGACACGTCATCACCGCGATGGACCTCACCCGCGCTCAACGGTGAACTCTACGGCGAGCCCCTCGTCGACGGGGACGACGTGTACGTGGCGACCGAGACCGACTACGTCTACGCCCTGTCGGCGCTGAACGGACGGGTGCTGTGGTCGCGCCAGGTCGGCGCGCCAGTGCCGTCCTCGTCGCTGCCGTGCGGGGACATCGTCCCCGACGTCGGAATCACCGGCACGCCCGTCATCGATCCCGCTCGACACGAACTCTTCGTCGTCGCGGACGAGCTGGTGTCGGCCAGTCCCCACCACGTCCTGGTGGGACTCAGTCTGGCGACCGGTGCGCTGATGACGCGCCGCACCGTGGACCCACCGGGTTCGGACCCCGCCGCGCTTCTGCAACGCACGGGGCTCGCCCTTGATGACGGGCAGGTCGTCTTCGGCTTTGGCGGCAACTACGGCGACTGCAGTTCCTACCAGGGACGGGTGGTCGCGGTAGCCGAGGACGGCGCGAGCCAAGAGACCTTCACGGTCGACAGCGCCAAGGGTGACAGTCAAGGGGCCGTCTGGATGGGCGGCGCCGCGCCGGTGGTCGACGCCGCGGGCCACGTCTGGGTGAGTACCGGCAACGGTTCGGTGCGTCAGGCGCGCGATCCCTACGACGACAGTGACGGCGTGCTGGAACTTTCTTCCTCCATGCACCTCATCCAGTTCTTTGCGCCGAGTGACTGGCCCGCGAACAACACGGCCGACCTTGACATGTCAACCGCTCCCGTGTTGCTCGGCGACAGTCGCGTCGTGCTCGCCGGCAAGTCGGGCATTGCCTATCTCCTCAACCAGTCCCATCTCGGCGGGATCGGTCACGAGGAGACGTCGCTGCAGGTGTGCAGCGCCAACATCGATGGCGGCGGTGCCGAAGTCGGCTCAACCATCTTCTTGCCGTGCGAGAGCGGACTGGTCGCCGTGCGCACCGGTCCCGGAGCGACACTGCACGTCCTGTGGCAGAACGCGGTAAGCACCGGTCCCGCCATCTACGCGGCGGGTCTGGTCTGGACCATCGGCCAAGACGGTGTGCTCTACGGCCTACGGCCCTCGACGGGAAGCGTTGTCCAGAGCGCGAACGTGGGCGCGGTCATCAACCACTTCCCCACGCCGTCAGTGGGTGACGGGCTCTTGCTCGTGCCCACGGCCGACCACGTCGTCGCCTACGCCACCTCGTAGTCGGCCCCTCGAAACCTTTTTGCCAACACAGGCAGACTTCAGTGGTACCCTTAGTCCGACGCCGTATCCAGTACGAAATCGAACGTCGCCTCGCCACCGTCCATGGGGATTACCAGACTCTCGCGTACGCCAAAAACTGCGTCTAAATGCAAGTGGGCGGATCCGGCATCAAACACGTGCGTAATCAGGGTCTTGTACCCCGGGCAACTAACCATGAAATGTGTGTGGGCGGGACGCCACGAAGCACGCGACGTCGCTCGAAGCAGGTCTCCCACGGGGCCATCGGTCGGGATCTGATAATCAACGGGACGGACCGTACGAACCACGAAGGCTCCGTCGCCACCAGTAGTGAAATTACCTCGATAACTCATAGGAGGCAGCGACGGGTCTTGCACGTCGTAGAAACCCTGGGGCGAGGTTTGCCAAACCTCGAGCAACGCGCCCTCGATGGGCCTTCCCCCGGCGTCACGAACCACACCGTGCAAGGTCAACGGTTCGCCGCCGTCTCCCTCTCGCGCGATGGAGTCGCCCATGACGAGTTCGGGTGCGTGCGGTACGTAGAAGGGGCCGAGCACCGTTGGCTCGGTCGCGGAATCCGTCGATTTTTGATTCATCATCTCTACCAACATCGACACACCCAGGACATCCGATAGCAGAATGAACTCCTGTCGATCGCCTTCGCACTTCTTTCCGGTCGCGGTGAGAAACTCGACGGCCCTCATCCATTCTTCCCGAGTCAGCGACGTCTCTTGAACGAAGGAGAGGAGGTGCGTGCTGAGCGACGACATGATCTCTCGCAATCGCTCGTTGTCGCACTCTGAGTAACTCGCCAGTACTTCGTCCATATGCTGGCGCGCCGTAATTTTCGAAACCATGCTTCTCCTCACTGTCGTGGCCGCTACCTCGCGTCCAATACCACCGCTATCCCCTGACCGACCCCGATGCACATCGTGGCGAGTCCCCATCCACCACCGCGACGCCGTAACTCGTGAGCGAGCGTCGTGATGATTCGTGCACCCGAGGCACCAATGGGGTGGCCGATCGCGATCGCTCCGCCATGGGGGTTGACGATACTTGGATCAAGTTCGGGCATCGACCTGAGACACGCAATTGATTGCGCCGCGAACGCTTCGTTCAGTTCGACAACGCTGAGGTCTTTCCACGTGATGCCCGCTTTGCGCAAAGCGATTGACGACGCTTCGACTGGTCCAAGACCGTAGCGATGCGGTTCGAGGGCACTCACCGCACGAGCGGCCACGCGAACCATTGGTACGAGGCCGGTCTCCTGCAGGCCGCGTTCAGTCATCATCAACAGCGCGGCGGCACCATCGTTCATGGGTGACGAATTCCCCGCGGTCACGCTGCCGTCCGAGCGAAAGACGGGCTTGAGACTCGTCAGAGAATCAAGTGATGAATCGAACCGCACACACTCATCGCGGTTCAGATCGATCCCCGTGACGCCTAACACCTCACAGTCGAAGTGCCTGGCCTCCCACGCCAAGGACGCCTTCTGATGACTGGTAAGGGCAAAGACATCCTGCTCCTCCCTTGAGATCTTGAACTCGTCGGCCAGTATCTCCGCGCCTTCACCAAGGGAGACTGTCCAGTGAGGGTTCATCGTCGGATTCACCATCCGCCAGCCCAGTGCGCTCGAGAACATCGTCGCGTTGTCACGCGGGAAGGCTCGGTCGGGCTTCGGTAGCACCCATGGCGCGCGGGTCATTGATTCAACGCCACCCGCGATAACCACGTCCGCGTCGCCGACTTCGAGTTCCCTACTGGCCTGCACGACCGCCTCCATACCAGAGCCGCAGAGCCGGTTTACCGTGGTCCCCGGCACCGACGTCGACAGACTCGCTAGCAGCACCGCCATGCGCGCCACGTTTCGGTTGTCCTCACCCGCTCCATTCGAATTCCCCAAAATGACGTCACCGATGATCACGTCGTCCAAGTCGTGGCGGTTCCACAAACCTGACAGCACCGCAGCAGCCAGGTCGTCGGGACGGACCGCGGACAATGCGCCATTGATCCGACCAATGGGCGTTCGAACCGCGTCAACGATGTAGGCGTGGCTCACGGTCGATCTCCCCTCAGACAGGCTCCGAGAAACGCACGGGACTCCGCTACGGTCAATGATCGGACGTTGTCGATCGCCGCTTCAGCCACGAGGGGAGCGGCGACGTCGACGCCATCGGCGGGAAACCCGATCTGCAGGAGGCTCGACGGGGTATCGAGAGTTCGGGCCAAATCGTAGAGAACGTCGGCCGCGTCGCCACCGAGGACCGACGAAAGGCGTTCGTATTGACGAGGAATCGCGGGCGCGTTGTACGCCAGTGCCTGAGGGAGCACGACTGCATTCATCTGACCGTGGTCCAAGTTATAGAGACCGCCGAGCACGTGACAGGTCTTGTGGTGAAGGGCGGTCCCCACGACCGCCAAGACCGCACCGGCCAGATAGGCACCGTAGAGCACTGACGTTCGCTCAGCCAGGTCCGACGGATCCCGCTTCATCAGGGGCAAGTGTTCAGTAAGCACTCGCACCGATTCCAGCGCAACCGCAGTCATCACCGGATTGGCGCCGGGACCATAGAGTCCTTCAACCGCGTGCGCCAACGCGTTCATCGCGCTGGGTCCGGCGATGCCCATTGGCAAGGCAAGTGTCAACTCCGGATCATAAATCACGGTGACGGGCTGAACTCCGAGGGCGCGACCCGTGCGCTTATGTGTGCCCTCCGTGAGTCCCCAGATTGGCGTGAGTTCTGAACCCGCGTATGTGGTGGGCAGACAGAGCTGTGGCAAACGGTGCGAGAGTGCCACGGCTTTACCAAAACCTGTCGCCGAACCTCCTCCGAGTGTCACCGTTCCTTGTGCGCCTGTCGTCGTCGCGAGATCACGAACGTCTTGCGCCAGAGCCAACGGCACGTGCTGGGCGACATTCGTGAACAGCCCGACGCAGCGCACACCAAGCACGTGCTCGATTTCGTGCGCTCGATCCAAATCAAAGCCGTCGGCAATCAACAAGACCCGTTCCAGCCCGAGGCGATCGACCTCATCCCCGATTTCGCGCCGGCGTCCTGCTCCAAACACCACGCGACCCGCCAGTGCGTCATAGACAAATGCCTCCACGTCAGCCCCTCACGAATGATCGCAGCGCGGCCAACTCGCCCGCATTCGGCGGCTGTGTCTGGCTCAGTGCCGGAGCCACGCGCAAAGCCCAACCGGTCTTATGGATCACGTCGTCGACGCTCACTCCCGGATGTACTTCGGTGAGGACGAATTCGGCCCCTGCTTCGTCGTAGCGCATGACGCCAAGGTCGGTGATTATCACTTGGGGGCCGGCGCCAGGCAGTCCGAGTTCTCGACGCGTTCGAGTGCCGTTCCCGTGTCCGAAAGACGTGACGAAATCGACTTTGTCTACCAACGCGCGCTCAGAGTGGCGAAGGGTGATGATGACTCGCCCACACGAGGTCGCGATCTCGGGGGCGCCACCCGCGCCCGGGAGGCGAACCGTCGGCGCCGCGTAGTCTCCTACGACAGTCGTATTGATGTTGCCCCACCGATCTACTTGCGCTGCTCCCAGGAAACCCACGTCGATTCGTCCTGCCTGGAGCCAATAGGTGAAGATCTCCGGAACTGGTACGACTGCGTCGGCGCTTCGACTGAGCACGCCATCGCCTATCGACGGGGGAATGCGATCTGGTTTCGCACCGATGCAGCCCGACTCGTAAATCAAGACTGCCCGTTGCGCGTGGGTAACTCGGGCGAGGTTCGCCGCCGTGCTCGGCAACCCAATTCCCACGAAGCAGACCGTGCCGTCACGCAGTTCGCGGGCCGCCGCGACGGCCATCATTTCGTCGCTTGTCCAGTCGAGTTCGGTCATGGGAGACTCAGGCACCTTTCGCTTCACGCAGTGAAGGGTCCAGGGAGGAGAGAAACTCACCGTGGTCGACCGTCGCCATCACGTGCTTGCTCATCCACGCCTGAAATACGTCGTAATCGCGACTAATCGACTCCCAGCCTGCGTAGAAGGCATTCGCACGTTCAGAGTAGTCCTGCGCGTATGAAGGGAACGACCCAGAGGGGACGATGGCGATGGCGTCGATGACCCACGACGGTATGACAACGCCATTCACGTGCGGTAAGAACGAGTCAACGACTTCTTCGACCAGCACGATCGAGCGTCGCGCACCGAGTACGGTCTCCTTTTGTACTCCGGTGATGCCCCACAGCATCACGTTGCCCTCACCGTCAGCTTGTTGGGCACAAATGATGCCGACGTCAAGGTCAAGTGCCGGTACCGCGGCGAGTGTCTCACCGGTGAACGGACACTCAACCCACGCGATGTTCTTGGTGACCGTCGCCAGATCAGTGCCCGTGTAACCACGCAGGATGCCGAAGGGTAATCCGCTCGCACTCGTGGCGTAGCGCGTGGCCATCCCAGCGTGGCTGTGCTCTTCGATCTCGAGCGCGTGCGGTCTTGCATTCTCGACGGCGTCTCGGAAACGGTGAAGTGAACCGGCACCCGGATTCCCGGCCCAGGAAAAGATCAAACTGGACGCACAGTCCATGCCGATCATCTGGTCGTAGATGATGTCTGGCGTCATACGTACGAGGGTCAGTTCACGGCGGCGCTGGCGAATGATCTCGTGACCCGCGGCGAACGGAATGAGGTGAGTGAACCCTTCGAGGGCGACTCGGTCTCCGTCATGGACGCATTGTTGAATGGCGCTCGCGAGCGACGTGAATTCGGCCACGAACTATCGCGGGTACCAGGGCGGAATCGCCGCGTCGACGTTGATCCACACCGACTTTGGTTCGGTGTATTCGTGCATCGCCTCAAAGCCCATTTCACGGCCATAACCGGAGTCGCCCACGCCACCGAAGGGCGAGCCGGGATTGACCCTCTTGTAACTGTTAACCCACACCATGCCGGATTTCATTGCCTTGGCCACCCGGTGCGCTCGCGACAGGTCACTCGTCCAAAGACCGCCACCCAGTCCATAGTCGGTCGAGTTCGCCAGGGCCATCGCTTCGTCGTCGTCGTGGAACGTACTCACCGTCACGAAGGGGCCGAAGACCTCCTCCTGGCACACTCGACTCTGTGGCTTGGCCCGAACCACCGTCGGACGCACGTAGTAGCCACCAGCGAGAGACGGGTCCTCGGGGGCGACACCTCCACTGAGGATCTCGCCTCCTTCATCGAGCGCCACCTGCACGTAGTTGAGAACGCGGTCGCGGTGCAACGACGACGTGAGGGGGCCCATCTCGGTACCGGGCGCGAGCGGGTCGCCGACTTTGATCGACTCGGCCAAAGTGAGAAATCGATCAAGGAATTCGTCCGCCACGAGGTCTTGGACGAGCAGTCGCGAACCCGCAATGCAGGCCTGACCTTGATTGTGGAAGATTGCGAACGCTGAACCATTGACCGCCGACGTGAGATTGGCGTCGGCGAAGACGATGTTCGCCCCCTTGCCACCAAGTTCCAGTTGCAACCGCTTCAGGTTCCCCGCCGAAGCTTGGACGACTGAACGACCGGTGGCCGTCGAACCCGTGAAACTCACTTTGCCAATGTCGGGATGAGCGGCGATTCGTGCGCCAGCTCGCTGACCGTAACCGGGCACCACGTTGAGCACGCCCGGGGGCAATCCGGCCTCGTCGAAGAGTTCGCAGAGTCGCAGCGTCGAGAGTGGCACCAGTTCCGAGGGCTTCATGACTACGGTGTTGCCTGCGGCGAGCGCGGGACCCAACTTCCACCCGCAGAACATCAGGGGAAAGTTCCAAGGCACGATCTGTCCGACCACGCCAATTGGTTCGCGCAGGACGTAGTTCAAAAAGCCAGTCTCGACCGGCGGGACAAATCCCTGGTATTTGTCAGCCATGCCCCCGAAGTAGCGAAACGTGGCCACCGTGCGCGGCACGTCAAGCACGGTGGTGTCCTTTAGCGGGTGACCAGTGTCAGTGGACTCAAGACGCGCGAGCTCGTCGGCGTGCGCCTCGATGATGTCGGCCAGACGCAGGAGTATTCGACCACGTTCATTCGCCGCCAGAGACGACCAAGCAGGGTACGCATCTTTCGCCGCGACGACGGCCCGGTCGACATCGTCCTCGCCGCCCTCGGCGACGACCGCAATCAGCGAACCGTCGTGAGGATTAAGTACTTCGAGTGTTGCGCCGTCTCGCGCGTCAACGAAATCGCCATCGATGAACAGTCCGCGCTGGAACAAGGTCACTCAAAAGGTGACGGGCACCGTCGGTGCCTCACCGCGCGCAATTTGACCCGGCAAGTCGGCCGAGTTGTTCTCCCAGACCAGGAGCATTGAGCGCTTCGGTGAGTAACCCTGATGGCGAATGTCGGCCGGCATCGCGGCGCAGTCCCCCGCTTTCATGACGACCTTGGCCCGAGGCTTACCGGTCTCTCGGTCCTCCACCTCCCAGATGATCTCGTCGCTCAATTGGACGAACCACTCCACCCGGTCGTTGCCATGGATGATGGGAAGGATGAATTCCTCGGTCGTGGGACACAGAAGGCTGTCGCGACAGACCGAAACAACCGAAGGATTCCACGTCACGTC
Organism: uncultured Acidimicrobiaceae bacterium; assembly: GCA_963849155.1. Lineage (GTDB taxonomy): Bacteria > Actinomycetota > Acidimicrobiia > Acidimicrobiales > RAAP-2 > RAAP-2. The sequence continues at coordinate 59,487 of CAWKGL010000004.1, forward strand.
ACTTCGTGACAAATAGGCAAAGAAGTTGAACGCCGACACCTCGTTCTCGTACCCCGCGTTCACCTCCACCTTCGGCTCCGACTGGTCGACGTCCAAAAAGGCCCGATTCACCGGGTAACCCGACTCGTCACTACGCAGCGGCTCGTCGCCGGGAAGCCCCACCATTCGTTTCGCGGCGATACGCGTGCGAGTAACCGCGGGCGCGTTACTGCCCGTCTTCTCACCGTAGGCCGATCCAGTTTCCATCGGTGCGGCGAAGGGGTCGAAGTCCTCGTTGACCCAGTCGTCGAGCATCGCTTGAAACGTGGCCTTGATCTCATCGTGTGGAAAGTTCTCAGAGTGGTCGAGCTCCGCCTTGCGATATTCCTCATTGAACCGACCAGCGAACAGATCGACGTCACCGTAATGGTTGAGGGTACCGATCACTGAATCGAAGTTCACCGTTCCGTAGAAGAAGTTCCACGCGACGTCGCGCATGAGCGCCTTCAAGAAGGGCTCGGCCGCCGCCACGTGACGACCCGTGGGCCACTGCACGTGTACGAAGTGCTCGTCACGCTCGAAGCGGAATCCCCCCAAGGTAAAGGGTTTGTAGCCGTGCTCGTTGGGCGGTTCACTTATAACCGTTGCGGTGTCGGTCATGACGACTCCTTCTCACTAGAACTTCTGACAGATTTTGGACCAGCGCTCGATCGTCTCGGGACCCATGATCGTCTGCAGTAAGACGACCGATGGCATTTGCGCGCTCATCCGGTAACACTTGCCGGCGGGCAGTAATGACAAGTGCCCGCGCTTTGCGGTGATCCTTCCCATGGCTTTCCCCGCTGGATCACCAGAGACGGATATCGAACCCGACGAAGAAGGTTCGATCAGATTCTCGTCGGGATCGAGTAGATCGATGACGACTTCGCCGTCGACGACAAGGGCAAACTCGTCGTGAGGTGTGACTCGCCAAGGCGAAGTGCCTTCGGCGCGAATCGCCTCAAGGACGTACTCCTGGTTACGCGCAATCGCCACTTTCTCCCATGGTTGCGATTGACTAGCGACGTCGAACATGTTGGAGAAGACGTAGTTCTTCGGGTCGTCATTGATAACTTCTACGCCACCTCTTTCGAAGTTGTCCAGACTCGCGAACACTGTCTTGTACTTCGTCATCGATCCCCCCTTAGATGCACGCACGTCTGGTCAACCCAGTTGTACCTACCTGCGCTTCATGAACCAAGTAAAAACACCATACAGTTCGACTTCGCCAAGGCGCCGAAAAAGTTCGCAAACGACCGCGCGAAAGATCTCTAGAGCCAGAACATACAGCAAGTCAATTTTCAAAATCAACCCTTATCTTTTTCAATCTTCGGTGGTATGTTTCGCCAAAAGATGTTTCTAGATCAGGGGGAATTTAGAATGCACGAAAACAATGAACAGTTCACGTCCGAACGCGAATGGAGCAGACGGTCGTTGTTACAAGGCGGTTTAGCGGGCCTCGCGGCGGTAGGGCTCAGCAGCGCAGTCGACCTTGAGCAGGCCGGTGCGAACGTAATCGCCAGAGGCAAGACGATCAAATTCGGCTACGTGAGTCCCGAAACTGGACCACTCGCACCCTTCGGTGCTGCGGACGCCTTCGTCATCTCGGCGCTGAAGTCGCTGCTCGCCCAGGGCATCACAATCAAGGGTGTCAACTATCCCATTGAAGTGATCGTCAAGGACAGCCAGTCGACTGACGCAACCGCCGCGAGCGTCGCCGAGGACTTGATCAAGAATGACAAGGTGGACATCATGCTGGTGTCGTCGACACCTGACACGACCAACCCCGTGTCGGACCAGTGCGAAGCCAACCAAGTCCCGTGCATTAGTACTGTCGCTCCGTGGCAGTCTTGGTTCTTTGGTCGAGGCGCGACGCCCACCACCAAGTACAAGTGGACGTATCACTTCTTTTGGGGCCTCGAGGACATCGAAGCGGTCTACTCGAGTATTTGGAGCGCGGTACCGAACAACAAGAACATCGGCGGTCTCTGGCCCAACGACAGCGACGGCGATGCCTTCGCGTCAACGACCACGGGTTTTCCATCGTTCGCGAAACCGCTCGGTTACAACATCGTGGACCCTGGTCGTTACGCCGACGGGACGACGGACTTCACCGCACAGATTGCGGCGTTTCGAAATGGCAACTGTGAGATATTGACCGGCGTACCGATTCCACCGGACTTCACGACCTTCTACAAGCAGGCGGCGTCACAGGGTTACATTCCCAAGGTCGCCACCATCGCCAAGGCCATGCTCTTTCCGAGTTCAGCTCAGGCGCTTGGCTCGCTTGCCGAAAACATCGGTACCGAGTACTGGTGGGGGCCCACGCACCCGTTTGTCAGCTCGCTCACCAAGCAGAATTGCGCGCACATCGCAGCGGCCTACGAGAAGAAGACCGGCGACCAATGGACCCAACCCATTGGCTTCGTGCACGCGCTGTTCGAAGTGGCGATCGCGACGCTCAAGCAATCCGGCGAGGCGCACAACAAGTCCGCCTTCGTCTCGGCGCTCTCCAAGCTGAAGTTGAGCACGATCGTCGGGCCGCTCGACTGGCAGACCGGACCGGTTCCCAACGTCACCAAGACGCCGCTCGTGGGCGGACAGTGGCGCGCGGGCAACACCCAGTCTGGGTACGCTCTCGTGATCGTGACCAATAACGGACACCCGAACATTCCCGTGGCCAGTACGCCCCAGGTCATACCCGGAGCGACTGTCTGAGCGAAGAGCCACTCCTCGAGATCCGCGGTCTCAACAAGCGCCTTGGTTCGACAATCGTCGCCGAGGACGTGGACCTACGAGTCCAACGAGGCTCCATTGTCGGAATGGTCGGGCCGAACGGCGCCGGTAAGACCACCATGCTCGCCATGGTGGGCGGCGACGTCCGGCCCGACTCGGGGACCGTCACCTTTGACGGTCGAGACGTCACGCACCTATCCGCGACCCAACGCGCTCGTCTCGGCCTCGGCCGCACCTATCAGATTCCGCGACCCTTTGTGGGCCTCACGGTCTTCGAGCACGCCCTCCTTGCGGCGCAACAAGCCGGAGGCTTTCGCGGAAACGAAGCGAACGAACGCGCCGCCCTGGCGGTCGAGCAATGCGGTATGAAGAGCCTCGCGAACGTCGCCGGCGCTCAGCTGCGCTTGTTGGACCGAAAGCGCCTCGAGGTTGCTCGAGCCATCGCGGGCGACCCGTCACTCGTGCTCTTAGACGAAGTCGCCGGTGGACTCAGTGACAGTGAAGTCACCGAGCTGACCGACATCATTCTCGCCTTGCGCGACCAGGGTCTGACTTTCTTATGGGTCGAGCACGTGGTGCATGCCTTGATGAGCACCGCGCAGCGCATGGTGTGCCTGAGCGGCGGATCGATCATCGCCGAAGGAACGCCACGAGAAGTACTCGATAATCCGATGGTCATCGAGAGTTATTTCGGCAGTTCCACGTTCATCGAGTCGCGCTGATGACCTTGCTTCGCCTCGACGGCGTCACCGCGTACTACGGCCATCTTCAAGCATTGCACGAGCTCTCCTTGAATCTTGGATCAGGCGAGATCCTTGCGGTGATCGGAGCCAACGGCGCAGGGAAGTCGACCCTGCTCTCGCTGATCTCTGGGGAACTTCGGCCTCGTGACGGCCACGTGTACTTTGACGGTTCTGACATAACCAAGAGCGCGCCCCACAACCGGGTCCGCCGCGGCATCGCCCTCGTACCTGAAGGCCGTCACCTCTTTGGAACCCTGACCGTCGAGGACAACCTGCTCTGCGGAACGGCCGCGAAACGCCCCGGCACGTGGGATCTTGACGCGGTCTACGAACTCTTCCCACTCGTCAAGGCGCGCCGCAAGAACCGCGCCGCGGTGCTCTCGGGTGGCGAACAACAGGCGGTCGCCATTGGAAGAGCCCTCATGTCGAACCCGTCACTGCTCTTGCTCGACGAGGTCAGCCTCGGTTTGGCGCCGGTGGTCATTCAAGACCTCTACGTGGGACTTCGTCGTATCGCCGCCGAGGGCACGACACTGCTGCTCGTGGAACAGAACATCACCGAAGCACTCAGCGTGGCGAACCACGTGATCTGTCTGCTTGAAGGACGAGTCGTGCTCGAAGGCGAGCCAAAGTCACTCAGCCAAACCGCGATCACCGAAGCGTATTTCGGCAATAGGACCAGCGCCAGCGGATCAACGAGGATGAAATGATCTGGACCAACGCCGTCATCCAAGGACTGCTCCTCGGTGGTCTGTACGCAATCTTCGCGTGCGGGCTATCACTGATGTTCGGCGTCATGCGACTCGTCAACCTCGCCCACGGCGACCTCGGCGTACTGGGGGCATACTTTTCGATCATCCTCATCGAGCACCTCGGCGGTAATCCTCTGTGGACCTTCGCCGCAGTCATTCCCGTCGCCGCGGTCGTGGGATACCTGCTTCAACGTTTCTTGCTCGATCGCGCCCTCAACGGCGGTGAACTGTCGCCCATCCTGGTCACGTTCGGGCTCTCGATCATCATTGAGAACTTGCTTCAGCAGACCTTTGGGGCCAACGACCAATCACTCAACATCGGCGCCTTGTCGTATCAAAGTTGGAAGGTGGCGACCGATATCTACGTGGGTCGCCTCAACGTCATCATCTTCGTCGTCGCCGTGCTGGTCATCATCGGACTTCAGCTGTTCCTATCCAAGACTCGCGCCGGAAGGGCCCTGCGCGCGACGGCCGACAGTCGTCGGGCCGCCGCGTTAAGCGGGATTGACCCCAAACGGACCCGGGCTCTCGCAACGGCGATCGCTCTCGCGACAGTGGCGGTCGGTGGACTCTTCTTGGCGATGCGCTCGTCATTCGCGCCATCTTCTGGATCGGCCGATTTGCTCTTTGCCTTTGAGGCAGTGATCATCGGAGGTCTCGGCAACCTATGGGGAACACTCGTGGGAGGACTTGTTCTTGGCGTCGCCCAAACGGTCGGCAGCCAGATCAATCCCGCCGACGGCATACTCATTGGTGACCTGGTCTTCCTGGCGGTCCTCGCCTTTCGACCCCAAGGCTTGATCGCCTCGAGGAACGTGAGCGTGCGATGAGCCTCGATACTCGACAAGACCAGAACATCGATGTCACGCGCGGCTCGCGTGGATCGAAAGTGGCGCTGGGCCTCACCGCAGCGCTCGTGGTCGGTTTGATCTTTGCGCCGAGCATCGCGGGCGACTCCGCCACGAATAACCTCACGCAATTCTTCATCCTGTTGATAATGGCCATCGGGTGGAATCTGGCGGCTGGCTACGGCGGGATGGTGAGCATCGGGCACCAGGCGTTCATCGGGTTCGCGTCCTACGCCGTGTTGGACCTGGCGATCCACGGGATCCTCGCATGGTACGCCGTGCCCCTCGCGATTCTCTTGTCCGGACTCGTGAGCGTTCCCGTCTCCTATCTCGCGTTTCGCTTGCGAGGCGGTTACTTCGCTATTGGAACCTGGGTGATCGCCCAGGTCTTCCAACTCGTCATCGCCCAACAGGGCAACCTCGGCGGTGGCGCGGGCGCCTCGCTGAACGACCTGAACAATCTGAACCCTATTCACCGCGACAACGTCACCTACTGGTTCGCCCTCGGCCTCACCGTCCTGGCCCTCGCGACGACGGGCCTCCTCTTGCGCAGTCGAGTCGGCATGGCCCTGGTCGCGGTGCGAGACGAGGAGCATTCCGCCGCCGCAACCGGCGTGAATGTCGCCCGGACCAAGCGGCTGGTGTTCGTCCTCTCGGCCGCCATCTGCGGTGGAGCGGGAGCACTCCTCTGCCTGTCGAATCTCGAAGTGCAACCGAACTCGGCGTTCTCCGTTCAGTATTCAGCCTTCATGATCTTCATGGTGCTCGTCGGCGGTATCGGGTCCTTCGAAGGACCTATCATCGGCGCAATCATCTTCTTTATCTTGCAGCAGTCACTCGCCTCCTACGGGGCCTGGTATCTGGTCATCCTTGGGGCGTTCGCCATAGCGATAACGCTGTGGCTGCCACGAGGCATCTGGGGAGCCGTCGACCCCCGCCACCGACGATCACTGGTACCACTTCGCCACTACGTCCACTTCGACGACCGGTGAGCGACGACCAAACTCGCTACGCGATTTACGCGTCGATGACGCACTTGCCGATGATCGGAGAAATGTGAACACACTCCTCTCGGGCTTGATCGAGACGTTCAGTCCGCGCCGTAACGTTCGTCACGGACCACTTCCCTTGCTTCTCGTCCTCATGACCCTCGTCACGGGTCTTGTCGATGCGTTCAGCTACCTCGTGCTCGGACACGTCTTCGTCGCCAATATGACTGGGAATGTCGTATTCCTGGGCTTCGCGCTGGCGGGTGCGCCAGGATTCTCCATCGCCGCGTCGTTGGCGGCGATCGTGGCATTCGCCTTCGGGGCGGCCATCGGCGGAAGGCTCTACGCGCACGGCCGCACCCACCGCGGGACCCTGCTACTTCGGGCGTCGTTGACAGAAACTGGGGCTCTCCTGACGGGAAGCATCCTGGCGACGCAGGTCGCTTACCCCGCTGCGGGCGCCTATCGTTACGCGCTCATCGTCGTCATGGGTGTCGCGATGGGCGTCCAGAACGCCACGGCGAGGAAGTTGGCGGTGCCCGACCTCACGACGACCGTGCTGACGCTCACGATCACGGGCATCGTTGCCGACCTCGGTGACGTCGCGAACGTGAGTGTCGCCAATACCCGTCGGCTCATCGCGGTGCTCAGCATGTTCCTCGGCGGACTCGTGGGGGCGATACTGGTCTTGAATTCCGTACTTTTCAGCCCACTTCTCATCGCTACCGTTCTCGTCGCCGCGATTGCACTCGTGACGTGGTTCGCCAGTCACTCTGATGAGGAGTGGCATAAGGCTTGATTGAAGAGACGAACGGCGTTCGAAGCTCGACCCTCCAGTGAAATTGCAAGCGGGACACTGACGGCGACTCACTGCGCCAACGTTCCAAGTGAAACACAGCGCATTCGAGCGGACAGCTCGCCGAGTCGGCTTCGACACCTACAGCTATTCAGCCAAGTTGCAAATCGCGCACGACTTTAGTCCGAGGATCAACCCTTCTTGCACTTCGAAGAATTAACTCACGCAACGTAGAAGGTCTTGGCGTTGGTGAACTCGCGAATGCCCAATGCCGAGAGTTCACGACCGTAGCCGGAGTTCTTGATACCGCCGAACGGCAGTTCGGGTGACGACGCGACAATGGCATTGGCGAACACCATGCCGGCTTCCATTCCCACGATGGCCTGGTCGATCTCCGAAGCATCCTGTGCCCAGATGGAACCACCGAGTCCCCAAGGGGTGTCGTTCGCCACCGCGATCGCTTCGTCGAGGTCCTCCACGACTCGCACGACCGCGACGGGCCCGAACAATTCTTCGCAGCCGGCAGGCGAATCGGTCGGTACGTCGGTGAGTACCGTCGGCGGGTAGAAGAAACCCGGTCCTTGCGGTAGCACTCCCCCGCACAGCAACGTCGCACCCGCGCTGACCGACTGTGCGACTTGATTGGCGATGAGGTCGCGCTGCGCCCCGGTCGCGAGGGGCCCCACGACCGTCGATTGATCCAGCGGATCACCGGCAATCGCCGCTTGCATGCCCGCGACAAATCGAGAGATGAACTCATCGGCCCGCTGACGCACGACGATGAACCGCTTGGCCGCAATGCAGCTTTGCCCGTTGTTCTGAATTCGAGCGGTCACCGCCATGGGTACGGTGCTGGCCAGGTCAGCCGACGACGCGACGATGAACGCGTCCGAGCCGCCAAGCTCGAGTACACACTTTTTGAGGTTCGCACCAGCGAGTTGGGCGATCGTACGCCCGACGCCTTCAGAACCGGTGAGTGTGACCGCGGCGACGCGCTCGTCAGCGATGACCATAGGTACGTCGTCGTGCGTTAGGAACAAATTGATGAAACATCCTTCGGGAAAGCCCGCCCGCTGAAACAACGTCTCCAGAAAACTCGCGGCTTGGGGCACGTTGGAGGCGTGCTTGAGGATGCCGACGTTTCCCGCCATGAGTGCGGGTGCCGCGAACCGAATCACCTGCCAGAGAGCGAAGTTCCACGGCATCACCGCGAAGACGGCACCGAGCGGTTCGTAGCGCACCCCGCTTCGAGACGCCGGCGACGAAATCGACTCGTCCGCCAACATGGCCGCCGAATGGCTGGCGTAGTAACGCATTGTCGTCGCACATTTGGCGACCTCGCCCTTGGCCGACGCCAAGGTCTTTCCCATCTCGGTGGTGAGCATCGTCGCGATCGCAGTTCCCTCGCGCTCGAGAATCCCCGCCGCCTCGAGCATGAGGCGGCCACGCTCCTCGAAGGACGTCGAACGCCAGATGGACGCGGTCCGGGCCGAGAGCGCCAGGGCGTCTTGGACCTGGTCGCGCGAGTGAGCAGGATATTCCCGAAGGACGTCACCCGTGGTCGGATTCACAGAGAGAAAGGACATGAGGCCATTATGTCAAAGTGACTTTGCGACGCGGAGGCCTTTGGTTTTCTACTCAGTCGTAGTTCGCACTACGAGCGGAGTAGGAATCCACATGACTGGGCTTGCCACCCGGGGCGGTCACGAAATCTCGTCACCAGTACGAACGTTCAGAGAAACACCGGCCGCCGCGTGGCTACAGTTGCCCTAACGATTCCAACGTGCACCAAGAGAGGCGACGTGGGCTCATCAACTTCGAAAGGTCCGGGTCAGCGTCACGATAAGGGGACCGCGAAAGAGCGTCTACCGCTCCTCGCCGACGATTCACTGAATGCCGATCAACGTCGCGTCTCCGAGACGCTAAAGAGTGGCCCTCGCCGTGGCGTCGTCGGTCCTTTCATCCCACTGCTCTACGCGCCGAATCTCTGTGAACGGATCGAGGCACTGGGTTCGGAGTTGCGTTTCTTTGGCACTATTGATCGGCGCGTCCACGAGTTGGTCGTCTGCTATGTCGCCGCCGCGACGCACAACCAGTACGAATGGGCGGTCCATGTTCCCGTCGCGCTAAGTCTCGGAGTTTGCGAGGAGCAGATCGAATCGTTGCGCACCAACCAGGGTCTCGTGGAGCTCTCGCCGGTAGAGGCCAGCGCCGTCGACTTCGCCTCGTCGTTACTCGAACACCACGACGTGAGCGACCACGTTTACGACCAAGCACTCATCCAATTCGGTCAGAACGGCGTCGTGGAATTGACCACGATCGTGAGTTACTTCGTCATGGTGAGCTGGCTGATGAACGTGGCGGGTACCCCCGCACCACCTCACGGCACCGTGAAACCGCTTCCCCCACCCAAACGCGACGCCCGTAGCTGATCCTTTCCAGCGGCGTTGGTCAGCGGCCCCGGACCCGTCCACTCGCGTACCGTCCAAAGAGAACCTCGCTACGCTTCAAGGTACGACGTCACACCACGTCCCAAGGAGGAAACAATGCTCGGCGATAAGACGGAACATTTCACGGGAAAAGGAACCGATCTCGGTCAACTACAAGCCCACATCGAGAAGTACCTCACCGACGACGGATTCAAAGTCCAGTCTTCTGCGCCGAGCGCCCAGGGCACGGTGATACAGGCCAAGAAGCAAGGATTCCTGCGCGACGTGGTCGACGCCGACCGTGCGTTCACGATCACCATCAGCGGCAGCCCCGCCGATTTTTCGGTCCGCTTCGGAATTGGAAAGTGGCTCGAGCACTTGGGCGTCGCCGCCATCGAGACGTTCCTGGTGTCGGATCTCTTCCTCGTCGTTGACGTCGCCGATTCAGCCTGGAGCCTCGAGATTGAGGACAAGATCATTGCGGACATCAAGAAATTCGTGGGCTAGCGCCAGCAGACGTTGATTCGCTTGGCGCGCCTAGCACGCATCGGGTTGCAAGCCGATCAGACCAGAGTTTCGAAAGAGTGGCCGCCAACGGTGCACGAGAGCACCGACTCGAACGACTCGCTCGACGTTAGAGCATCGCCATCTACGCACAGCCTCATTGATTGAATGGTCAGCAGGACTACGACGACGATTTCGGTGCCACTTTGTAATGGTCAAGTATCAAGTTGAGTACGTGGCGTAGACGACCACTGAGACAACCTTGGGGATTGAGCTCGTGTTGAAGTCGCCACTGCCGTAATCGACGGAACCGGGCGCATCGACAGATACCTGTCCGACCGTGATCGAGATTGGATTCCCAAGTTTGACGTTCTTGCCCAAGGCGGCTTGGGCGCGCTTTCGTGAGTTAGCAGCCGCCTCTGCGGTGAGCATCGGTCGAAGCTTCTTTAGGCCGTTGAAGGTGTACTCCGGCTGTTGGGCAATGAACGGGATGTTCTGCGAAAGCAGAACATTGCTGACACCTACCACATTCTGCATGGCGGAAAGGCGCGTGGATTGCACGTTGACCGTTTCGCTCATCGTGAAACTGCTCACCGCACCAGTTTGCAGATAATTTGGCTGCACGTTCACGGCACCAACGGACACTTCGCTGCTGTATGCTCCGGCGGCCAACAGTTCCTTACGAATCTGGACGGTCCAACCATTCAATTGTGCCAGTGCCGCGGACGTGCTCGATTGAGTGCTGGATACCGTTGCGGTCCACTGAAACTCATTGGAGGTGACCGATGTTTCGGCGGAACCCGTAATCGTGATTTGATGCGGTGCTTGATTACGACCCCGGATGCCTGAAGCCACTGAGAGGGATCCGATGATGAACGCCACCGAAAGAATGATGAGTCCAATCAATTGCTCGTGTGGTCGAAGTGAACGTCGCTTTCGAGGCGTTGATTCTTGCGCCTCGTTCTCGTTGCTGATGTCGGCTCTCGTTGCGTCGCTCATGGGACAACCCTATCCCCAGGCCGGTCCCGTTGATTGAGCGAATGGGTAGTGCTGTTCGAAGACAACCCAGGTAATCTGCTCCCGACAAGTTTTGCCTAGGCGCCAGCTAACTCTAATAAGGTCGCTCCGGCCCGCCCGACGCCCCAGCGTCCCTTCGGGTTCGCCGAGGGATGTGCCAACGTATCCCTACTCCGACTTGTCGCCTCGTAGTTATCTCTGAGACTACGGAACGCGACAGCGTAGTTGGATGACATTGCCATCAGGGTCGAGGACATCATGACGAGCGAGACCGTCGAGAGTGAACGTCCGGTTCGTCACTACCCCTCCCGTCGATCGCACTTGATCAAGGGCGACTTCGAGCGATGCAACGTCAAAAGCAGGCTTTAGCGCCGAGTTTTCACGCGGGGACGGAGGAATGCTGATCACTATGTTCATGGCAACCTCTTTGGGTACCGAATGTACGAGGACCTCTTCACCGTCACCGAATAGGCGAATATCGCCAGATACCTCTGGCTGGGCACGTAAACCGAGTACCTTCTCGTAGAAAGCGGCGCATCGTGTGACGTCAACGGAAAAGACCACCAAAGAAGCCATTTTCGAACTCTAGTATCCACAATTTTGATGAGGGGGAACTCCAAAGAGTCGTGAAGGTGAATGTTTCGATTTAACGGGAATATGGTGAACTACTTGCAGGTCAAGCAAATCGTCCCAAAGGAGTTGCAGGATTATGTGAATGAATTCTGCGGTAGCAATTGAGAATTCTTGCTCATTCGAGAATCCTTTTTTTTGGAAAATCGAAAAGGCAGCAAAAGCGTCAGCAACGGCTAGCAGAGATAATGTCGCAGTGTGTTAAAGATTCGGCTTCCCGTCTCTGATCAAGCGTGCTCACCCACTAAAAGTAATCCACAGGCAACTTCTAGCCGTTATTTATGCCCACTATCACGGATACCGGAGAGGGTGCAATATACCTTGACGAGCGTGAACTCGCTTTAGCCATTCCCGTCATGCGTGATCTTCATAGTGATGTCTTTCAGAGTGCCAGAACCGGGTGCAAAAATCGATGTCCATTCTGTCCAACTTCAGGGCCCGTATCTCGATAGCCATTTTTAGCCCAGCAAGACCAATTACCAAAAAGTTATGGATTCTAGATCAATATTCTGCCACATCATTATTCAAGGAAGGGAAGTGCAATTTCGCCGAAATCGATGAACGGCAACAAAATTTACGATCCTCGGTTCTTCGTTCGCCTGTATTAACACGAATCCGCATGCTTGTTCAGGGTTCTTTGACATTGACCAATCGCACGGTTGAATCGCACCATAGTCCTATTGTCTCGTAGTGACGATCCGAGGGTCTCGGAATTTGGTTTTGCGTGATCTATAACTATTTCGCAAGATTCCCTAAATCATTGCTACCCCACGGCGGAAAATGGCTCAAACTCCTGAACTCACGTTCAACCAAGCAGCCGCGAATCCGTCATCAGGTTTGCGAACACGCGATTGATTGGTTCAAGGAAATCACGCAGTTCCGGATTCTCTGATATCAACGCAACCGCTGCATCGTTCTCATCGAGCAAGGCAAACTTCACAAGTCGCCAAATATCCCCGTCGGGCGCCTCCCAGTCGCGAACGCGCTGCCTATACTCAGCATTGACGTCCGAATCAACAAATTGCTTCAATGCGAGTAGGTAATTGACTCTGGTGTGTGGCCGCACGCCTTCAGGATCCATCGCCTCGAATAATTCATCAGAAACTAGAGCAAGTGACGCCCAATGCTCCTGTGCGAGCAGGTGAACTTGCGCAAATGTCAAAGTTGGATAAAAGTACGCCTTTTCTCCGTCGATCTCAGACCAATCAATGAACGCCGAACGTAATGCATAAGCAAGCAAATAGTCGAGCTTACCGCGCAAGTCCTCATCTGTAAGGTCGAGTATCGCACCCATATCCTCATCGTTCACCGGACTGCTCTTCATCTGATTCCTGAAAACGGTATCGACCCGACCCTCACGGTGGATGATTGAATTTCGCTCAGTGAAGATTAAGTTCACCGTCTCTGTGAGTCTGCCATTCGGGTCAAACTCCTCCCTAAGACGTTTGCGAGTTAATTCCATCAAGTCGCGCGCGGAAAGTGGGCGATTCCCGGGTTCGGGGAGTTCTCGGCAGAGAAATGCTAGCCTTGTTAAGTGACGTTCCAGCGCACCGCAGGCATTAGATAAAACGCCAGTGCGCATAACACTGCCTAAGGGTTGAAGTCGCGCGATGAGTTCGTGCGTGATAGCGCTGGATGTTGCGCCACCCGATTCGTCGATGTGAGTTACCACGGCAGAGACAATCGGCTCGGAGATGGCCTCTATATCTGACGCAATTGTCTCGTCGACCACGTCCATGAGATCTTCAAACGACACATCCACTGGAAGCTTTACGCTGCCCTTCAAGCGGATACTCCTTTGGAGTCTCTTGGACTCGAGTTCTGCGCTGCCAATCGCCAGTAATTGTTGGCGTGTAATGTCGGATTCGCCGAATTTATTAACGAGCCCGTCAACGATGTCTTCCAAAGGAAGAATCTCGTCGTATTTAAGTGCCACTTCGGCGAAGTGATACAGCAACTCAAACTCGTATAACAATGTATTGAGTCTGAAACAAATCTTCTCGTCCAGCGACCTGTATTTTGACTGAACTTCCCATTGCTCGGAATCCATGAGTGGAGCCTATAAGTACGCTCAAATTCTTACTTCAACCAGTTCTTTCGTTGTCTGTTGTCATCATTTAAAGGAAGACACCTGAGTCAGACCTAACATAAGGACGAATTGATCACGATCGGACCTACCTTCCGGACCTCGTTCGGCATAGTTGGGAGTTGACTTCAAATGGCACGGCACCTTACACATCATGAAACCATCCTTCCAGCACTCCCCATCTCGGCGACCGCGCTCCACAATGAATGCTCGATGAAGAGGGTGATCGCCGTTGTTAATTACAAGTGACGTCGATATCCCAGATGAAGTTCTCGATGCTCAAAATGACGGAAATCTAGTTCTATTTGTTGGAGCCGGCGTATCCCACGACAAGCCTTCGGGCCTGCCTTTATTCCCTGCGCTCACTTCCGAGATTGCTCACGGAGCGCAAAGGAGCTTTCCACCTAGGGAAATTCGGGAGGAACCTGACGTAGTACTTGGGAAACTTGACGAAGACGGAATTCCAGTTCACCAGCGTGTTCAATCAATAATCGCTCGCGCGGACTCGAGGCCGAATCGACTTCACCACGCATTAGCGGGCTTATTTCGAAACAAGTCCGACATTCGCGCTGTTACCACCAACTACGACACGCATCTTGAGGCAGCTTTGAAGGAAAGGTGGAATGAGGTCGAAACATTTCGAGCTCCAGCCTTACCCCTGGGCAATGATTTCGAAGGACTTGTCTACCTCCACGGTTCGACGTCACAAGACCCAAGACATTTGGTAGTGACGGACGCTGACTTTGGCCGTGCCTACCTTAACGAAGCCTGGGCAACACGTTTTCTTCATGACTTGTTTTCTACTTCGACGGTCTTGTTCGTCGGATATGGTCACAATGACCGAGTAATGACATACCTCGCACGAGGGCTCTCTAGAGAGCACCAAAATCGCTACATCATGGTCCCACGAAAAATGGACAATGACAATCTATGGCAGAGCCTTCGACTCAAGCCCATTCCCTATACGACGATGCGAGGGAGCCGCCCTCACATTAAATTGACCGAAAGTGTAGAATCTTGGTCCCACCGGTCTCGGATGGGACTGCTTGATCACGCAATTCGGATACGGGAAATAACGACGAACAATCCACCGAGTGATCCGACGCAGAACTCTTATCTAAGTCGGGCTCTTGGAGATGCGGATCAGGTCAGAATCATCACCAATTACGCGAAGGGACCTGAGTGGATTGATTGGGTATTGCAGAACGATTATGTTCGCGCCTTTATTCAGAAGAAAGAGCAATTGACCCCCGCTCAACAAATTCTCACATGGTGGCTCGCTCAAGAATTGATGCTGAATCCCGACCAGATTCTTGATTCGGGCAGATTTCATGATTCAGATTTGATTCGGACTCTTTGTCCCGCTCTAGCTTTGCAAGCTCGTCGAATTCAAAAATCAAATCCTTCGATGGTAAGCAAGTGGATACCAACTTTGCTATCAACTTCAGAACACGGTGTCGATAAAAATTTTGATTATCTACTTTCTGAATGCAGATGGCCGGAAGATCAATCGAACGCTATTTTGTTACTAAAGTGGTTGACGGTGCCCAAAGCAACAATGGGTGCATGGCCCAGCATTGAATTGAGGGGCGATGACTACTGGCTTACTCATTCATGGGAGAAGTATTTTCAGCCAAATCTTCCGACTCTCGCAACTTCAATCATCTACTTTCTAATCAGTCATCTGGAAAGTGCGCACTTCCTCTTGCGTTTTGCGAAAAGGGAGGGGACCGTCTGGAATTCCCTCTCCTACGATCGATCTGCCATTGAGGTGCACGAACAAAACCAGCACACCCAAAGTGGTCTCAATTTCTTGATTAATGCTTGTAGAGACACGCTTGACGCTCTATTGAAATCCAATCTCGGTATCGCACAGGGGCTGATCCAAAGCTTTCAAAGTTCTGAAATCCCACTATTTAGGCGCTTCGCCATTTACGGATGGACGGAACGAGATGACGTTTCGCCTGACGATCGTCTCGAGTGGCTTCTCAGCAATAAACTTCTTTGGAATTTTCCCGCGAAACATGAAGTATTTAGACTGCTCAGATTGAATCTTTCGCAGGCTAATTCGGTTCTGAAAGAGCAGTTGCTATGTGAAGTACTTGCAGGACCTCCAGTGGAGGATAATGTTGGGATTGACGTCTCGGTAATGGACTACGTAGTATTTAACTTCCTGTTTTGGATAGTCAAATCTGACAGTGACTTTCAAAACGCCGCGGACGCATTGAATTCGGTTCAGGCTCGAAATCCGTTGTTTGCTCCTCTAGAGAATCCGGATTTCGATCGTTGGATGTCAGTGGGAACATTCGGTCCTAGATGGCCCTGGGCTCCTGACAATGTTGTTCAACAACCTCCAAGAGATTTCTTATTGAATATTTCCAAATATAGAGGAGTTGCCTACAACGGCATAGACCCTTCATGGAGCGATGTTTGCGGGCTCGTCTCTGAAGTCGTAAGGCAAAATCCTCAGTGGGGCGTGAGTCTGGGCGCTCAACTCCGCGAAGACAACGATTGGGATTCGCAGCTTTGGAATGCAATTGTTCATGGTTGGTCCATGGGACAGTTCTCTGACGATAGCTGGAATTCAGTATTCGACCTGATCTTTTCTCATCGCGAAATTGTCACCATCCGCGATTCCGTCGCAGAGTTCCTCGCGAACGCGAGCAGGGGGAAACAGAATGAAATGCCTTCTGAGTTGCTTGAAAAGGCCGGCGCATTGTCTGAAAAGCTTTGGACTGCCGGAGAAGCTGACGAAGTCCACACTGAAAACGCGGACTGGATACAAGACGCCTTCAACGATTGGTCGGGAAAAACTGTCCAATTCTTGCTGTACAGGATAAGCCGCGAATGGCGGGACCAAGCGGATCAATGGAGTGGGTTGAAGCCAGAATTTCGCGATTCAATACTTGATCTGATTACTGGCGAAGGCTCGAAACATGGATTTGCAAGGAGCATTCTCGCTGGCGAACTGAACTTTCTGTGTCTGGCAGACTTTGATTGGTCGACCAAAACGTTGATTCCACTTTTTGACTGGAATCGCAATGCAGTTCAGGCAAACCAGGCTTGGAACGGATTCCTAACAGTCGGTCAATGGAACCAATCGACGCTCCCACTCTTGTTGCCACACTACGTGGAGTCAGTCCGCCAACTTCGTGCCGCGCCAGAATCACAACGTGATCGGCTCTTTAATCACCTCGCTTACATCGCGCTCTATGGAGATGTGGAAAATCGACGGCCGCCGAAGTGGATCGGCCCGGTAATCGCCCTGGCTGACCTAGATGGTCTCAAACGCTGGTCTCAAAAGTTCGGGAGATTACTAAAGGATGCGCCAAAGGAACTGGTTGAGACCTCGTTTGAGAGGTGGATATTCAGATATTGGGAAGATCGAATTAAGGGAATTCCGGTTTCCCTGAGCAATGACGAAGCTAGTGAAATGTTTCACTGGGCCATTTATTCCGGCAGCCATTTTCCCACTTCGGTCAAACTACTGGCGGCAAAACCCGCCTCCGAGATTCGCGCCCACTATGGGTGTCTTAATGATTTCAGCCAGTCAGAATTGGTAGACGCCTTCCCAAACGAATCCGCAAATTTTCTTCTGTTATTTCTTCGTTCGTCCTCAGTCCCTCTTTTTGAAGTGGACTTAGTTGAGCCAATAGTCAGTTCAATTAAATCGCGCGTGAGCGCAATCGTAGGTCAAGACGTGTTGCCGCAAATCTGCAGCGAAGCTATACGGCTAGGACTTCCAAACGCGGTTGACTGGTTGCGTTAGACACAATTTCTTCATCATCTTTTTCGCGATTGAAGAACTGGGCTGAAACTACATTGTTCAACCCAAATCCGCGAAAGACCAGAAGTCCCAAATCTCCTCTTAAGAAACCATATTCGGCAGACGGATGCATTGGAAGGATCCCAAAACTTAAGCAATCGGCGTTCGAGCTAGCGGGTCAACCTCCTATCACCCATTAGATTGCTGCCGCGTCTCACACGCCAACCATTCTCTTCAGAACCTGAAACGCTATACGGACATCCTCGTTGCAGTCATTCGACTGAGATATGGATAGATCACACGCAAACAAGTCGGACTGTCGAGATGAGTCGCTCAACGCAATGGGTAACGTCTCTGCCTGTGATCCATCAAATGGACCGCAACTGCCGTAAGCGTCAAAGAATGAGTTTGTTGGATCAACAATCTCAATCACACCTGCAGAGTTGGAAACGTCCATAGACAACACTTTCAGAATGTCGCCCTGCGGAATCTGACTTTTACCCTTGCACTGGTCGAGTACCGCCGCATCGCCGGATAAGACAGCACACGCAAATAGCGATGGGCTGATCGAGGTTTCTCCGGGAGCAACGGCGCTTTGGCCAGTAACAGAAGTGAGCATCACTCCAGAAGAAATTGCATCCTCATTCCATGCATTTCTAATTCCAACGCCAACGAAAGCCCAGGCATCAATGTCGTCAGGGCTATATTGAGAACTGCAATACATAACTCTTGGTGCCACCAGGGTGATGTACTGATTCTTAAATTTGGACTCATAATATTCGCCGCCATCGGAGGCGCTGCCCGCTAATGAGCAGTCAACGAGCCTTGAAGGGTTCTGGGTCGCCGTTTGAGTAGTGGTCAAGGTACTGGCGTAAGAAATTGAAGTCCGCTTGATGCAAAAGGACTCGATCGTTGGCATCTCACGTTTAATCGCACTCTTCCAGGTAAGGGCCCAAGAAGCGCTGGTCAAATTCTGCGAGACATTCGAGACTACTGATTGAATGACGCCGTACTCATCAGCTCCGTGGACCACTGAGAATCCAGCCATTACGGAAGCCATTGCGCTCGAATTGAAGTTCTCCAAATCGCTTATGGCTTCGGCGGCGGGAGCCGCTATCGAGGTGACGCAACCCTCCACCTTTCGCTGTAACCGGTTGAGTGATACGGTGGAACCGCGAGACCAGTCCGGCTGACTACGAATGGTGAAAAACGTGACGGCTCCTGCCGCTCCTGCTAGAACAACGCGAGCGAGAATGACCACAAACATGCGCTTGGTGCGAGATCACGTCCAGTGAAAAGTGTTTTCGGATTCAGGGTTGCTTTCGTTCACGCTGACTCGCCGTCCACTTAGAATTCGTCAGCGTCAACTTGGGCCGACGGATCTCGCGAATCCGTTTTGCTCTCCTAAGTTCCGTTGGCGTATTTTTCCGCATCTCGCTATCAGCAACTGACGACGCCCGACGCATTTCTGCAATGGCGGCACCGTAGTGCCTGCTGAACCGGTCAGAAGACTCCACTTCGCTTCCGAAAATCGTGAAGTATGCCATCTTCAACACCGCTCCAACCGTTCCCGATAGCAACACAGTATTGACAGCCAAAAGCGATTCTCCGAAATAGCTTCGTATCTCCGTCGCCCTTCAAGAAGGAACTTAGACGGGCCGAATTGGAGGATACATAATTTCATAATCCAACGTGCTTACTGATTGGTCGCCCTCTCAGCTCTAACACTTTTGGTTGTCTTTGCCTCAATGCCGCTGACAAAAGCTGTTGCTGTTACAAGCACGGGCTTGGATTGATCACCATCGACAAACTCAACTATGTAGATTCTTTCTCCCCCGGGCTCCAAATCCGCACCCACATATTGATTTGGGCTTATCAAAAACCATGAATCCTTCGGAACTTCGAACTCAAGATCTTCGATGAACTCCGTTTCCAGGCTCCTGACAGCCAGTTCACCAGAAGTCTGAAAAATTTGCACGTTCGACATCCAAATGAGTAACTCCACGAGTGAGAATCTACCGGCGCGATGACGGTGGAGATTGCGAGCCTGGTTCTTCGTGTCCAGAGTCGGGCGAGTTGGTGAAACACTTGAATCAATCCCGTTCTCACTGTCGAAAGACCTTTGATTTACTCGTCTTTCGATTAACCGGAAGGTATCGGGCAATGAAGCCAAATATGGAGGCGAAAAGGGACTCCACACCCCTAAGCCCCGTGCTAAGGAATGATGGGCCCTACCAAATAAGCATAGTTTGGCTACCTCACAGTTAAGATCTGTTTCTAGATTCCTCCAGGGCAATTTGCGCGACAGAATTTTCGCTTAGGAAAAGGACAGGGAGAAGTCACCGGTTGCGGACCTGTGCAATACAGACGTTGCTGAACTCGTAACTGACAAGGAACTCTATTGCTCGCTTCTGTTAATCGATTGCTCATCTTCAAGCAATACGGCTCTATGAACGACTTGCGTGTCACGTATGTGGTTCAAGCCCACACCGTTACAGTGACGATCAATTGACATGATCCCAGCGGAAGAATCTGGTCGACGCACCGAATGCGCTTCACCAGCTAGTAGGCCTTATTTGCCCCGTACGTCGCCTGAGCAACGGTGAACTGACCACCGTAAGGACTATCTAATTGTGCGATCAGTCCGCTAAGTGAAAACGCCTGTGTCTTCAAATACTCTTTGGCGGCCCGCAGCGCCTCCGCGTCCCAGTTTGCACCGATGCTATTCGCGCCGTATGTTGCTTGAGCAATGGTGAACTGACCGCCATCGGGACTGTCCAGTTGTGAAATAAGTCCTTCCAGCGAGAAAGCCTGTGAATTCAGATACTCTTTGGCAGCTGCTAGAGCTTCTTTGTTCCAGTTTGCACCACTATGAACGGCTCCATAGGTCGCCTGAGCAACGGTGAACTGACCGCCGTAAGGGCTATCCAATTGTGAGATAAGCCCTCTCAGTGAAAACGCCTGCGTGCTCAAATACTCTTTGGCAGCTGCTAGAGCTTCTTTATCTCCATTGGTAGCTCCAGCTCCCGCCAATGTGGCTGGAATTAGCGTGACGGAAGCAATCATGAGAATGCATGTTCCGGTTCGGAATAAACGATACAGACTCACTCGCCGACCTCTTCTCCGATTCTCACATTCCATCTCATCGAGAGCGTATACCTCGATCTCATCGTTTGAGCTGAATAAATTCAGTCATAGCCCTTGGCTCGTTAACTACCTGTTACACCACTCAATTTGAAATTTCGGACCAGATTCGTGACTCACACGATTGCGGGCCCCGATACGAAGTAAACGTCGCCCCAGAAGGAACTGCCAACATTAATTTCCCTGACGCAGTCAAACGATAGGTGTAATACGGGGAATTGTGTGACCAATTTTCAAGATAGGGCCCACCGTTCTTCCTGCTCAAAAGGCGAGCTTCTGAAGGAACCAGATGCGGATTCTGATATTCAAACGCAGAAATGGCAGTTTCAATGGTTGCACCATCAGCCTCACAGGATCCAAGCAGCGAAAAATCTGCCTGGGTCCAGTCATTCAGAGAAGTGCACGATTGCGGGCCCCGATACGAAGTAAACGTCGCCCCAGAAGGAACTGCCAACATTAATTTCCCTGACGCAGTCAAACGATAGGTGTAATACGGGGAATTGTGTGACCAATTTTCAAGATAGGGCCCACCGTTCTTCCTGCTCAAAAGGCGAGCTTCTGAAGGAACCAGATGCGGATTCTGATATTCAAACGCAGAAATGGCAGTTTCAATGGTTGCACCATCAGCCTCACACGCTTGAGTAACTGAAGTACTTGTCATGGGCCTTGGCTTGCCTTGACCGATCGTTCTGACAATGCCAATTTGATGCGAACTTGATTCAAGCGCCGCGCTAACGATACTTGGAATAAGCAAAAACATTGAAAGGAGGAGTATGCCAGTCATCGCCTTTAGCTTCATGCCGACGCACTCCTCTCATTGAACAAACATTCCTTCAACACCTGAACCTATCCGATGCCCCGCTGTTGTCGACGAACGAGTCTGAGGACACCCGTCTTGCCAAGTTTCTGATCAGCCACGGCAATGACCCAGCGGCCACTCGCGTTCAATTACCATGCGTGATGCAGGTCGTTGCTGAACCAGTTGCTCAATGTCTTCGTTCGTTGAGTCAAATAATAAGGATTCAATCACAGACGCCATTAAAACTAGGAACATGCTCGAAATGAACTTCAAAGGTGACAATTAACCACTTGCGTGTCATGCAAGTTGTCTTCGAGAGAATGGTGCTCCATAATTCCACTCTGCACAAGACGCCAAAATCTATTCCGGTTTTCAAGGAATCAAGGGTGCCAAACTGCCCCCGACCGTAGTGTCGTCGTGAAAGTAAGAGCAATGATCGAGATTCTTGAGGAAGGAGGACGAGCCGATGATTGGCACTGATTTTGTAAAGAACGGTCTGCTGACCTTAAATCGCAATAACTCGAACTAGTTTCTCGAGGCGCATGAAGTCATGGGGATTTCTCGTATAGAGTTCGAGGCCATTCGAGTGTGCAATTGATGCTACGAGCAGATCGGCAACTCGGGAGCGATGTGTTCGACCATTCGCCACTGTCGCTGCAACCACTTGTCCGTAACTCCTCGCTGCGTCGGCATCGAATGGCAATGGTTCAAACATCGATTCAGTCAGCTGTAATCGTGTTTGTCTACGAGCCTGTTCTACTGGGTTGTCCGCAAGTATTGGTCCTGCTGCCAATTCAGCGAGCGAGATAGCGCTTACTGAGATTTCGTCAGGTAACCGAGCCTGAACAACTGGGTCATCTAAGTCGATGATCACTGACGTATCCAATAATCCAGCCGTCATCTACAGGTCCTGAACAATCGCTTCGTCAAGGTCCTTGCGAAACTGCGCCGCATTAATATGTGTCCCGTTCGCAATTGCTTGCAGTACCGCCGCCTTGGACACAATGGTCTGTCGATGCGCACGCAATGGCAACAATTCAGCAACCGGAACGCCGTTCCTCGTGACGACGAAGCTTTCGCCCGCCACGACTTCGTTCATGAGCTTTGCGTTGTCATTCCGCAAGTCCCTTTGGGCGATTATCTTGGCCATCGCGAAATCGTAGCATAATCTGCTACGATTTGCTACACAAGTGATCTCCTGAGGATCTGGCTCCGTTTCACCTTTGCGACGGATGACTCTGAGCCCGTTTTTCCGGGGACTTTTCAATGTGCTCTGTGATCCAAGAGAATGCAACTCCCTACCCCACCAAGGCAGACGCAAGAACCGCAATCAAACTGATCTCGACGTTCCACACGGACTGCCTGTCATAGCTTCGTGACTCCCTTCTTTCGTCAATTATCAGCGCACCAGAATCGTGAGAAAGAAATAGGTCTGGCCTCATCTCGCTACCGTGCGCAATGGTGTCCACCATCGTGGCGCACAATCCACCCAAGGTAGTTTTGCTCACGCCGAGGTGACTTTTGCAAAAGAGGCCCACTCGAAGGATCGTTGCCCCTCCAGTTTCGAGTGCCGATTAATTGCGGCCGGTCCTATGAGGATCTCAGGCACAATTCACCTAGGTAGCCAAAGTGAAGTTATCGCGGAGACATAGAGTAGGCAGCGGAGGTTCAGCGACATGACGGTTTCGAATCAATCCCCGCACAAAGTCAAATTGTCCGGCAAGGAGAAGTGGCTCTTCGTCAGCCTCCTGATTCTTCAGGTTCCCATGGCCGTCATCTTCATTCCTTTGGCTGCGGTCCTCATTCTTCCTGGATTTCTTGCACCGTTCGGCTTGGCGTGCTTCGCAATCGGCACGAAGCCATTTACCATGGCGATGAAACTATTGTCCGAACAGAAGCCGGAAAGTGATGTCACGATTCACCAAGCCTCAATCGATTGACAGAGCTTCTTGACTCTTGTGCGATCCATACGAGAACGTTTGCCCTTCACGTTGATCCGCTGAGGCTTTAGGTCCGCCGACACTGATCGGGCTCGCGCCCTCCACCTCCTCCTGGTTACACGGCTGCTGACACTTATCCAAAAGTCGAGCGTCAATTTCGTCGAATTTATGAATCACGGCTGTGGAATTCAGCGCCACAAGTCTTGCCAAGACCTCGACCACTTGCCTGTAATGCAAGTGGTGACGTGGAACGCGTCTATTCCGTCGTTGAAGTATGGCGTCGGAACGAAACAATTCCCGAACTACTTAAAACGTCGAGTGTTACGTTGTGTGGAAACCAAACCGAAGCGAAATGGAGCCACCTATGCCCTCGGTACGTATTCAATGCATTGGCGTCTCTTTGGACGGCTTCGCTTCGGGCGAAGGGCAGAACATCGACGCGCCCTTTGGCCACGCCGGTGGGCGACTCTTGGCGTGGTTCACCGCCACGCAAGGGTTTCGACAACTCCAGGGAATGGAAGGGGGCGTCACCAACGCCGACGACCCCTTTGCCACCCTCTGGATGCACCGCGTGGGCGCAGAGATCATGGGGCGAAACATGTTCGGCCCCCAACGTGGGCCCTGGGAGGATCTGACGTGGGAAGGATGGTGGGACAAAAACCCTCCGTACCACCATCCGGTCTACGTACTGACCCATCACCCGCGACCGTCGATCGAGATGGAGGGCGGGAC
The DNA here is from genome assembly GCA_963849155.1 of uncultured Acidimicrobiaceae bacterium. Lineage (GTDB taxonomy): Bacteria > Actinomycetota > Acidimicrobiia > Acidimicrobiales > RAAP-2 > RAAP-2. The sequence continues at coordinate 83,416 of CAWKGL010000004.1, forward strand.
GACCTTTCACTTCCTTGACGCGAGTCCCGCAGAAGCACTGGCCGTTGCTCAAGAGGCCGCGGGTGACCTCGACGTGCGCATCAGTGGTGGCCCGCATACGATCCGCCAGTTCCTCGCGGCAGACCTGGTCGATTATCTTCACGTCGTGATCGTGCCGATCGTCCTCGGACGTGGTGAGCCGTTGTGGGAAGGGCTCGAGGGTCTCGAGGATCGATTTGACTTGGAGGCGGTCTCGACGCCGAGTGGCGTCACCCACCTCGTCGGCAATCGACGTCGGTAAGACCTTCAAGCCGTACTCGACCGATACGACGCAACTCCATAGGGTCACCAAACCCTTTTAGAAGACCGCGTCGCCGATTCCGAGACTCACTGTGGTCTCTTAGATTGACTACGGGACGATGACCGCTCGGCCTCGCAGCGAACCTTCGTGGAGCTTGTCGTAGGCGAGAGGGGCGTCGTCGAGCGAGAATACTTCGGTCTCGACGTGTACGAGTCCCTGGCGTGCGAGCTCGAGCACTTCGAACAACTCCGATCGGGTTCCCCAGTACGGCGCACGTATTGAAGCCTCGTAGGGTCCCGCCAGTAGGCCCACCGGCAACACGCCCGCACCCACTCCCACGAGCACGACGTCACCCCCCACGCGCACCATGGCCTTGGCCACGTCCATCGTGGCCTGGTCCGCGACAAAATCGAAGACTGCCGTGGCGCCAAGGCCGTTCGTGAGTCGCTTAACGGCTTCGATGGCCGACGGGTCCGAGTGCAGCACGTGGTGCGCACCGACGTCGGTGGCGAGCGACAATTTGTCGTCATCGACGTCCAGCGCGACGACCGTCGCGGGACTCAGTGCGCGCAGCACTTGCACGGCCACGTGACCGAGTCCGCCGACGCCGATGACGACCGCCGTTGAACCCGGCACGAGCTTGGCGAGCGATCCCTTGATGGCGTGATAGGGCGTCAGCCCAGCGTCGGTCAGACTCACGCTCTTCACGGGATCGAGACCCGCCAGGGGAACGAGGTGGCGACGGTCGTCGATGATCATGTATTCGGCCATGGAACCCGGCGCGCCCAGCCCCGGGGGCGCAATACCCTCCTCGAGGGCACGTTCGCAATAGTTCTCGTGTCCCTGGGCGCAGGCGTAACACCGACCGCAGCCCCATGGTCCGTAGACGGCGGCCTCGACGCCGACGTGACGAGCATCGACGCCCTCACCGACCATGTCGACGACCCCGACTCCCTCGTGACCGAGCGTCAACGGCAACCCGAACGTGTACGCCTCGGCGGGAAGTCCCATCACGAACGCGTCAGAGTGACACACCCCTGCGGCGCTGACCTTGAGTCGCAACTCACCGGGTCCCGGTACCGGCGTCTCGATTTCGACGACCTCGGGCTTGGATCCTATGGTCCGGTATTGCAGAGCCTTCATGACGGCTTCCTTTCGCCAACAACCCTCTTATCCCACCATATGATCGACACGTCGACCTCGAATAGGTCTTTTGTCACATCGCCCACGATCGTCTCTGGTCGACACATTCATGTTCATCCGAAGTAGTTCGGGTACCTCCCTCGCCTCGAGCGGCGTGACGATCACTCGTCGTGACGATGAGTCTTCATCCCATGACGAAGCCACCGGCAGGCCACGAATTCTGCACGGAAAGTAATCCCGACAGAAGCCCAGCCCCTCATAGCCACGTCGTCCGGCTGGTTGATCTACGCGCGCTTAAAGAACGTCACGTAGAAGGCGACGAATACCAAGACAATCCCAATGTTCACCAGGAGTCGCCCCAAGAAGTGGTGGCGGAAGAAGAGCACGTCAACGCTCACCACCGTGGCGACCATTAAAAGCAAATACAAGGCGACGTGCAGTTTTGACTCCATCACGCCAACCTAGTCACGTCGGCTGAAGGGTATACATTGAACCAAGAGGTGAACCTACGGGTCGATAACCACACGGTGTCGATTCCGACCCCAGATTGAACAGATTCGTACACGGCGCAGACCGCGAGTCATGGCGAAGTAGTACGGCGGCGCTGGAGTTGACGGGACTTTCGCCGGCTCACCAAGACCAGGAGGACGAATGAAGACTCGTACGTTAGGGTCTGGCGACCTAGAGGTGTCAGCGATTGGCTTTGGTTGCATGGGACTGAACCATCACCGAAGCAACAAGGCCAGCCGTGAAGAGATGGTCGCCCTCGTACGATCGGCGGTCGACTTAGGCGTGACCTTCTTCGACACCGCCCAGGTCTATGGTCCGTTCACGAACGAGCAGCTCGTGGGCGAAGCCCTAGCACCGGTACGCGATCGCGTCGTCATCGCGACCAAGTTCGGGCTCACGGATCCGCAGGGCAACGCGTCGCTGTCGAGTCGCCCCGACCGCATTCGCGAGAGCGTCGACGGATCCCTGGCCCGGTTGGGCGTGGACACGATTGACCTTCTCTACCAGCACCGGGTTGATCCGAATACGCCCATTGAAGAGGTCGCGGGAACCGTCAAGGAACTGATCAATGAAGGAAAAGTACGTCACTTCGGCCTCAGTGAAGCAAGCGCCGCGACGATTCGTCGTGCCCACTCGGTGCTCGCGCTCTCGGCGGTGGAGAGCGAATACTCCCTCTGGTACCGCAAACCAGAACACGACGTACTTCCAACGTGCGAGGAATTGGGCATCGGTTTTGTCCCCTATAGCCCCCTCGGGCGAGGTTTCCTCACCGGTGCGATCGATGAAACGACAACGTTCGACGACAATGACAATCGACGAGAAAGCCCTCAGTTCACCGTGGAAGCGCGCGTGGCGAATCAGGCAATCGTGGATCTGCTCAAGACGTACGCAGCGCAGAAGGGCGCCACGCCGGCGCAGCTCGCGCTGGCCTGGTTGCTCGCGCAACGTCCCTGGATCGTCCCGATTCCCGGCACGACGAAACTGTCGAGACTGGAAGAGAACCTCGAGGCAAGTGACTTGTCATTCTCGGCCCTCGAGCTTGATGACATCGCCGCGACGATTGCGGCCACACTAGTCGTGGGTACGAGATACGCGCAGAGCGTCGAAGCGATGACTGGTCTGTGAGCAAATCAACATACTCACTTCTTCGGGTGCACGCTCACTCCACGACGACAGGATGGCGGGACCGATGTTGAAGCGAACCGGACTGGTAGCCTCGCGACGTGGCTAACGTCGCCGATTCGGCGACGTCACTGGTAGGCACCGCGTCGCGGCGGATCGAGCGAAGGAAGAGCTGCGATTATGACATCACTTAAGGGCGGCACGTTCACGATGACCGCTGGACTGACGGTGACGCGGATGGGTTACGGCGCGATGCAGCTCGCCGGACCCGGAGTCTTCGGACCCCCCAGGGACCGACGCGAGGCGATCGCGGTCTTGCGAGCAGTCGTCGACCTGGGCATCACTCACATCGACACCAGTGACTTCTACGGGCCCCACGTCACCAACGAGATCATCAAAGAGGCACTATTTCCCTACCCCGAGTCGCTACGGATCGTCACAAAGGTCGGCGCCGTGCGCGACGACCAGGGCGGGTGGAGCCACGCGCGATCCCCCGAAGAACTACGTCGGGCGGTTTACGACAATTTGGCCCGACTTGGACTCGAAGCTCTCGACGTGGTCAACCTGCGAGTGGGTGGCTTCAGCCATCCCGAGCCAGGTTCCATCGACGAGCAGTTCGGCGCGCTGGCCGATTTACGGCGCCAGGGTTTGATCAGACACCTCGGTCTCAGCACCGTGTCCGACGTCCAGATCCGCGAAGCCCGGGCGATCGCGCCGGTGGTCTGCGTGCAGAACTTCTACAACGTGGCGAACCGACACGACGACGGCTTGATCGATTCGTTGGCCAAAGAAGGTATTGCCTACGTCCCCTATTTTCCGTTGGGGGGCTTTACGCCACTGCAGTCCGAGGAGCTGGACACCATCGCAATGCGACTTGGGTCCAAGCCCATGAGCGTCGCCTTGGCGTGGTTGCTCCAACGCTCGCCGAATATCTTGCTGATTCCGGGTACCTCGTCGGTCGCCCACCTGCACGAGAACGTGGCGAGCGCCGCACTGACCCTCGACGAGCAGGACCTTCGACTCCTGGACAGCATTGCCGCCCCCTGAATCAGAGAAGACCCCCGAATGCCGATTAGTTAATGACTTGCTAAATATCGCAAGTCATTGATACGATGCGCAGGTGACCAACGCCGAGCGAGACCGCCCTCTCTACGTCGCCAAGGCCGACCTCTTCAAAGCGCTCGCCCATCCCGCTCGAATCAGGATCCTTGAACTGCTCGTCGAGCGCGAGCGACCCGTGAGCGAACTCTTGGCTGAGATTGACGTCGAGGCGTCGTCGCTTTCCCAACATCTCGCGGTACTGAAGCGGACGGGACTCGTGGACTCGCGACGCACCGGCAACAGCGTCACGTACGTCCTTGCGGATTCCTCGATCGCGACATTCTTGGCCGCCGCCCGCGCCGTTCTCACCTCGACCCTCGGACGCATCCGCCAGACCTTGGAGAATCTGGAAGGTGACGCGCCGTCGTGAGCAGTTGGACGCAGTACCTTCGAAACAGCCTCGCGAACACCGTCCCGCGCAAGTCGGACTACGCGGGACTCCGTCGCTCGTGGCGTGGTGACCTCCTCGCGGGCATCACGGTGGGCGTCGTCGCGCTGCCGTTAGCGCTGGGCTTCGGGATCGCGTCGGGGGTTGGTGCCACCGCGGGCATCTTCACCGCCATCGTCGCGGGCATCGTCGCTGCCGTCTTCGGTGGGTCGTCGGTGCAGGTCTCGGGACCGACGGGGGCCATGGCGGTCATCCTGCTCCCGATCGTCGCGCACGACGGCGTCGGAGCGGTGCAGTCGGTCGCCATCATTGCGGGCGTGCTCGTACTTGTCATGGGGGTACTGGGTCTGGGTCGCATGATCCAGTTCGTGCCGTGGTCGGTGCTCGAGGGCTTCACCGTGGGCATCGCCATCACCATTGGCCTCCAACAGGTGCCCCTGTTGCTCGGCCAACGAGGACCGACCGGCACGAGTGTCGTTGACTCGGCCTGGAGAGCAGTCAAAAGCGCCTCATTCTCCACGTCGACCGACACGCTCCTGCTTGGTGTTCTGGTGGTGGTCGTTATGGTGCTGTGGCCGCGCGTGAACCACCGTGTCCCGTCGTCGATCGTCGCGGTCATCATCGCCACACTCGTCGCGTCTCTTTCGCATCTCTCGATCCCCACGATCGCTTCGCTGCCCAGCCACCTACCGGCCCCGAAGATTCCCTCACTCGGTGTGGACACGATCAAGAAGTTGTTCGGACCCGCGATCGCGGTCGCCACGCTCGCCGCAATCGAGAGTCTGCTGTCGGCTCGCGTCGCCGACGGCATGACCGGTGCTCGCTCGTCGGATCGTCGAGAGATGACGGGCCAGGGCCTGGCGAACATCGCCTGTGGCCTCTTTGGCGGCATGCCGGCGACCGGCGCCATCGCTCGCACCGCGGTCAACGTGCGATCGGGCGCGCAAACCCGGGTCGCCGCGATCACGCACTCGGTGTCGATCATCATGGTCATCTTGTTGGCGGCACCGCTGGTTACAAAGATCCCCCTGTGTGTCTTGGGCGCGGTGCTGGTCGTCACGGCGGTCAAGATGATCAATCACGCCAAGGTCCGGCGTGTCCTGCGCGCCCACCTGGCTGAGGCTCTGACCTTCGCCCTGACCGCCCTGGTCACCGTGGCGGTCAACCTCGTGACGGCCATCGAAGTGGGCCTCGCGGTCGCCGCCGTGCTGGCGCTTCGAGCGGTCGCCTCAGGATCGGGAGCCACCCAGGAAGGTCTGTCTGAATATCACGACGGCCCGATCGACGAGACGGAACTATTGGCTGAGCACATCGCCATTGTCCGCCTCGACGGCGCGCTCTTCTTCGGGGCCACCTCGAAGTTCGAGGACACCATATATAAGGTGAAGAGCGTCGCGGTGATCATCTTTCGCCTGAAGGGCCTCACGCTGATCGACTCGTCCGGGGCCGAGGCGTTCGCGCGTATCGTGGACTCCCTTGAGGCGGAGGGCACGGTCGTCTTGCTGAAAGGTGCGCGTGCCGAACACAGCGCGATCCTGTCGGCGGCGGGAGTGTTCTCCGAACTCGAAGAAAGAGGACACGTCTTTGACGACCTGCCCGCTGCAATCGCGCACGCTCGCCATCACGTCGAGGAACTGGGCTACATCAGCTGATCGCTCGCCGCAACTCCATTCGCAAGAGGCACTTGCCCGCAGGTGACTGTGCGAAAAGTGCCTGGCGACACCCCCCACTACCCTCTATCGCCAGGCACCACCTTTGGACTCGCCGAGAACGTTTTCTCGCGATGTCGAACTGTCTCCAGTCTGGCGGGCTCGATTGTGAAGAACCTTCGAAACTACAGTGCTCAGCATGTTTATTGGCGAGTCCGACCGACACCGCTACCCACGGCGAGTTCGACACCGTGGACTCTTCGTACAAGGAAAAGGAAAACTGCTTGCGGGCCACACAAGGCGTGATGTCATTGAATCGTCATAAACCACCGAACAACGACGACTACGAGGTCGTCGGCGTCGAGAACCGCTTGGGCCCCACGACGCAGTAGCTCGGGACGGCTCAACCCGAGTTCTCGATCCAGAACATCGAAATCCTCGACGAGATGATCGTCGAGTTGAACGAGCCTTTTCTTTCGAGCCATGTAGCATATGGTTTCCGTCCACCGTGCCCTCCTCTGAACTCCTTTCCGGGCCGGCACGTAAAGTCCTGGTGGCCGCGAAAGTTCGAGTTGCCCGATAATCACGTGAGAAGAGAGACATCATGACCCAGCCACTGCCCGTCCTACGAAAGTCCGTAGAGCATCTACGTTCCGTCATTCAGTCCACGACGAATCTGGATCCGACCGTGTCGGCCTACCCCACGGAGTGGTCGATCGCCGACACCATGTCCCACATTGGTTCGGGCGCCGTCATCTTGAAACAACGCCTCGAGGACTCGCTCCGCGGGAGCGAAGGCGACGCAACCTTCAATCAGTCAGTATGGGATGAATGGAACGCCAAGGCGCCCACCGATCAGGTGCGTGACGGTCTGGTTGCCGACCACGCGCTGCTGGAAGCCTTCGAATCCGTACCCGCCGAACAGCGCGCGACGTTTCACCTCACGTTCGGTCCCTTCGATCTGGATTTCGATGGATTCGTCGCGCTGCGCCTGGGCGAACAGGCACTGCACACCTGGGACATCGAAGTGGCCCTCGACCCGTCCGCCCGACTCTCCAGCGACGTCGCCGAGGTTGTCTTGCAGGGTCTGGGCAGACTCGTCGGCTTCACGGGCAAGGCCAATGGTCGGACGAAGGAAGTCCGCGTCCGAACGACCGGTCCCATGCGCGATCTCACCATCGTGTTCGCCGGCGATTCGGTCAGTCTGGTTTCGGCGACGCACACCGGTGCGATCGACCTCGAGCTTCCCGCCGAGGAATTCGTCCGACTCGTCTACGGTCGACTCGACGCGCAAGAGGGCAACGACACGTTGGAAGAACTGAGGACCACTTTCCCGGGTTTCTAACGTCGCCGCAACAACAGAAACGTGCTCTGCTCCGCGGTTCGTCGGCCCAACGAGGATCTCGGGACCAGACGGGGCTAGGACTTCACGAACCCCGCAACGTGCTGGGCCGCGTCTCGCGAGAGATCTGGGTGAATGTTCGGAATCACTTCGGTGGCGTGCATCGTGCCGAGGATGACGCGCCCTCGAGCGTCCACGCCCGCGGCCAGAAGTCGCCGGTACATCGCGATCCCCTCATCGCGCAAGCGGATCGCATTCGTTGACGCTGATCACGACCGGCGGGAGTCCCACGAGGTCCTCGTCGCTCGCGTAATACGGCCACGCGAGTGGATCGCGGTTCGCGAGGTGTTCGGCGCCGTACGCGACGACCATCGCGTTTCCTTCCAGGTTGATGAAGATCCCACTGTTCTCGATGGTGCTCGGCAGTGCCGGGTCGGGATAGTGACCCATGATGTACGGCGCGAAGGCGTAGAGGCCCTTCACGAGATTGATCTCACCGCTTCGCTTCAGTGACAGGCCGGTGGCCAAGGTCAGGTTTCCCCCACCGCTCTCGCCCGCTACCACGACCGCCGCGGGATCGATGCCAAGTTCGCTGGCGTTCTCGTGCGTCCAGCGAAGTCCAGACAGGCAGTCGTTCAGGCCGCCCGGGAACGGTGCCAGCTCCGGCACGGAACTGGGCTGTGACGAATTCCGAAAGTCCACCATCACCACGACGACGCCGTGGTGGGCGATCAACTTGCCAAAGGCCCGATAATTGCCCCAGAGGGCGGTGCCGGTCGCCATCCCTCCACCGTGGATGTAATAGACGCAAGGAAGTATCTCGTCGTTGTCGGGTCGAATGACCTGAAGGTTGATGATGTTTTCGTCGGGCTGAGAGACGATCGATCGCAACTCGACCCGAAGACCTTTGGAAGAGACCACGGACCCGTCGTCACACGCTTCGAGAAACTGACGCGTGAGCTCGGCCGCCGCCATCTTCTCATCGGTGTTCGCCGCAGCCACCGCTTCTTCGCGACTGGCGCAGTCGATGGTCTCTATGGCGGGAATGAAGTCAAGCGCGAGTTTGATTCGTGGGTCGATTCGCGGATCTGCCTGGTGGTCGTACGCCATTGTTCTGACTTCCCTCGTCGGTGGGTTCTCGAACCGAAATGTACCATCGTCGCGGTCGTCGGCTGTTGCCCACGGTATCGCCACGCTTAGACCAGCGGCTCACCTGTTTCCAGGAAGGTCTTGAGACTGGATAGTACCGACGGCCAACCATTGCGCACCATCGTGGCGGCGACGCTGCCGACTTCAAAGTTGTCGTGGATGACCGTCAGTTTCACCTTCTCCCCCTCCGGTTCCAGTTCGAAGGTCACTCGCGAGCGTTGCTCGCTGGCGAGTCGGGCGGCGGTAGCCTCATCCACTTTCATCCGCTCCAACAGCTCGGGCGTGAACGTGTGCCACGTGTACGCGAGCCTTGTGAAGGGGACTGCTTCGAGGACGACTTGGTCAGGATGGGCGATGATGATACCCTTGTTGTCCCAGACCATTGGCGATCCAACGTGCCAATCGGTCTGAAAAGTGGTTTGCCACCACAGCCCGGTGAACGACGGTTCGGTCAGTGCCTGCCACAGTCGCTCGGGTGTGGTCTTGATGTACGTCGTGTACACGAATTCTGGTCGTTCCACGGGTGATTCCTCCAATGCGTGCTTGAGGTCCGAGAGTGCCCGGACCCGGGAGTGGTCATACTGATTGATCCATCGTTCAGCGATCTCGTTGATTGGTACGGGGTTTAGGTAGTGGAGCCGTTCACGGCCGCGTCGCACGGTGGTGATCAGGTTGGCGGCCTCAAGGATCGCGAGGTGCTTGCTGACTGCTTGTCGCGACATCGCCAAATCCACGCACAACTCGATCAGACTTTGCCCGTTACGGGCGTTCAAGCGATCGAGCAGGTGACGTCGACTCGGGTCGGCCAAGGCCTTGAAGACGTCACCCGCGACCGGCTCCACGTTGGGGATTAGAACTTCAAGTCGTCTGGAAAGGGCGTACCCTTGCCAGTCTCTTGGAGACTCTTGAGGCTCAACAGGAAGTACGCCCACCGGGCACTGCAGTGAGCCATGAACTCACCTGCTTCGCGCCAGCCACTATGCGCGAACATCACCACGGTGTCGTCACCGCTCGCCTTCAGGTCGAAGAAAATCTTGGTGCCCATCCATTCATCGGCGCCCTCGACGCACGTCCAATTGACGTGACCGTCGGGATCGAGTCGAGTGACTTCCATGACCGCGGCTGGCTGAGGTTCGCCAAAGTAGAAGGCGAGTCGGCCGCCCACCTTGTCCTCCCCCTTCACTCCCTCACGGGTCCACCAGTCAGAAACGCCTTCGGCCGTGGACACGGCCTTGTAGACGCTGTCCAGCGGAGCCGAAATAACCACACGATGCCTTATATCTGGCATTTGTTGCTCCTTTCATCGTTGGCCGACCTGTTCGCGGACGATAGTTCGCAGCAATCGGATACTGGAGTATAGGCAACTATATGGTTGCCTGTCAAGTCCATCTTGCGGTTCTTTGTAAGGAATGGAGGGGGACGATGAAAGGACCTGCGGGACACGCCGTGGAACGCGTCATCGAGTCTGTCCATGGTGAGAACCCTGATGTCCACCGCCCTTGATCTCGCGCGTTTCTCGACACTGGACCACCCTGGGAGACTTCTGGTCAGCCGGACGACCTAGACCACCTCCTTCTCTGCGCGTCGCAGGGCTGGCGTAGGCGTTCAGAAGGAGGAGTGACGCACGTCCTGCGGTATCACGCCACAGTATCTTCGCACTTCGATTTCTTGGGAAGCAACCTAGGATTAACTACCTGTGATGATCGGCACGATCTTCGAAGAATTCCGACGAGCTGAACACCAGCGCACTTCGTGCTCGTGACGAAGAGACAAATCAACCAGTCGGGCCGCTGGTCCGCGACGCTCGGGGTGGCCCTGACCACCATTGCTTTGTTGTTGACATCGAGCGCTTCTGCGAGCGTCGTGCCCGACGGAAAAATAGCCATCAGTCAGACGGGTCTGCACGTCTTTTCCGTCAACGGACGTCAGTTTGGGATAACGACGGCGATCCACGTCCTCTCCTTCAATGGCCCCCAGTATTCGATCACCGTTGGTCTGGCCCACCACGAGATCGACGGTGGACTCCAGACAACAAGTTCCATGTGCCAGGGCACGCCGGATTGCGTGGCAGCCGTCAACGGCGACTTCTTCGATCTCAATGCGGCGGGCCCACCAGGTCCGGGAGACGAGGTCGGCGGCATCATTCAAGACTGCGCCCTGCTCCACAGTCCAGAGGTCTCACACCAGCAGGTCAACCTCGACGGACACACAGTCAGCAACGGACTCAACTGGGCTAGCACGCTGACGGTCAACGCCAGCAAAATTCCCATATCGGCCGTCAACCAAGAATTACCGCTGTCCTACAGCAACGTGAGTCTTCCCCTCGAGGGAACCCTGCTCTACACGGCTCCCTATGCACTGGCCATCCCGACATTGGGAGGTCGGACCACCTACGAGTTCAGCCAAGGAGAAGCGACGATCAGTCCCACCACGATCAATGCCTCCGCCACACTGACTTTCGTTGGCTCGACCACGCAGGCCGTGCGCGTGAGTTCTGGCGATGTCGACATTTCTGCACCCGCGGGTTCCTCGCTCGCCGCCCTCCAACCTGGTGATACTGCAAGCTTGGCTACAACGTCCTCGGCGGGCTGTGACGACATCGGCGGTCATCCGATTCTGCTCAATCAGGGCGCCGTGGTTCCCGTCGTGAGCGGGGACAGGTATCTGGCGAAACCCTACGCGCGCACGGTAATCGGTTGGACGGCCACGGGTGTGACGATTCTCATGACCGTTGACGGCAAGGATGCTCAGTCCGGTGCAACGGTCGACCAGTTGGACCGTGTGCTCGAGGCGCTGGGCGTCGTGACCGCGATCGACCTCGACGGAGGCAACTCCACCACATTCTTTGCCGAGGGTCGTGTCCTCAATAGGCCATCGCGGGGAAACGAACATCCGGTGTCAACGGGGCTGCTCGTGATACGTACTCCCTAGCACTATCACTTTGGACTGGTCAGCTGCCCTGTCACTCCATAGGGTGCCGAACCTGAAATTCCCGAAAAGTAGTAGCCACTTCTTGGAATTCTTTGCAATAATTGGCCCGCGCTGTCGATTCAGTCGTTCTTCATTCGTCGTCATGGTGCGGGGTTTCCCGTATCGAACAGAGGAGCTGCAATGTCAGAGTATTTGATTTTGATCTACCAAGATGAGTCCGACCCAGTGTGGGCCGATCCCGACACCAGCCCGCGGCTGATGAAGGAGCACATGGCGTTTGGTGAGAAGCACGGCGCGAGCCTGCGGGGAGGGAATGCCCTGCACCTCACCAACAGCGCTACGAGCCTGCGTCACGACAAGAGTGGCAAGGTGACCATCACCGACGGCGCCTTCGCCGAGACGAAGGAGGCGCTCGGGGGCTACTACCTCATCGAAGCCGCTGACCTCGACGAGGCACTCGCCATCGCCAGAGACGTACCGGCCCCCACCGGTGGGGTTGAAGTCCGACCCATCATGCCGACCTGATTTCGACCCGTACTGACGCCGAAGTCGCGGTCGCTGAGGCGCATCGCACCGAGTGGGCCTTCGTGCTCGCCGCCACGGTAAGGGTTACGCGCGACATCGACACCGCCGAGGAGTGTGTGCAGGATGCGTACGCGCGTGCCCTTACCGACTGGGCGACGAACGGCATTCCGCTCAAACCAGGCGCGTGGCTCACGACTGTAGCTCGCCGTCTCGCCATCGACCTGGGACGCCGACACGCGACGCACGATCGGCTCGTTCCCTTGCTCGTGGCGGATCTTGACGACGAGAGCGAAATGACGGATACCGACGCCGTCGGTGACGACCGGCTTCGGCTCATCTTCACGTGTTGTCATCCAGCACTCGACCTCGAGTCCCAGATCGCTCTGACCTTACGATTCGTCTGCGGACTCACCACCTCAGAGGTCGCGCGCGCATTTCTCATCAAGGAGTCAGCCATGGCGGCGCGGCTGACGCGCGCCAAGAAGAAGATTGCCATCTCAAGAATTCCCTATCACGTCCCCGACGCCGCCGAATTGCCTGATCGAATCGAGGCAGTACTTGAAGTGGTGCACCTGGTATTCACCACCGGTCACACCGCACCATCGGGCATGTCGCTGGTGCGCGACGATCTGACTAGCCGTGCCCTGCAACTGGCCAGAATGCTCCGAGACCTTCTGCCAGAAGACGCCGGCGTTGCGGGACTGCTGGCACTGATTTTGCTCTCGGACGCTCGTCGGAACGCACGGGTCTCCGAGGCCGGATCGTTGGTATTACTCGAGGACCAGGACCGGGAAAAGTGGGACCATGACTTCATACGCGAGGGGATTGGATTAGTCCGTGAAGCGTTGACCCACCGTCCGCCAACGCGATTCACGCTCATGGCCGCCATCGCAGCGGTACACGCCGAAGCGCCGTCATTCTCCGAGACCGACTGGGGAGAAATTGTCGCGATTTACGATCTCCTGGTGTTCACCTGGCCATCGCCGGTCGTCGCCCTCAATCGAGCCGTCGCCATAGGTTTCGCCGACGGTCCTCGCGCGGGCCTGATGGCGCTCGACGAACTTTCCGGTGATCCCTTTCTCGCTCACTACACCTACTACGAAAGCGCCCGAGCGGATTTTCACTCTCGACTCGGCCACCGTGAGCAGGCATTCGCCTCGTACGAACTGGCACTGCAACTCACCAACAACGCGGTCGAGCGTGGGTTTCTTCAAGATCGCCTCGCGCGGTTCACGACGGAGAGCGCCGAATTTGACCCGTCGCAGAACAGTGAACAATGACGTCTCGACCAACACACCTTGTCCCCAACGCGCATGAACCACATTCGCGACTCTAAGGAGACAACATGAACAAGCAAGAGATTTGGGAGCACATTCATAGCGAGAGAGCGCAGACGGTCGAGACCTTGAGATCGCTGACGCCCGAACAATTGTCCGCTCCGACCTTGTGCGGTGCATGGGACGTCAAGGAAGTGGTCGGTCACCTCCTCATGGCGGCAGAACAGACAATTCCCAATTTCTACAAGGAACTCGCGGGGGCAGGCTTCAGCTTCACCAAATTCACGAACCAGGGTGTGACGAGAATCGCCGACCTCGATCCCGCGGTGTGAATGCAACGGCTTCAGGTAGGCGTCCACCGCCGCCGTTGACGCACGAGACCCAGTTAGCATGAGGATCAACGAGCGAAGGTGTAACCGTGTCTGGGACAAAGTCACGACATATAGTGGACGAACGTGGATTGAGTCTGATTTCCCTTCTGTTGGTCGTGATCATCCTCGGCGTCATGATGGTTCTTACAATCGACAGCCTGGATGGAACGGGTCTGCCCGGGTCGGTTTCCAAGGGCTCGACCTCAACACTCGTCACCTCCGCTGGTGCGGGTGGTGTGGTGACCCAGGCAGCGGTCTCTGCCTGCGAAGCCGACTACTCGTCCATCGAGACGGCAATCGTGACGTATTTTTCCGACAACGGCAAGCCGCCCGGACCAGGGACCTCGTGGGCGACGTCGAATCCCTCCGGCGCGCCGATACTGCAGTCCTGGCCGTCGGGAGCTCCGAATTTCACGTTCACGTGGAACGGTACCGTGCTGATCGTCACTCCGCGTTACGGACCGGCGTCATCGGACTCAGTGGGAACCAGCACGCCTCGCACTGGCTGCTACGCCGCCTAGATCGAAGCCAAAGCCACGACAAAGCGATTTGACCACGTCTTGATCGAGGTCAGCGGGTGTAATCATGACCAATCAACTGGCCGATCCGAGCCAGACCGAGCGTCGAATTCAGGCCTTCGTGGCGGCGGGACTCGACGACTTTCGCATCCGGGCCTGGACCATCATTCGTGGTTCGCACCTGCGCACGGGACCCGAATACGTCGTGCCACTCCGGGCGCTCCTGGCGCAGCACCGTATGGTGGCGACACTTCTTACGGAAGAAAATCTGTCCGATTCACGCGTCTCGACGGGTCAGCAACACGGCACCGATGACGTTCGCGGCGACCGCGTAGCCCAGAAGAAGCAGCAAACCCACCCAGGGTGAGAAGACGTGCGTGCCCCCAAACCCGTTGTTGGTCGTAATCATCACCGCACCGATCCGGTCGGGCAGGAAGCGTCGAACATCCATCGAGATGGAGTTCGGCAGGGCCGAAACGATGAGCCGGAAGGATCAGCAAGATACCGACGAACGTGCTGATAGCAGCGGCCGAGTGACGAAAATCGTCGCGATACCGAGTCCGAGCAGGCCGAGCGTGGCGACGTAGAGGCCGCAACCCACGACCGCGCGCAGTGCCCCCGGTGTCGAGAGCGTCGCGTGAACGGCCGGCGAACTCAGCAACGCTTGTCCGAGGAAGAACGACATGAACGAGACGAACTCGGCGACGACGACTGCGAGCGTCGTGAACACCAGGATTTTGGCGAGGAGCACCCGGTTGCGGCGTGGCGCGGCGGAGAACACCGCCCGGATGGTTCCCGTCGAGTATTCGGCACTCATCACGAGCACGCCGAGAACGCCAATGGCGAACTCGGCAATGAAGACCCCAATGAGACTGAGCGCCGTCGGATCGAAGCTTTGAATGCTCTGCACCGACATGGTGGACCAGTGTGAGCGTGTCTCAGCGGTCGCAATGGCACTGACCCCGAGACCGAGCACGACGGTGACGATGAGGGTCCACATCGTCGAACGTACACTGCGCAACTTGGTCCATTCCGAACGAGCGAGGTCGATCAAGTTGTAGTGTCCCGTCGGCGCAGTGTCGTGCAAGGCGACGGCGACCATCGTCGTGGCAGCGGCGGCCTCATCGTCGCGGTGTTCGTGAGCAGTGGCGCGCAGTGGCGCGCTCGGACTGCCTTCCGAGATCGGTCGCTTGTCGCGTGATCGCTGTACGAGGATTACGACCACCACAACGACCACGATCAAGATAACGAGTAGTCCGATGAATCCGCCGTGACGTCGGTGATGGAAACCAACGGCCGCCTGGGGCGACACGAGCAAGAGGTGTCGCGTCATGCGGGCTCCTCTTCGCCGGTACCCGAGGCGGTACCGCGATATTCGAGACTGCTATCGGTGAGTTCCATGAACGCCTCTTCCAACGACGCCGTCTGGGGCGATCAATTCGTGCAAGACGATGCCGAGTGAGCCCGCGAGGTCGCCGACGGCGACCTCGTCGACGCCCCTCACGGTGAGCGCACCGTCCTTTTCCAGCACGGTCGTCGCACCTAGTCTTCTCCAGCGCCTTCGCGAGCTCCGCCAATTGGGGCGAACGAACGCGTACCGACTGCATCGAGCCGCGGTTGAGCAGCGCACCAATCGAGGTCTGCTCGATCAGGTGACCACGGCCGATGATGATGACCTCATCGGCCGTGAGGGCCATCTCACTCATGAGGTGGCTCGAGACAAAGACCGTCCGCCCTTCGCTCGCGAGTCCCTTGAGCAGATTGCGGATCCAGCGAATGCCGTCGGGATCGAGGCCATTGACGGGTTCGTCGAAAAGCAGCACTCCCGGGTCGCCCAGCAACGACGCGGCGATACCGAGACGCTGGTTCATGCCGAGGGAGAACTTGCCGGCCCGCTGGTCCGCGACCGTCGTCAAGCCGACCAGTTCCAGGAGGTCGTCCACGCGACGAGCGGGCAGCCGGTTCATCTGGGCCAACATGCGTAGGTGCGCGCGCGCACTGCGACCCGGGTGAATGGCACGGGCCTCGAGCAGCGCGCCCACTTCGCGCAGGGGCCAGTTGAGTTCAGCGAAGCGCTTGCCGTTCACGCTCACGTGACCGCGGTTCGGTGCGTCCAGGCCCATGATGAGTCGCATCGTGGTCGACTTGCCGGACCCGTTGGGTCCAAGGAACCCCGTCACGACCCCGGGACGAACAGTGAAGCTCAAGTCCTCGACGGCGACCTTCGTCCCGTAGTGCTTGGTGAGACTCTCGGCTTCGATCATCGATGGTCCTTTTCGCGTTCCCGACGATTCTACGTTTGATGCTCGCGCGCGTTGATAGGGGTAAACCCTTAGTCGGATCGCGCCACGCGAATCGCGGTGCCGCCTCGTGCCACTACCGTGCACGTGTCGAGGAGCACCAACCGTCATCAGTGATTGCTTGGTGAACGAGGATGCCGCCACGACCAACGCCGTGCAGGCGTTGCACGTCGTCACCGCGGGCGGCTGAACACCTCGCCGACATCGATCGCGCCACTCATCAGCCGTGGGCCATCATCTCGTTGCCCGTGACCCTGCTTTCGAGAGACCGGCGTGACGGACCATACTGGGGACATGCGTTGCGTACCGGCCCCACGTCGCGAGGAGACTACCGATGTCGAGACCTGACGCTCCCGACGTCGCGACGAAGCCCGATCCGTCGACGACTCGGGCAAACCAACTCGACCACGCAGCCAAGAACTCGAAGGAACCCGCACTCGTCGTCAACCACCTCACCAAACGCTTCGGTGACCGAGTTGCGTTCTCGGACGTCTCCTTTGAGGTCGCCCACGGTGAGGTCTTCGGGTTTCTCGGTCCCAACGGGGCGGGAAAGACCACGACCGTGCGAACCCTCGGAACCCTCATCGCGCCGACGTCGGGTTCGGCGCACGTCGCGGGCATCGCCCTCCACGCCGACAACGGCGTCGCGATCCGACAACGAATCGCCATCATGCCCGAGTCCCCGGGACTCTACGATCGCTTGACGGTCACCGAGAACCTCGAATATTTCGCGGCGCTCTTCGGTCTGACCAATCCGACGACGCGCATTCGTGAGGCCCTTGACGCGGTGAACCTCAGTGATCGAGCCCAGGACCTGTGCGGTGGTCTCTCCAAGGGACTTCGCCAACGAGTAGGGCTCGCGCGCACACTGATGAGTGATCCCCAGATCATGTTCCTGGACGAACCCACGTCAGGCCTCGACCCGGTGGCGGCACTCGAAGTACATACCCTTATCAATACACTTCGCCAACGTGGCGTGACCATCTTCTTGACCACTCATCGGCTCGACGAGGCCGAGAAGCTCTGTGACCGAGTGGCCATCCTCAACACGACCCTTCGCACCGTCGGTCGTCCCGCGGACCTGCGCGCTCAGATCTTCCACAACGCGCTCATCGTGCGAACGCTCTCGCCGCTGAAGGACCCGGGCGCGGTCTTTGGCTCCGTCTCGGCGGTGACCGATTGGCACTCGAGCGAACCTGGACGTTACGAGATCGCGGTCGCGGATCTCAACGTCGCCGCGCCGATGGTCGTGCGAGCTCTCGTGGGCGCGGGGGCGGACGTGCTCTCGGTGGGCGAAGACGAACACTCGCTCGAGGACGTCTATCTCGCCCTGGTCAACGAGACCGGAGACGCGTCGTGAAGAATTTCAATTCCGCGCGATTCATGGCCGTGGTGAAGAAAGAATTGCGCGACTATCGACGCAAGCGCTCGATCGTCGTCACCATGGTCATCCTGCCCTTCATGTTCCTGATCGAGCCCGTGGTGGCGATCTTCATCGTCCCCGGACCCACGGGAGTCGCCAACGCGCGCAACTACGTGATCTTGCCCATCATCTACCTCTTGCTCATTCCGAGCATCATGCCGAGCACGGTGGCGGCGTTCACGGTCCTGGGCGAGCGCGAGCAGGGCACGCTCGAGCCTCTCCTCACGACGCCCATCAGCCAGCAGGAATTCATCGCGGGCAAGGCAGCAGCGGTCCTCGTGCCGACGATGCTCCTCTCCTACGGGATCTACGCGCTGTTCTTGCTCGCCACTGCCCTCTTCGCAAAGGGCGACGTGCCGTCAGCGGTCTTTGACCAGGGTGGATTGCTGATCGCGCTGTTCGTGCTGGCGCCACTCCTCGCGTTCTGGGCCATCGCGGTCGGCATGGCCGTGTCGGTACGGGCCTCGGACATCCGCGTCGCCCAACAACTCGGTTCGCTCGCGAGCATCCCGCCCGTCGCCGCGATCCTGATCCTTGCGGTCGGAGTGCTCCACCCCACCTTCTCGGTCGCCCTGGTCTTCGCGCTGGTGCTGTTGGCCATCGACGTACGCGCCATAAGAATCGTCGCGCACATGATGAATCGCGAGCGCCTGGTCACCGGTGCCAAGGCGTCCCAGCCGGTGACGAACGCGGGTCTCGTGGGTCGCCTCCGCGGTCGCTGAGGTACGTTCAAGCCAAGAATCTCCCGGAAGTTGGGGCCCAGCACGACCATGTAAAGTTTCCTTGACTTCTCCCTCTATGTAAAGTACGCTTTACATCGTGGAGAACGAGGTCCGTGAATACCGCCGAATGAGGGATCTATCCCAGGCCGAGTTGGCGGCTGATCTGGGCGTGTCGCGCCAAACCATCATCGCCATCGAGAGCGGGCGCTACTCCCCGTCGCTCCCGTTGGCGTTTCGAATCGCACGATTCTTTGACGTACCCGTAGAGAAGCTGTTCAACCCTTCCGAGGAGGTAGAGGCATGAAAAGAATCAAGCACGCACGGCTGATTGCTTCCCTGAGCACCTTCGCGGTCGGCACCGCGATCGCGATCGCGGTGGGAATCGGTCACACGTGGACCGGCGCGATCATCGCCGAGATCGTCGTCACGCTCGAGTCGATCGGCTGGTTCGTCATCGCCGGCACCAAGGGCGACGTCGGCGCCATCTACGGTCAGCGAAAGGACGAGCGTCAGCGTCAGGTGGTGCTGCGAGCCTCACGATTCGCCATGATCGTGATGTTCGCGCTGGTCTTTGTCATCACCCTGGGCGCCGTCGCGTCGAACGGCGCCTACTGGCAGGTGGACGTCGTCGGTAGCGTCGGCGGAATTTCGTATTTCCTCGGGCTCTTGATCTACGGCGAGCACGACGAGAGCGCGTCGGGAGTCGAGCGAGGCATCATGGCGACCGACGAAGTTTCGCGTACCCACGAGGACACGGTTATCCCGCCGCTGTAACCCTCGGGTCGGCGACTCGTAGCGGCTCGACGCGGCAACCTGGTGACGCGTGGGTGACGTCGCTCACGTCATTTGGCCCGACGAACAAGTACGTGTCTCGCGTCAGGATGACGCTACTTCTGCCGCGATCGATGGTGCACGCATGCGGGTGACACCCGGAACCAACAGGGTGAGGCCCACGAGGACGACCATCAACGCCGTCGCGCCCACCATGGTCGCGGTCACCCCAAGGGCGGCGGCGATCGGACCCACGATCGCCATGCCGATGGGTAGGAACACCAGCGACCCGAACCAGTCGTAGGCGCTCACCCTCGATAGGACCTCGGGAGGGATCTCGCGTTGCATGGTCGTGGTCCACAACGTGCCAAAGACCGTGAGCCCGACGCCAGCGACGAAACCACCGCTCGCGATGAGCAGGACCGGCGCCCGTGCCGCCAACGCCAGAATGGGCCACGCCCACGCGAACGTCACGGCTGTTGCGACCAACAGCGGTCGCACCGGATTCCACCGGAGCATCACGACGCCACCGACCACCGCGCCGGCGCCCTCGAGCGCGAGGATGAATCCCCACGCCGGCGCACCACCCAATGACTGTTTGGCGATGACGGGGCCGAGCACGAACATCGGCGCCGACGATCAGCACGTTCACCAAGGAGAACTCGACGACGATGACCCAGAGCCACGTGCGCGACCAAAATTCGCTCCAGCCCGTGCGCAGCTGGACGAGAAAGGTCTCGACGCTTTCACTCGCGACCCACTTGATGGCGATCAAGTAGAGACTCACGACACTGACGCCGTAGGTCACGCCGTCGAGCAGCACCGCCCAGCCCGGGCTCGAAACGGCGATGATCACGCCCGCGACCGCCGGCCCGATGACCCCCGCGATGGACGTCGACAAGCTGTTGAGGGCGTTGGCCTGCAGCAACTTGGCCTCGGAGACCACCTGGGGCACGAGCCCCGTCAACGCCGGATTGAAGAAGGCGGAACCAGCGCCCACGACAGCCGCCAGGACCATGAAACCCCACAGCGGTGGGCTCGACACGAGGATCCACACCCCCAGACCCAGCTGCGCCAGGGTCCGTCCGACGTCTGAGGCGAGCATGACGATTCGCCGACTGAAGCGGTCGGCGAGAACGCCACCCACCAGGATCAAGATGACCACCGGCGCGAGCCCCGCGGCGGACACGAAACCGACGTCACTCGCGTTGCCGTGGCGCAACACGGCGAAGGCGATGGCGACCGGCGCCATGCCCGTGCCGATCTGCGACGCCGATTGCCCCACGAAGAACAGGAAGAAATTCCGTTCCCTGAGAGCCCCCACCCACTCGTTCATCCTCACTGGTCAAGCGTAGGGGTCCGCGCCGTAACGTCGCGGACAGTTCGCCGCCCAGCACGTCGTGGATCGACCACGACGTAACTATTCGGCCGCGACGAGCGCCGAGGTCGCTACTTGGGCGTGGCGACGAAGACCGGGATCACGCGATCGGTCTTCTCCTGATACTGCGCGTAGGGCGGATAGGCCGCGACCGCCCGACGCCACCACTCTTCTCGCTCGTCGCCATCGACCTGACGCACCTCGACGTCGAACGGCTCGGGTCCGTCCTGGATGGCAACTTCATCGGGGTGCGCGAGCAGGTTGTAGTACCAGACCGGATGCTTCGGGGCGCCTCCCTGTGAGGCGACGAGTGCGTACGAGCCGTCGTGAAAAACCCGCATCAACGGCGTCTTTCGAACCATCCCGCTACGGTTGCCCCGCGTCGTCACGATGATGATCGGTAAGCCGGTGTCGGCCAAGGTGTTCGCCCGCGCACCGTGGGAGGCCTCGTACTCGGCGACTTGATTTCGAACCCATTCGGCGGGACTCGGTTCGTAGTCTCCACGCACTGGCATGCAGCCAATGTAGTGCCCCGACCAAGTACCACGTCCCCGCGGTGTTGAGAAGAGGCTTGTCGAACTCCCGCGGGCGCCACCGCTTTGCTACCTTCCGGTCGTGGAGCTTCACTTCGAGGGGACGATCTGGGAGTGGCGCGGCCCGGCGCCCTTCTACTTCGTGACCGTGCCCGAGCGCGAAAGTGAGGAGATCCACGCGGTCGCCGCGCTCGCCACCTACGGCTGGGGCGTCATACCCGTCCTCGTCTCGATCGGCGAGACCGAGTTCGAGACCTCTCTTTTCCCGAAAGACGGCGCGTACCTCGTCCCACTGAAAGCGGCGGTTCGCGCGCGCGAGCATCTGGACTTGGGTGATCGAGTAAGGATCGCCTTGTCGGTTCGTCTCACGAGTTGAATCACGCCCCGGTGCGTCGAAGCGTCCACCAACCCTCGCGGCGAGCACGCACGCGCCGTGGCTCGGCCAGTCCAATCGATAGGTTCCCGAGGAGACGCGAGCCGACGATACCTCATTAGTCCTTCTCGAGCACCGCGACGTAGGGTTCACTCACGTCGGCGCTGAAGAGGCGGCGCAGGTTCCACCCGGTTCCCACCAACACGTCGCGCATCTCCCCTGGACTCACGTAGAGCCAATCGAACCAGGCACCTCGTAAATCCTCGTAGCGGAACCGGAAGCGTCCCTGACCCGGTGCGATCCCTCGGCTGCGATTCAACCGGTAGTACGAGCGGTCAAAGCCCGGAGCCCCGCCGAAGTACGCACTCGTGCTCTCGACGAGTATCCGTGCGGACGGCTTGGTCGAGGACGCGAGAGCGCGTAACGTGGATCGAGCCCGTCGGGGCGTGCCGAAGATTCCGAAGTTGTTCCCGTAGAGCACGAAGGTGTCGAAGTCACCGAGCCGACGACCAACGCCCTCGATCGGCGCGCGCCAGACCTGTTCCACGCCGCGTAACCTGGCGGCACGAACCGCCCGAGGCGACGTATCAAGACCCACGACGTCCAGTCCGCGCCGCTGGAGTTCCAGGGCCACACGCCCCGCACCACATCCCACGTCGAGGACCCTGCCGCGTATCGAACGCACCGCGTGGCGCTCGGCGACTGGCCAGTGCGCGAACCCCGCCAAGTACACCTCGGGACCCGCCCCGAGCTGGGTGAAGCCGTCCACGCGTTCGAGCACCTCGATCGTCGTGCCGCCCTTGGCCCAGTCGAGCAACGCCCGCCCAAAGACGTCATCGGCGTTGGCATTGGTCATGGGACTCCTCGCGAGCAGGTCGATCGTAGCGCGAGGGTACCATCACGCCACTGAGACGTTGGCCCGGAACCGACGTGCGCACGCGAGCACGACGTCGCGGCTACTACTCGCCACAGCCAACCTACACTCTGAAACGAAAGCAGTTGTCCAGCAGAGAGGAACGCCGTGACGACCCTGAAAGATCGCCCTAACACCGCGTTACTGGTTATCGACGTCCAAGAGGGCGTCGTGCACGACGCGTTCCATCGCGACGAGGTGATCGCCAACATCAACACGCTCGTCGACAAGGCACGCAGCGAACACGTACCTCTCGTCTGGATCCAGCATTCCAGCGAGGAACTGGTGCCCGGTAGCGATCTGTGGCGCTTCGCCAGTGAACTGGATCCGCAACCGTCCGAACCGCTCGTGGCGAAACGCTACGGTGACTCCTTCGAGGAGACCGAGCTCGAAGACGTCCTCGCCCGGCTCGGCGTCGGTCGAGTGGTCGTGACTGGAGCGCAGACCGACGCGTGCGTCCGCTCGACCCTGCACGGTGCGTTCGTTCGCGGCTACGACGCCTTGCTCGTGAGCGACGCGCACACCACGAGTGACATGTCCCAGTGGGGTGCGCCGTCTCCCGACAAGGTCATCGCACACACCAATTTGTACTGGAATTATCAGAGCGCGCCCGGCCGAAGCGCGGGCGTGGTCGCGACCAACGACGTCGACTTTCGAACACCCGCCTAGCGCGACTACCGCGTGGAGTCGTCCGTCGCGACGTCGAACTGACGCGAAGGAGCGGCGAGGCGACGGGCGATGAACGCGTCCAGACTGAGCCGACCCGAGCCCATCACCACCGTGACCAGCGCCAATGCGCCGAGGGCGAGATTGAGTTCGTAACCCGGATTGAGCGACTGCGAATTGATTCCGTGGGACCACGTGACGGTGATCATCGCCACGACCATGTCGCCCACCAACGCGAGGCCCGCCAGTCGGGTCCCGAGCCCGACGATCATCATCAGGCCGCTGCCCAGTTCAAGAACGCCCCCGACGACCGCGAAGAATCCCCCCGGGTGCAGGTGCGCCACGGTCGAGAAGAAGATCGCGGTTCGATGGAGGCCGGGTCCGTGAAACGACCCGAACAGCTTGCCAGCTCCGTAGTAGATGAATATCCACGCCAGTACGCCGCGAACGACGACGAGCGTGAGATCACGCGCCGTCTGCGGATGACCGGTCGCGAAGGTCATCCGAGCCAGACGCGAAACCCGAGCGGTTCGCGCACCGTCGCCTCTCACCTCGCCAGACTCTCTTCATTCGTTACACGCCCCGGCTCTGGCAAACCCGTGCTGACGGTCGTCGCGGCTTGGTCGCGCCACGGACGAAACGGTCCCGCCAACTGGGAAAGGAACGCTCGAAGGTGCCGCGGCTTCACTCCATCTTGCTCCACGCGCAAAGGCCGACCCGGAAGACCCGTGTCCATCCGGATGGTGTCAGGCATTCGGGAAGACGGCACGTCCGAAGAGTTGATCCCAGATGGTGAGCGCGAAGCCCAGATTGACGTCCTGGCGACCCTCGAGACGGTGATGGATGCGGTGATAATTGGGACTCACGAACACCCGCTCGAGTGGACCGAAGCCACAATTGGTGTTGGAGTGTTCGAAGGCGACCACGCCGGCGTAGAGCACGAGCATCGTGGTGGGTACGGCGCCGTTGGCGAGCAGCACGATGCCCGGAACCAGGGCCACCAGATAGGACACGTGGATCAACGGGTGCGTGCGAAAGACCGTGAGGACGCTCATGTCTTCCTGGGAATGGTGCAACTCGTGGAATCGCCACAGCACGCGTACGCGGTGATTGGCCAAGTGCGCGAACCAGTTACAGGCGTCCATCGCGATCATGATCAGGAGAATGACCAACCACTTGGGCACCACGCTCGTCCGGGGCACGACCACCCACGGCGCGACACGCCGAGCGACCTCGGCGAAGGACAGCGCCAGTGCGGTTCCCAGAGGAACCACCAACGTGGCGTTCAAGATCGTGTACAGAAGGTCCTGACGGTAACCCCGCGCGAACTTCGATCGACGCTGAGCGGGACGGAGTCGCTCGATGATGAGGAAGGCCCCGAGTAGTAGAAGCGTCGCGGGACCCACCACGACCACTCGAAGACTCGCCATGGACTGGCTGAAACTCGAACCGCCCCACTGACTCGACCAGCCGATTGCGATGAGCGTGACGGCGACGCCCGCGACGCCGAGCGCCGGCAGATACAGTGCTCGACGCCGGGGTCTCGACGTCACGCTGCTTCGCGCCGTCAACGGTTCGCTGCCAGGTTCAAGCTCGCTGTGACGAGTGGGCGGCGCGACGAGCGTCATGTTCTTCCCAGGGCCTCCGGCATTCGCATCAGAAGCCGACGCCCCCGCCGCCGGGGCTCGTCGTGGTCGTGGTGGCGCCGCCCGAACCCGTGGTCGTCGTGGTCGTGCCCGCTCCCTTCGAAGACAGCACGATCGGGGACCACTTTCCCCAGGTGTCGGTGACGTCGCCCTTGACCTCGCCGGGCTTGGTGTCACCGGCGAAGTAGTAGAGCGCCTTACCGCCGTAGGTGACCTGTCGAACGCCGCCGGCTCGATCCACCACGCCGATCTTCGAAGCCGGCACGCCTTTTCCCGCAGTGGCGGACTCGACGCCCTTGGGCAGGGTGAGCGCGGGCCAGAACTCGAGGCACGTCGCCGTACAGGCCGTGTGACTTGGCGTGAGGGTGTAGAGGGTGTCGCCACTCGCCAGAATGGTGCCAAAGGTCGAGTTCACCGTCGCAGAAAGCACCACCGGCTTGGCGAGGTGACTCGACGACGCACTCGCGACTGACCCGAAGGCGACGAGCGCAACTCCCGCCAGGGCGAAGGAGACCAACGCTCTCAGGATTTGCGTCGACGCTCTGGACACGACGTTGACCATTTCTTCGCTCCTCGTCAGGCAACCTTCGACGGTTCCATCTCCCTGACGATACAAGCGCGGTGGACGGAGCGAGCGAGCAACGCGACGCTCACCCACGAGGACCCGTCGCGGCCCAGAAATTCCTGGTGAAAGGAGAGAACGGTGACCGACGCAACCCGGAACGACTTCGATTTCAACACCCGCGGGACGAACCGGGTGCCCGCTGTCTCAGATCACTCGAAGTTCGTCAGACCGTTCAGAGCTGGACTGCTGGCGACTCGTCTCACGACTCGGCGTTTTCGTGGCGCAACATTCGATTCCTCTTGACGTTGAGGCGCACGTCCCTCGGATCGAGCTGTTCGCGGCACGAGTCACAGACCAGCAGCGCGTGAGTAACGTGCCCGCACGCGTTATGCGTGATCGTGACCGGCGGACCCTTGGGAGCCGCGTAGCGGTCGCCCCATTGACGCATGGCGGTCAACACGGGCCAGAGGTCTCGACCCTTCGCCGTCAGTTTGTAGTCGTCGCGCGGCGGATGGTGCGAGTAGGGCACGCGCGTGAGGATCCCCGCTTCGACCAGTGTCGAAAGCCGAGCATTGAGAATATTGCGAGATATGCCGAGTCGGCGCTGGAAATCCTCGAATCTGGTCACGCCCATGAAGCAGTCGCGCACCACCAGCATCGTCCACCACTCGCCGATCACTTCCAGGCACTGGGCGACCGAACAGTCCATGTCGGCGAAACTCTTGCGTTCCATATCTTCACTCTAGTTAGTTGCATGATAGAACGCAAGGCGGTAACGTACATTCCATGACAGAACTCACTCCCCAGAGGGCCACCGCCGCGACGCTCACCGAATCGCGTCGTCGGGCTATCTTCCTAGTGACCGCGCTCGGAGCGTTCATGGGTTCACTCGACCTCTCGATCGTGAACGTCGCGTTCCCCGCGCTCGAGCGGGCGTTCTCCCACGACCCGCGCGCCAGTCTGGCTTGGATCATCACCGGCTACAGCATCGTCTTCGGGTCCCTGCTCGTGATCGCGGGGCGCACGGCCGACCGACGTGGGGCCCGCACGGTCTTCTTCGTCGGCCTCGCGGTGTTCTGCGCGGGATCACTCTTCTGCGGCGTCGCGCCCACGATCGCGTTGCTCATCGGGGGGCGAATCGTCCAGGGGGTCGGGGCCGCGATGATGTTGCCGGCCTCGCTCGGGCTCTTGCTCGCTGCCTACCCACTCGAACGACGCTCGCAGATGGTCGCACTGTGGGGAGGAATCGGTGCGCTCGCCGTCGCCACCGGCCCCTCGTTCGGGGCCGCACTCGTGACCGGGCTTGGTTGGCGCTCGGTGTTCTTCGTCAATCTCCCCATCGGGGCCCTCGCCTACGTCGTCGGGCGTACCGTGCTGGTCGGCGCGCCGGGTGCGCGAGCGAGCTCCTCGCCGGACTACCCCGGCGCGGTGGTCTTGAGCGTCGCGCTCGCGTCGCTCGTCCTCGCGATCTCCGAAGGGCCCAGCTGGGGCTGGTCGAGTCCCTGGGTGATCGTCGGTTTCGTGTCGTCGTGCGCGTTGCTCGGCGTATTCGTCTATCGCTCGAGTCGCCACGAGCAACCGGTGCTGGACTTGACACTCTTTCGCGCTCGCTCCTTCCGATTGGCGAACGCCGCGGCCTTCCTCTACTCCATGGGCTTCTTCGCCATGCTGCTCGGGAACATTCTGTTTCTCACGGGCGTGTGGCACTATTCGATTCTCGACGCGGGGCTGGCGGTGACGCCGGGTCCGCTGGTCGTCGCGGCGGTCTCGGGACCCGCGGGCAAGCTGGCCTCCAAGTTCGGCTTTCGCCCGGTCCTGCTCGTCGGATTCGCGACGTTCGCCGCGGGGGTCCTGTGGTACGTGTGGCGAGTGCACCTCCAGGCCCACTACCTCACGCTGTGGCTGCCGGGCACCTTGATCGTGGGGCTGGGAATCGGCTTGACGTTCCCGGTGCTGAGTGCGGCCGCCGTGTCGAGCCTCGAACGAGAACGCTTCGCCGTGGGCAGCGCCG
Organism: uncultured Acidimicrobiaceae bacterium; assembly: GCA_963849155.1. Lineage (GTDB taxonomy): Bacteria > Actinomycetota > Acidimicrobiia > Acidimicrobiales > RAAP-2 > RAAP-2. The sequence continues at coordinate 111,023 of CAWKGL010000004.1, forward strand.
TCAATCAGACGGCTCGACAGATCGGCGGCGCACTGGGTATCGCCGTGCTGGTGGTGCTCTTGGGTACTCCGACCAGTGCGGCAACCGCACTAACGAACTTCCACCACCTCTGGCTCTTCATTGCGTCGATGACCCTGGTGGCGGGCGTCGTGTGCGTCGGTCTGGGGCGAACGCGTGCCCCGCTCAGGAGTGACGACGACAGGAGCGTCGCGACGAGCCACGCCCTCGAAGAAGTCCTCGACGGCGAGATCGTGGTTCCACTTCACCGACGCGCCCGACCACGCTGACGCCGGGGCTTACGGTCTAGCGACTTCAGTGGACGAAACCGCGCGTCAGACGTGCGGGCGCGCTCGCGAGCCACGCGTCGAGGATCGCTTCTTTGAGTTCTCGCTTGGTGGCGACGTCGAGCGCCACGAGTACCGCGGCGTAACCGTCGAAGTGGGGAATCGTGAAGAACGAAACCGGGTGCGCCGCTAGTGCCGCCTGTTTGTCGTCGAGGTCCTCGACGGCCAACGCCAGAATCGGACCGGCGGGAACGGTCTGGTCGCCGAATCGCTTGAGGTCGGCCTTCGTGAAGGGCCGCTCCCACATGAACGCCTTACCCGCCACGAACCACGTCCGATTACCGTGACGGGTCCCTTCGGTCACCTCACCCAACTGGTGGGCGATTTCTGAGGCAACGCTCATCGTCGACACGCCGACACTCTAGACGGACGTGACCTTGTCCAGAGTCAGCCAGCGCGGGTCGGCGTAGCTCGCGCTCGAGGTCGAACACGCGAACTCGTCTGGCCCATCGGGTAACGCGACAGGATCTCGTCAGTGCACCAACGCGCGAAGTTCGTCGAGGTTCACGAGACCACCGAGTGGCCACTCGATCTTCTCGAAGGTGACCGTCACGCCCAATTCGTGCAGTACGGTCAACAGACGCTTGATCTGCTCGGTTTCCTTGCCGCTCTCCATCTCCGACAGGTAGACCCGACGAATCCCGGTGCGACGAGAGAGCTGCTCTTGGGTGAGTCCGGCCTGGGCCCGGTAACGCCGAATGGCGTCGCCAATTGACGCAGCGGTCTCGATGTGCACTGGACCTTCGATTGCTCGTTTGCGGTTATTTGTCTCCATGTCCAGTCAAAGTACGCATGTCTGGATATCGGTCCATCATCCATCTGGACCCTTTGCCGTGAGCAGAAAAGCACAAGCCCTCTAGTCAATCTGCACTACGAACGGGCGGTGCGTGAGACACTGACGGTTTGTCCTCAGGGCCAGTGGGACCGAAGCGGCCCGAAAGCGGGGTGTTCGCTTCAAGGACACCGACGCGCGTTACGGTCTAGGTCTGGGCGGTGTCACCGGGTCGCCGATCCAGCCGGAGGTGCCACGTGGACCAGCGAGTCATCGTCATCACCGGGGCCAGTGACGGAATCGGCGCTCAAGCGGCGCGCACCTTGCACGAGCGCGGCCACCACGTGGTCGTAATCGGCAGATCGCCCGCCAAGACCGAGCGGGTCGCGAAAGAACTCGACGCGCCGTTCTACGTCGCGGACTTCGCGGATCTGAGCCAAGTCCGCCGACTCGCGGGCGAATTGCGCCGCGACCTGACCCGGATCGACGTACTCGCCAACAACGCCGGCGGCATCTTCGGCACGCGAGAGCTGACCGTCGACGGTCACGAGAAGACGATGCAAGTGAACCATCTCGCGCCGTTCCTTCTGACGCACGAACTGATGGACGTACTGATCGCGAGCCGCGCCTCGGTTCTCAACACCTCGAGCATCGCGGCCAAGGTCTTCAGTCGCTTTGACATCAACGACCTCGAACTCGCCTCTCGGTACAACCCGCGCGTGGCCTACGGCAACGCGAAGTTGGAGAACATCTTGTTCACGTTCGAACTGCACCGGCGCTACCACGACCAAGGCATCGCCACGGTCGCCTTCCATCCGGGCAACGTCGCGAGCAATTTCGCCAGCGAGACCAACAGTCTGATGCGCTACGTGTACCACACGCCCCTGCGACGGCTCTTCCTCGTCTCGACCGTCAAGGGTGCCGACAATCTGATCTGGCTCGCGAGCGGCACGCCCGGCGTGACGTGGCAGTCCGGTGCGTACTACATCAAACGTTCGATCTCACACTCCCTCGATCGCCAAGCCCTCGACCCCGAGAACGCCCGTCTCTTGTGGGAGAAGTCACTCGCGTTCATCGGTGCCTGACGCTGATAACGGAATGCCGGCAACAGCCTCGTCGATCGAGTGGCGAGCAACATTCGTTCGCCACGAGTCGGACCCTTCGAAGTTCTTCCGTGAGATCAGGGCGACCACTCATGGCCCCTCCTCTCCGCCGCTCGTATCGGACCACCTACGCAGTGCTCGCGCTCTGCGACCGCCTACGCGCTCTGGCAGTGACTCGTGATCCCCGTGCTCCCGCCGTTCAGACGGGGCTGGGTACGTCACCGCACACGGTCACCTGGGTGCTCTCCGCGTACCCGTTGTCGGCGGTCATCTCCGCGCCGATCACTCGCCGTGGTCATCCAAGGCGTGGGTTTCGCACTCGCGTTCTCGTCGATATCCGCGCTCGTCAGTGACGAATCCGAGTGAGTCGAGGCCGTGCACGACACGTGCGTCCAATCGAGAACGGCCGCAGATCCAGACTACTTACCTTTAATCAACCGACCTCGCGACGCCGGAACGGCGAGGTCCAGTTTTACAGGTTGCACACCGACTGCCACCGACTCACGTTGACGCCGTCTAGGCGAAACGCACAGATTGGGTCGGCTTCACGACGTATGGCTCACTTCACTTTCACGCTGATCACCGACGACGACGCGCCATCGCCCACGGCGTTGACCGCGCGCACGGCAACGCGATAGGACTTGCCTACGATGAGTCTTCCAATCCGGAAACTCGTTGCGCCCGACGCGTTCATCCACGCACCGCCGTTCAACGAGTACTGGTAGCCAGTGATCGTGCTTCCTCCGTCATTGGTCGCACCAAGTATCGACACGCTGATCGACTTCGCCGAACGACGACACGGCTCTGAGCTTTGGCGCGGAGGGGACGAAGAACGCCGCTGCCGATGTAGTCGACCATACTTTGGCTGTTGTTGGACAGGTCGGTGTACGTACCTGACGCCACACAACTGTCATCAACGGCGCAGACGATGGTGTAGATCGACGCGTTGCCCCCGCCATTGATCGTTCCCGAACCCGGTAACTCTTGTGCATCACTCCAGGTGCCGTTGACCTGATCGGCGGTGAACGCCTGACCGGTCGTAGCGGTGTCCGAGTAGAACCCTCCCGTCGTGCAGTCGCCCGGCGACACACACGAAATCGTGTTGGCGTTCGCGTCATTTCCCACGTTGAGCGTGTCGAGGCCCGGAATCGCCTGCGCTGGTTCCCAGGCACCATCTTGCTCGGAAACCACGATGGGCTGTTGCACGTTCGTGCCCTGGGACACCGAGCCAGCAGCCGAGCAATTGCCGTTCGTCGGGCACGAGACCGCGTTGAGACCGGCGCTCACCAGTCCGGTTTGACTCACGCCATAGACCTCGCTGGCGTTCTGCCACGTTCCCCCAATCTCATTGGCCACAAACGCGTTGTCGACACCGGGTGCGCTCTCGTAGGAGCCGACCAACGCACAGTTGCCGACCGAACTGCACGCGATGTCATTGGGATCGATCGAATCCGACGCAGCGACCAGGTTCGACTGCGGAAGGGTGACCGCACTCTGCCACGTACCCTGGGACTCGTTGACCACGAACGTGCCGTCGGCCTTCTGCAGCGTGCCGTAGAACCCGCTCGCGCTGCACGCACCGTTGGCGTTGCACTGGATCGTGGTAAGTCCAGCGAGGTCGTTGACATTCAACGAACCAGTACCCGGAACCTCGAACGCGGTGGCCCACGTGCCATGTACCTGATCGGTGAGGAAGGCTTGGATGTATCCATTCGAGTCCGAGTAGGACCCACCGGCCGAACAATTACCAGGCGAGCTACACGAGAGCGCGAACAGCCCACTGCCCGCGCCAGCGCTGTTGAGCGACGAAAATCCAGGGACCTCTTCTGACGCTGGCCCACTTTCCGTTGACCTCCGAAACCACGAAGGCCTGCGGGTTGTTATTGGCGTCGTAGTACGTCCCTCCGGCCGAGCAGTTACCGCTCGTCGGGCACGAAATCACCATCTGCGGAGCTACGTTTCCACCTAGATTGAGTGCTTCGAATCCCGGGACCTCCTGGGCGGGACTGGTCTTACCGCGCACGATGTTCTCGACGTAGGCCTGGTAGTTACCCGAACCGTCCTCGTAGTAACCGATAAGCGAGCAATTACCCGGCGAACTGCACGACTCGTCGAGTGCCTCGGAATCGCCACCGACGTTGGGCACGGATGGCACTTCAAGAGCGGTGCCCCACGTGCCCGTCGCACCCGCGCTCGCGCCAAGATAATGGCAACGCCGCCACCATCAATAACGGTGCCAGAAGAAGGCGAAACTTCGCGCGTCGTGCGAACTTGCTCGATGTGACAGCGCGTGGGCGACGAAGCGATAGGGTTTGATGGCATCATCCCTCTCTAGCACCCGACTTCACTCCCCGCAACCCAAAGGGTCCTCTTTCGTCCGATAATGACGAGATCGATGCCACCCGATCACTGCGTCTCGTCGAAGCTCTCGTAGCGTGGCGGCCGGTGACTCTTTGGCATTCTCGCAGAGCGGAATCATCAGTGTCAGCGCCACTTGTCAACACGAGGACCGCCCTAGGAGAGACCAGATAGTCAAGAGATGCGACGCGACGGGCGAAGGATAGAGGAATCTCGTGTCACAACCCCTCGCTAGGTTCACGTCGTGTTCGCCACCCGCACCGACCTCAACGATCGTCAACGCGACGCTGCGTCGTTCGGTGACCTTCCTTTACGCGTAATCGCTGGCCCGGGAACCGGCAAGACCACCACCGTGACCGCACGCGTCGAGTACCTGCTCGATCACGGCATTGAACCCGAGAGAATCTTGTTACTCACCTTCACGCGACGATCGGCGCGCGAGATACTCAGCCGAGTGCGCGCCATCCGCGCGTCGGCGCACGTTCACCGCGTCGCCGGTGGCACGTTCCATTCGGTGGCTCACCGGACCCTGCGTCACCATCACGCGGTGTTGGGCTCTCTCCGAAGGTTTCGGCGTCATCGACCACAGTGACGCCGCCGACCTCTTGGACCTCGTTCGAAGCGATCTGCGCATGGTGAGCGACGGACGACGCCTCCCGCGCAAGAATACCCTTGCCGCCCTTTATTCCAGGACGGTCAACACGGGTCAGGCGCTGCGTGACGTCATGGCCGAGCACACCCCCTGGTGCGCCGACCACCACGAACAGATCGGGGCCTTGTTCTCCGCCTTCGTAACTCGAAAACGTGCGCTCGAACTCTTGGACTTCGACGATCTGCTGCTCTACTGGCGCGCGGCCGCCGAGGACGATTCGCTGGGTCCGATCCTCGCCAGATCGTTCGACCACGTACTCGTCGACGAGTTCCAGGACGTCAACCAGTTACAACTCGACGTCCTGCGCGCCCTTCGCCGCGTCGATCCGCGCATCACGATGGTCGGCGACGACGCCCAGGCCATCTACGGATTTCGTGGCGCGTCACCGCGCTTCCTGCTCCACGCCCAGGACTACTTCGACGGCCTGGTCACGATCACGCTGGACACCAACTACCGTTCCTCGCAGGCCATCCTCGACGTCGCCAACGCCGTCGCTCGCGACGCACCCGAAGGATTCGAGGCGATCTTGCGAGAGGACCGACCCGTGCTCGGTGCCGGTCGTCCGCAGCTGGCGCACTGCGCCGACGAGCGCCACCAGTCGGAGGTCCTCGTCGACCGCGTCCTCGAGCTCTACGAGCAAGGCGTCCGTCTCCAGGATCAGGCCGTGCTCTTTCGAGCCGCGCACCACAGTTCGGACCTCGAGCTCGAGCTCGCGCGCCGTCGTATTCCCTTCGTCAAGTACGGCGGGCTGCGCTACCTCGAGGCGGCCCACGTCAAGGACTTGCTCGCGGCCTTTCGTCTCGCGGACAATCCGAGGGACGAGGTCGCGTGGTTCCGCCTCCTCCAATTGATGCCGGGCGTCGGTCCCGCGAGAGCCCGCCGAGCGATCGACGCCTTGCGCGACGAGCACCGAATCCTGCCCCTGTCCTTCGCCGACGTCGAGCGCCGCTGGCCCGTGGCCTTAGAGGTCATACCTGGCGACGCCCGTGACGTGTCGAGTGCGCTCGTGGCCTCGATGAGTGCGCGGAGCCACGAACTTCCGATGGCGCACGCGCAACGGATCCGCGACGCGATGACGCCCTTGATCGTCGCCGCCTACCACGACGCCGCCGCCCGACTCGAGGACCTCGGCGCCCTCGTGCTCGCGTGTCAGGATTCGACGCGACTGAGCGACGTCGCGGCTGAGCACGTGCTCGAGGCACCCGCGTCGACGGGCGACTTCGCGGGTCCCCCCTTGGTCGACGAGGACTGGATCGTCCTTTCCACCGTCCATTCGGCCAAGGGACTCGAGTTCGACGCGGTGCACGTGCTGCACGCCGCGGACGGCAATTTCCCCTCGGACATGGCCCTCGGCACGCTCGAGGGACTCGAAGAAGAGCGCCGACTCTTCTACGTCGCGCTCACGCGGGCTCGGCGCCATCTCGCGATCTACGTCCCCTTGCGCTATCACCACCACCGCGTGCGCGACGACCACTCCTGGGCCCAGCCCTCGCGGTTCTTGACCAGTCGCGTGCGTAGCACCCTCGACGAGGTACAGCACCAGTCGAGCACGCACGTCAGTGCCGACCTTGCCGCTCTGGCGCCCATCGAAGGGCCGGCACTGGTTGAGGGACGTCTCTCGAAACTCTGGTAGGCCACGCTCTGACGGCACCCGCGCGAACCCGGCCTTATCATGAGGAGGGCCGACCAGGGGGATGTCATGGACCAACGCAGGGCCGCAGAACTTCTCGCCAACGAGCGACGTCGGCTCGAGGCGCTGCTCGAGCACGCGACCAGCGTCGGACTGGTCGAACGCGAAGGCGCGAACGAACAAGGCGACATCGCCGACTCGGCCGAACCATTCACCGCCGAAGAGCAGAACAACGCAATCGCGGCGAGTCTTCGAGCCCGGCTGGCCGCCGTGGAGCGGGCCGAAGCGCGTCTCGCGAACGGCACCTACGGTCTCTCGGTACGCAGCGGCGCACCCATTCCCGACGAGCGACTCGAAGCCGACCCCGCTGCGGAATTGACCGTCGAGGAGATCGAGGCGGGCTAGTTCGTCGCGGTCTCGCCCGGTGACGGGTCGGCGAGCACGTGACGCAACATCAGCGTCAGGGTCTGCTGACGCGGGCCGAGTCGGCGAAAGAACTCACGATCGCAACGCTCGACCTCACCCAGGGCCCGGTTGGCCAAACTCGCTCCACGCGCACTCACCCGAAGCGAACGCGCCCGTCGATCACCCGGGAACGCCGAGCGCTTCACCAGTCCCCGTTCTTCCAGGGAGCGAAGGACTTGGGACGTCATCATCGGGTCGGTGGCCGCGTGCTCGGCGAGGTGGCGCTGCGTGACCGGCCCCTCATCTTGGATCCAGAGCAGGGAGGCGAGCAAGACGAACTGCACGTGCGTGAGACCGAACGGCTTGAGTGCCCGACGTTGAGCGGACTGCCAGCGATTGGTGACTCGCCACAAAAGGAATCCCGGGCTCTCGTCGGCGCTCTGAAACTCGCTGGTGAGCGATCGAGACGTGGTCACTCGTTCTGGCCCCGTACGACCGGTCGCCTCGTCGCTCGTCGTTCGCTCACCCAGTCGTTCGCTCACCCGGCGTGCGCTCGCTCGGCGACCGCGACGAGGCGATCGAGATCAGGTTGGGCGTTCTTCACGAAACCGGAGCCGAGGACCCGACGCCAGATCCTCGCGAGCGGCCCGCTGATGGAGATGGTCACCTCCAGGGCGCAGCCAGTCTCCATCGCCCGGACTCGGTGCTCGAAGCGCAGTTTCGCTCCCGGCATCATCGACACGTCGACGAATTCCTCGCCGTCGACGAGCCGTTCGATGACGAAACGGACCTTCGGTCCCCCCTTCGGCTTCAGCACCCCGGTCGCGTGTTCGACGAAGGGTCCGTCGAGGCGGACCCACTCGGTGTCGTGATTCCATTCGGGCCACGTCGCCACGTCGCGCCAACGTTCGAAGAACGCCGACGGTGGCGCGATGGACTGCGCAGCTGCGGTCGCGATAATTGTCATGAAGATAGTATGCACGCTTAGTACATGGATGTCAAGGGCATTGCGGAGATTTTCTTCCGAAATCGAGCTGGGTGATTCTGCGTCGCCGCGGCGCGAGAGACCGTCGTTCGCTCTCAGGAACTTCTCCGAAACGTCTCACCGCCCGAACAGGAGTTTCACACCGTTCTCACAAGTGGCCTTCGTACCCTGAAGGTGTTCCTTTGAAAGGAGAACAGATGAAGCACTCCATCATCAAAACAATCACCGCCCTCTCCCTCGTCGTAGGTCTGGGCGTCAGTGTCCCCGCGGTGGCGTACGCGTCGTCCGGCTCCTCGTCAACGAGCGCCACGACCCCGACGACGCCGACCGCCTGGACGGCCTTCCGGGCCCAATGGAAGACCTACGTGCAGGGCCTCGAGGCGATCAACGCGACCTACCACTCGTCGATCGCCACCGCCCACGCCACCTACCAGGCGGCGCTCAAGGTCGCCACGACCAAGGCCGAACGCCAGGCGGCTCGCGCCGCACTCGACGCCTCGATCGTCGCGGCGCTGGACGTGCGCATCAGCGCCATCACCGCGGCGGGCGACCCCCCGTCACCGCCCGCGGGCTTTAACGGCACGGCCTGGGTGACGAGTTTCCAGAGCATCAACGTCACCTTCCGCGCGGCCATCGTCGCGGCGCAGACGACCTACGCCTCAGCCCTCGCCGCGGCGACCACCGCTGACGAGCGTCAGGCGGCGCGCGGCGCCCTCGAGACCTCGGTGGGCGAAGCGACGACGGCTCACGCCGACGCGTTGATGACCCTCGGTCCCCCGCCGGCACACCCTGGTCAGCCCTCGTAGGCTCGGCCAACACAAAAGAAGGGGGAGCTGGTGCTCCCCCTTCTTTTGTGGTCTCGTGCTCTTAGTTGGAGTTGGCGAAGCGCCGCAACGCGAGCGGCACACAAATGGCCATCACCAGTAGGCACCAGCCCACCATGGCCACGATCGGGTGCGTGAGTTGCCACGATCCGCTCGAGGGCGTGCCTTGGGCGACGTGGCGCACCGCGGCGACGAGCGCCGAGAGTGGGTCCCAGTCGCCGATGGTGCGAGGAACGACCTTCATGTTCTTTATTGGCACGAAGGTGCCCGCGAGGAACGACAAGGGGAACACGATCGCGAAACCGATTCCTTGCATGGCGTCCGAACTCTTGACGATCATGCCCATGAGGACGCCGAACCAGGTGAAGGCCGAAAGCCCGAGCAGCATCAGCGCCACCAGTTCGAGCAGTCCCCAGGGACTCAGGTGCGGGCGCCAACCGAGCGCGAGACCGACGCCGGCCACGATCAGGATGCCGAGGATCTGCTCGAGGACCTGACCAATGACCTGGGACGAGATCACCGCCAGACGAGTCACGGGCAGGGAGCGGAAACGGTCGATGACCCCGGTGTTGAAGTCGGTCGCGGTCGCCACCCCGGCGCCAATGATCCCAAAGGCCAGGCTCTGACCCAAGAGACCGGGCAGGAGGTAGTCCTGGTAGCGGATGTGCGGGATGTGGATCGCCGATCCGAACACGTAGAGGAACAACAGGGTGAAGACGATCGGCTGGATCGTCACGTCGCTCAGTCGCGAGGGGACGCGAGGGATGGTCTGCAAGCCGCGTCCGACGAGGAGCCTCGTCTCGCGCACGAATCGCGTCAACGTGCCGGGTCGCGCCGGCAGCGCTTCGTCGCCCGGCCGGGTCATGGCGTCGAGGGTCACGGTCATCGCACCACCTCCTTCTGTTCGTCGCGCTGCTCGTCGCTCGACAGTGGTTGGCCGGTGAGCGCGAGGAAGGCGTCGTCGAGGGTGGGACGACGAAGGGCGATCTCGTCGATCGCCAGGCGACGCTGCGCGAGGGCGGCGGTGACCGCCGCGAGATCGGTGAGTTCGTGGGGAGCGGGAACCGAGACCAGACGACGATCGCGGTCGACGCTGAGCTCGAAGGCACCGCCGAGCACCGCGACCAGCGCGTCAAAATCCTTCGCGTCACTCACGGTCACGTCCACGCGTTGGTCACCGATCAGTGCCTTGAGGTCGTTGGAGGTTCCCGCGGCCGTGGCCTTGCCGTGGTCGATCAGGACGATGTGGTCGGCCAACGCGTCGGCCTCTTCGAGGTACTGGGTGGTGAGGAACAGGGTGACGCCACTGTCGACGAGTTCACGGATCGTGGACCAGACCACTTGACGGCTACGCGGGTCTAGGCCCGTAGTTGGTTCGTCGAGGATGAGGACCTTGGGCTCGACGACCAGACTCGCCGCGAGGTCCACCCGGCGGCGCTGTCCCCCCGAGACCGACTTGACGAGTTTGTCGCGGAACTCACCGATGTCGAACCGGTCGATGAGTCCTTCGACAATCTTCTGGCTCGTGCGCTTGGAATAACCGCGCAGTCGAGCCATGAGTAGGAGGTTCTCCTGGGCCGTGAGATTGTCCTCGAGCGCGGCGAACTGTCCCGTGAGCGACAAGACGCTGCGGACCTGGTCCGCGTCACGTACGACGTCGAAGCCGCACACGCTCGCGGTCCCGGACGTGGGTTCGCTCAACGTGGCGAGCATGCGTACGATCGTGGTCTTGCCCGCTCCGTTGGGACCCAGCAGCGACACGATCGATCCCGGTTTGACCTCGAGGTCGAAGTGATCGACGGCGACGAAGTCGCCGAAGTGCTTGCTGAGTCCCCGGGTGACGACGACGGGTTCTTCCGTGGTGGGTGAGATGGTCATGGTCAAAGTATACAGTAACTAAAAAGATTTAGCAACTAGAAAAATCTAAGCAAAAGTTGTAGACTGGTGGCGTGAGCGCCGAGAGCCAGGATCGTCCCGATTTTGCCGCACTGCGCGGTTCGTGGCGCGACGAGGAGACGTCCTCGGTGGACGAGGGCTTGCGCGAACGAAAGAAGCGTCTCACCCGGTCACTGATCTCGGACACCGCGACGATGATGTTCCTGCAGCGAGGCTTCGACAACGTCAAGATCACCGAAGTGGCTGCGGCCTGCGGTGTGTCAGAGAAGACCATCTACAACTACTTCCCCACCAAAGAGTCCCTCGTGCTCGACAACGAGCTGGAGATGACCGAGGCGATCAAACGCGTGCTCGGCTCGGGCCCGGAGCGTCTCGGTCCCGTCGAGGGCATGACATCCATCATCCGCGAGCAGACGAGAGACCTCGTTACCCACCTTCGAAGCGCACGGCTCGATGACGTCAGCGTGATTCGAAGCTTCATGGACATGATGAGCGAGACGCCCGCCCTGCGCGCCGCGATGTTCGACGTCACGGAACGCCTCGCCCAGGTGGCGGCGCGGGTCATGGCCGAGCGCGCGGGTCTGGACCCCCAGGACCCCGAGCCCCAGATCGCCGCCGACGCCCTGCTCGGGCTCTGGCGAATGTACTACCGGACGATGGCCAAGTACGCCACCTTGGACATCGCGCCCGAGGAGTTCGAACGGCTCGTCCTCGCCGAAGTCGACCGGGCGGGACGCTTGATCGATACCGGCCTCTGGTCCTTTGCCATGACCGTCCAGGGCACCGACTCGCGCGACCAACTGCGAGCCGCCGCCGAGGCCTCGAACGAGGCGCGAAAGCAGGTGGTGCGAGCGCTGAAAGAGGCCAAGTCCGCCTGGCTTCAAGTGAGGAACAGCATCGCTGACCAGGCGCGAGAACCTTCATCGCGCGACGACGACAGCGAGTACCGATACGCCTCGCGGCGCAGCGCCCAGGAGCTGCGCACCCAAGCACAACTCTTGAAGCGTGAGGTGCGTCAGGCCAAGCAAGAGTTCCGTGAGGAGATACGCCAGCAGACAAAGGACGTCAAGCGCGCCGTTCGCAAGAAATAGCGGCTAGTCGAGGTGGAAGGTGAACATGCGCCGGGCGTCGATGCGCATCAGGACGTTGGCCTCAAGAAACTCGTCCCAACCCTCGCCGTAGGTAGGGACGTAAATGTCCGACAGGGTCTGGCGAAGCGACGCGTGCTCTGGTGCGGTCGCGTCCAAGATCACGGCTTGCCCGTGCACGCTCACGGCGAACTTCTCATTGGGCAGATGCGTGGCGCTGACGAACGGCCGGTGGCCGATGTGGCGCACGCGAAGAGAATCAGGTGAGGAACTGAAGTGGAACGAACCTCGAAAGAAGACGCCGTCGACCGGGCCGACGAACGGCCGACCGTCCTCGCTCACGGTCGCGAGCGCCAGGAGCCGCATCCCCGTGAGTCGCTCACAGGTCGCGCGAGCGTCCACGCGTCGCTCGGCGGTGATGATCTCACGCAGGTGCGGGCCCGCGTGCCGGTCGCTTTCGTCAAGGAGCGACTGGAGCCGCGCGATGTCGTCGTCGGTCTCGTGCACGGTTCTACTCCAGCAGTCCCGCGCTCCGTGGTCAAGGGTCACCCGAACGCAAAACGGTGCGGTCCGCCCTTTGGGCGTTCCGCACCGTTGCATCGGCGTACCTCGGACCGATTCTGATCGGGTGCCGATTACACCCTCTTAATCCGCACCCGATGCCCTTCTTCCATTACGGACTCTTCAGGCATCGCGACCCGGACTTCGAGTACTCCGTCCTTGTAGGTCGCCGAGATCGTTGACTCGTCGACACCCTTGGGCATCGAAACGCTTCTGGTCATTGATCCGTAACGGAATTCACTGTGGTGCACGTGGCGAGCACTCTTCTCGTGCGACTCGGACTTCTGTGCCGTGATCACCAATTGGTCGTCCACCAACTCGACCTGGACATCCTTGTCGGGGTCCAGCCCGGGCAGTTCGGCGCGCACGACCATGACGTTGTCGTCGCGACACTCTTCAATCTTGAAGGGTCGGCGCCACTCGATGTCACGGAACATGTCATCGAACCGCGGCCACGCGGGCCACGTGAGATTGCTCAGAAACGGTACGTCGAGTTCCTGCATTTGATTCTTGGAAACCATCATCGCAGCCTCCAGTCGGAGTACCCGCGGCTCAGTCTGCGCCAGCGACAGCGCTCCTACCTTGAGGATAGGTACTGATTCGAGTCAGTGCTAGGGCCAAACGTCACAAAATGAATCGTCAGGCGCCAAAGCGTCGGTCTCGACGCGTGAAGTCGCGCAGGGCGCGCAGTAGGTCGACCTTGCGAAAGGCCGGCCAGTACGGGTCGACAAAGGCGAACTCCGCGAACGCGGACTGCCACAAGAGGAAACCCGACAGCCGCGACTCGCCGCTCGTGCGTATCACCAGGTCGGTGTCGGGCAGGTCGGCCGCGTAGAGGTTGCCCGCCAGACCCTTGGCGTCGATGGACTCCGCGAGGTTCTCGGGGGCGACGCCGTCGGCCAGCAGATCGGTCACGAGTGAACGACACGCGTCGACCACTTCCTGGCGTCCGCCGTAACACAAGGCGATGTTGACGCTCATGCGCGACTCGCCCTGCTGAGCGACCTGTTCGACGGCCTGTTTGGCGGCATGCACGAGCGCCGGCGGCAAGAGGTCCAGGCTGCCGCTCACGCTCAAGGTGAAGTGCAGTCGGCGAGCAAGTTGCGGCAGGCGATCGAACAACTCGGTCAACACCTCGAAGTAGGGTTCGAGTTCGGTTGCCGGGCGACGCAGGTTCTCCGTCGACAACACCCAGGCGGTCACCGCACCGATCTCGAGGTCCGCGCACCACTCGATCAATTCCTCGAGCTTGGTCATCCCCGCCTCGTAACTGGCCCGGTACTCGCCGTCGGTCGCCTCCCGAGCGAAACGGCGGTGTCCGTCGAGGATGACGCCAATGTGTTGGGGCAGTCGATCGGCGGGCAGCGTCCTTTCGAGACGGTGCTCGTAGTAGCGGTACAGCGTGCGTCGAAGGGCCATTGACCTCTCCATCGTGGGCAAATCGTGACGGCACCAAAATGTTACTTCGTGGTCCTCGGAATCGCTGGCGACCGTTCTACAGGTCCGGGAGGGAAAAATCGAGACTGGGAATATCGGTGCCGCCGTCAATCTCGAGCACTTTGCCGGTGAGAAACGCGCCCGCGTCAGACGCCAGATACAACACCCCCGCCGCGATCTCCTCGGGGTCCGCGATCCGGTGCAGCGGCGTGAGGTCCTCCATCATGGACTTGAGCTCGGGCGTCGAGGTCACGATCTCGAGCGCCGAGGTCGCGGTCGAACCCGCCGCGATCGCGTTCACGCGAATGCGCGGCGCGAGGTCCTTGGCGACCAGTCGGGTGTAGTGCGAGAGCGCCGCCTTGGTCGCGCCGTACGCGCTGTAGCCGCGACCCGCGATCCTTCCCATCACCGACGAGATGTTCACGATCGAACCGCCGCCGTGTTCAAGCATCAGGGGAACCGCCACCAGGTTCAGCGCGTGCGCGGTCGTGACGTTGAAGTGGAACGCCTCTTCGAGGTAGTCGGGCGTGGTGTCGAGGAACGGCAAGGGGATTGTTCCCCCGACATTGTTCACCACGACGTCGAGGCGACCGAATTCGTCACGCGCTCGTGCCACCAACGATCGCACGACGTCAAGGTCCGCCAGGTCACCCGACACGGTGATCGCCCGTTGGCCCGCGCGCGCCACACGGTCCGCTACCTCGTCGAGATCGGACTGGGTGCGAGAAGCGATGACGACGTCGGCGCCGCATTCGGCGAGGGCTACCGCACTCGCCGCGCCGATACCTCGGCCGGCGCCCGTGAGGATGGCGACCTTCCCGTCGAGACGAAACAAGTCAAGAATCATGGCTACTCCTCTTTGTGGGCACGAACAGCGTCCCTCGCGAGACGCAACGGCCACTTAGTCCGGAATCGAAAATCGTACTGGCGTCGTTACGCGCGCCATTCGGGGCTTCGCACGTGCACCGCTTCAGTGAGTGCAAGGCGAACGCCGTCGGCGTCAAAGTCACGTCCATATACCGGGCTACCGGGCTCTTGGCGCCACGAATCATCAAGACCGCCGGCGTCAACTGGATCGAAGCCCAGCTGATTCACGAGGTCCATCACCACGCCCTTGGCCCTCTCATCGTCACCGGCCACCGGAAGGGCAATCCGGTGCGGCGCGCCCTCCGGCTTGCCGTGCGCGAGAAGGTGCAGCGCTTGGATCCCGTTGAACGCCTTGACGACCGGAAAGCCAATCTGGTTCGCGACCCAGCGACTCTCGGTCATGCCGTCTTCGATCTCGGCGATTCGGCCGTCACGCTGTTGGGGGTAGTAGTTGCCCGTGTCGATCACCACGACGTCCTTCGCCGCCCCGTCGAGGAATCCCACCGGCAGATTCACGATGTTCTTTTCGGGGATCGTCACCACCACCACGTCAGCATCCAACGCCGCCTGATCGACGCTGACCGCGGTCGCGCCCGTCTCCTCGGCGAGTTCGCGCAGCGTCTCGGGTCCGCGAGAATTAGCAACCGCCACCTGGTGACCGAGCTGCGTGAATCGACGAGTCAGCGCCCCGCCAATGTTGCCCGCGCCGATGATACCTATCTTCATGTGTAGCCCTCCTACGCGATCCCTCGAAGGCGCGGCGCCCCTAGGTGCTCTCGCACCTTAGCGGACGCGTCGCGCGGAACCGCAGCGATCAAGGCATGACGCGACCACGCGGTCGTCGTGACGATTCGGGTCAACCGATAACGCGTGTTCATCGCTCTACGTGGACCACGGTCCGGGTTCGTCATGACGTGCTCACCATCCATTGACCACGCCGTTCTCCTATGATGGCACCATCACTGGGGGGTGTGGAGTGCACAAGCGAACGCGCCAAGGAGATCGGTGAAGGCATCGCGGGATCGATGACCTTGGGCGTCGGCCAGTTCTGTACCAAGCCGGGTCTGCTGTTCGTGCCCGTCGGCGTCGACGGCGACGAACTCGTGGCGTCGCTCGCGGGTGTCCTGGGCAATCTGTCGCCCATGACGATGTTGAGCGAGGGCATCGCCAATCACTTTGGCGAAGGCGTGCACGAGATCAGCACGATCGAGGGCGTCAGTCACCTCGTCGGTGATCCGCGAAGCGACGGCACGCGCGTCTCGGCCCAACTCTTCGAGGTCGACACCAACGTGTTCGAGGGTCCCCTCGCCGCGGCACTGCACGAGGAGTGCTTTGGACCCCTTGGCGTGGTCGTTCGATACCGCGACGCCGACGACTTGCGCGTCGCGCTCGAGGGCGTCCAACCCGCGCTCACCTTTAGCATCTTCAGCGCCGCCGACGACGCCGACGCGCCCTGGCTCGCGGCACACGCCCGCCGGGGAGCGGGACGCGTCATCGCGAACCAGTTCCCCACGGGCGTCGGGGTGAGTTGGTCGATGCAACACGGCGGCCCGTGGCCCTCCACCACCTCGTCGGCCGCGACCTCGGTGGGTGCAGGGGCCATCGATCGCTGGCTTAGGCCGGTGACGTACCAGGCGTTTCCCCCCGAGCTCTTACCCGACTACCTTCGAGACGACAACCCACTGGGCGTGCCCCAGCGAGTAGACGGCGCGTGGAGACGAGACGCCCGTTAGGGCCCTTACGAGCTGGTGCTCGTCACCCACTCAATGGCCTGGAGGGCTTCTTGAGGAGTCCACCCGCCCTTGTACACGGCCGTCTTGTAGATGTTGCTCTTGTAGCCCATGAACGTGGCGAGGACTTTGGACAACGTCCCGGTGAAGGCCGGCTTGGTGCCACTGAGGAACCTCACCTGCTGATTGGGGTCAATCACCCAGAAGCCGTCTGAGTGGTTGATGTCGTAGGTCAGCTTCTCGTACGGCGCCATCCAGTCGTTCGGCGGCGGCGAACTCTGGGGTACGACCTGGACGGTCCAACCGAAGAACTTCTCCACCGCGAGAAGGTTGGCGTTGATGTCACCCTTGCCCACCGTTCCGTTCATGCCACTCGAGAGCTTGGCCCCCTTGGGGAGCGTCGGCTTCGTCGTCGAACCCTCTTCGGTCCAAAGTTGGAAGTTCGCGCCGATCAGTTTGTCGTACGCCTTGATTCGCGCCAACGTGTCACGATAGGGATCGACGTCGAGTCCGACCACCACCACGTTCGTGAGTTTGTTCGCGTTCACCAAGTCCTGAAGTTGCAGCATGTTGCCCGTGGTGAAGGGACACGTATCGCCGCACAGTGTGAGATAGGGCACCACGAAGACGGTCTTGCCCTTCAACGCACCCAAGGTCTCGGGCGTGCCGTTCTGGTTGACGAACTTCGCGCTCGCCGCCGCGGAGGTCAAGGCAGTGCTCGTTGCCGCGCCGACCGACGCGGGCGGCTGGGCGACTGAACTGGCGGACACGACCACGGGCAGGGCCAGGACCGCGGCCACCGTGAGCACCGCGAACGCCTGGACTCTCAAGATGTGACGCACGACGACTCCCTCTTCATCAACTACCGTTTGTAGTACCCTCATACTACCCACGGTAGTAGAGTTGTCAAATCGAGAACGGCTGGTGGCGACGGTCGTTCACTCGCGGGTGTCGCAAAGGAGTCCGGTGAAGCTCGGTGAACTAGAGCGAGAGGTGATGGAGGTACTGTGGCGCGACCCCGCGTCGACCATGACCGTTCGCGACGTCGGTGAACACTTCCCCAACCACGCGTACACGACGATCATGACCGTGCTGTCGCGACTGAGCACCAAGGGCTTCGTCGTCGAAACCAAGATCGGTCGGATGAACTCGTTTCGAGCGACTGCGTCGCGCGAGGACTACATCACGGGGATGATCATGGAGGCCCTGTCGAGTACGAACGATCGTCAGGCGGTCCTGACCCGCTTCGTCGAGACGTTACCCGCAAGTGATCGTAATTTCTTTCGCAAGATCTTCACTCCGGGTACTCGTTGATGTCGATCGCCACCTTGGCTTTGGCCTCGTCGTTGCTGTGCTTGGTGGTGCTGCCCGAGTGCCTGCACTCGTCTACTCGTTTTGACGCCAACCCACGCGCCGGTCTCGTCGTGTGGGTCACGCTCTGCACGGTCGGATGGCTCAGCGCGATAACCCTGTTTCTCGAAATTGGCTTGGGTAGGTTTCACCGCGCACTTCTTCCCACGACCGCATCGTTCCTCGCGCATCTCGGCGACGGCCACCCTCTTCGCGGGCTGGGGCTCACTGAAGTCGTGGGCCTCTCGGTGGCCTTTGACATCACCGTCTTACTCGTAGGCGGACTGCTCGTGGCCGCGTGGAACAGTTGGCGTCTGCGCCTCCACCAGCGAACCGTGCTGGACTTAGTGTCCGCACGCGCCGACGCCGCGGGAGTCTCCCTCGTCGACCACGCCCATCCGTTGGCCTACTATCTTCCCGGCGGCGGCGGGCGGGTCGTCGTGAGTACCGGTGCACTCGAAGTCCTCTCAAGACCCGAGTACGACGCGGTCATCTCCCACGAATTTGGACATCGTCACGGCCGCCACGGCGCCCTGCTCATCCCCCTCCAGGCGCTCTCGCCCTTCGTCTCGTTCCTTCCACTGGCGCGTCGCGCGCCCACGGTCATGCGCACGTACCTGGAAATGGCGGCCGATGATTTTGCCCGCGATCGTGGGTCGAGCGACGCTCTACGCGGTGCCCTCGAGAAGTCGCCGCTCTTTCACCGTCCGCCGCAAGGCTCCTTCGCGATGCATGATGGTATCGTCGAACGGCGCCTGCGGCGCCTCGGCTGCCACTCGGTGCCGGTGTTAGACGAAGCGACAATCGTGCTCGCCGTGGGCGCAGCGTCATCGCTGTTTTGGACGCTGCTGATGCTCCGCTAGGTTCAGTTCGCCGAACGCGGTGGTCGCTTCATTTCGAGCGTTTCTCAACGCAACGAGTAACGAATTCCCGCTGGTTCCCTGAGCGAGTGGGCCCGCAGCGCCGCCTGCAGCGCCTGACCGGCGACGTGACCCATCATCATCGCCGTGCCCCAGACCATCATGATGAGTCCTCCGTTGTGGATGTCGCCAATGGTCACCATCGCCATCCTCATGCCCGTACTGCTCAGTGACGACGCCGTCGAGGACCAGAGCACCAGACCCGTTGTGGCGACGACGGGGACCGCGAGCATCGTGTAGGTCAGGCGCTGCTGATCGCCCATGACTCGTCGTACTCCATAAACCGGCGTCCAGAACCACACTCCCACGAGCAGGAACGACGCCAGCTCGACAACGTGGCCGCCCGACTGGTTCATGACCCAACTACCCAGTGACGTGAGGTGATAGAGCGGGACGAGGACCGTAAAGGCCAGAAAACCGCCGGTCGCGTACATCCGACTCATCGGCACGGTCACCGCGCTCGAGATCACTGGTGCGATAACCAGTATGACCAGCAAGTGTTCAATCATGTGACACCGGTAACTCGTCATGGACAGTCTCTGAACGTCAGACGAAAGTAACAGCACCGCGCCCACGAGGGCGCTTGTCAGACACACCTTCTGTCGCCACGACACACGCGACCACAGCGCGAGCACGATTAAGGTACCGGCCACTGCGGTCGCTACGCCCGCGCTGGTCACGTACCACGCGTGCCAGTTGGGCCACGACGAACCGCCCGCTCCCATCCTCATCATCGGTGCACTCAAGAAATGCGGGGACGTGTTCATCTACTCACCCATGCGGCGAGGTGAGAAACGCCACCGCAACCACGCTCCGCCCGTCGTAACGCTCGCTGCACAGATTTCGACTGATCCAATCACATCTTCATGTTCATCGCCGACATGCGGAAGCGTAAACCCTTTGGCGCGGCAATCACTTTTGCTTCGATCGTGACCGACTTTGCGACTTGGAAGTTGCTCCACTTGAGAACGAGCGGCACCGTCGAACCTTTCACCAAGGGCGAACGCAACTCGCCCAGCATGGCACCTTGAAACTTGAGTGCCAGCTTCTGTACGTGGCCAGGCTCGATGAAAATGTTCGCCAACCACGCCATTGTGTGATTTCCCTGACACATGTTCTCGTCGTAGTAGATCATTGACATGGCAGAGACCGGCGATGACACCGACGTCAGGGAAATTGGACCCTTTGAATCGTTGGTGATGGTCAACTCAACGGCAGAGTTACCATTGGCGCGCGCGGCAGTCACGGTGGCGTCCGCGACAACCACCGACTTTGTCGTCGCTGCGCCCAGCGGAGCGGCGACGAGGCTCGATCCCGCGATGAAGGCACCCATCGCCGTCCACCTCAAAATTCTGCTCACGCATGAATACTACTCGCGGTAGTACTGTTTTCGCCGGCGACACTTCCGGCGGACCAACGGGCCCCAAGCCTGACGTTTGCTGGCTCGGTGCCCGCGTCCGCGACCAAGTAGATTGCGAAACGAGTGGTTCGAGCCACCAAACGAAGGAGCCCTCGAGTGACCAGAGCCGTTCAACCTACCCGCACCCGCGTACTCAGCAGCCGATTCAGGATCCCGCTGCTCGTAATTCTCGCGAGCACACTCGCCTCGTTCGCGCCGATGTTCGAGCCCGGGTCGTCGGCGTCGACAACCTCGATTTGCGCCAAGGTGAGCGCGGCCCAAGTCTCGTCGCTCATTGGCTACAAGGTGCCCGCTGGCGTAGCCGACACCCTGCAAGTGAAGCCCACCAAGGAGAACTACGAGATTTCGGGCACCACGACGACGTGTACCTACGGAGCCGAGACGAGTATGGCGACCATTCTCAAGGCGGTGACCCTCTCGTACGAGACAATCTCGAAGCCCCTCACGCCGGCTGAGATGCAAGCCTCGATCGCTAAGACCAGTTCGATCGCCCATTTCAAATTCAGCACCTACACCGGCTTGGGTGTGCCGGGTTTCTACTTCAGCCTTACCGAAGCCGGCATCACGGGCCAGGGCATCACCGGTGTGAAGAACGGCACGACGTACTTCGGCGCGAGCGTGGAGTCCAAGTCAGTGTCAAAGTCGACGATCGCCGCGTTGGCCAAACTCGCCGAGGGTCTCTAGACACTCCACGGACAAACCAGAGGACCGCGCCACGGCGGCCTCGGAAAATTGACCTCGGACCCTAGTCGCGCAGGAATCCATGACGAAAGTCGTCTGTTACATTTCGTGCATGTTGGTCAGTGACGCCCGTATTCGACGCCGCCACTCGTCGATCGGCATAGTCGCAGTGAGCAAGGAGTTACCATGACCACGGCCAGCCCCAGCGCCTCCTACTCGGTGACGATGCGCGTCGCGGTGTCCAACCCCTCGCTGATCGGCTCGGTCGCAACCGCGGTGAGCGACGCCGGTGGCGCGGTGACGGCCCTGGACGTCGTCGAACCCAACGTGAAGCACATGGTCGTCGACATAACGTGCAACGCGGTGGACGACGGGCACGCCGACCTGCTGCGCTCAGCGGTCGACACGATCGAGGGCGCCAGCGTCCAGGCAGTCAGCGATCGGACGTTCTTACTCCATCTCGGCGGCGTGATCGCGGTAGAGCCCAAGGTCTCGCTCAAAACCCGCGACGACCTCTCCATGGCCTACACACCGGGTGTCGCTCGAATCTCGTCGGCGATCGCCAAGGACCCCTCGTTGGCGAGGAACCTCACGATAAAGCGCAACTCGGTCGCCGTCGTGACCGATGGTTCGGCCGTGCTCGGCCTGGGCAACATCGGACCGGAGGCGGCCTTGCCCGTCATGGAGGGCAAGGCGCTCCTCTTCAAACGTTTCGGAGGCATCGACGCGTGGCCCGTGTGCCTGGCGACCCAGGACGTCGACGAGATCGTGCGCATCGTCCAGTGTCTCGCCCCCGTCTACGGGGGCATCAACCTTGAAGACATCTCGGCGCCACGGTGCTTTGAGATCGAGTCACGCTTGCGCGAACTTTTGGACATCCCGGTCTTTCACGACGACCAGCACGGCACTTCGACCGTGGTCTACGCCGCTCTGCTCAACGCACTTCGCGTCGTGGGAAAGCGCCTCAGTGATATCCGCGTTGTGGTGCTCGGGGTCGGCGCGGCGGGGGTCGCGATCAGCAAACTCTTGCTCCTCGAGGGAGTCGGCGACATCGTCGGCGTGAATCGCAACGGCATTCTCTCGCCGAGCGACGACCGTCTCGACAGTGCCCGGCGATGGCTGGCCGAGAACACCAACAACGAGAAACGAACGGGATCGGTGGCGGACGCATTGGCCGGCGCCGACGTGCTTATCGGCGTGTCGGGATCGAATTTACTGACGGAAGAACATATGAAGGTCATGGCGAAGGATTCGATCGTCTTCGCCCTCTCCAATCCCGATCCCGAGATCGACCTCGCCACTGCTCGCCGCTACGCGGCGATCGTCGCCTCAGGTCGAAGTGACGAACCAAATCAGATCAACAACGTCCTGGCCTTTCCCGGCATCTTCCGAGGTCTCCTCGACGGCGGCGCGCGTCAAGTAAGTGAACAAGTGGAGATTGCGGCGGGACGCGCGATCGCGGCGCTCGTGAAGGACGACGAACTGTCGCCCGATTACATTGTGCCCACCGTCTTCAATCCCAACGTCGTCACCGTCGTCGCGGCGGCCGTCGAGGGTGTCTTGCGCGCTCCATAACTTTTGTTGAGAAAACTTCACACGAACTGAAAGCAATCAGGGAGACGGGCTTGACGAAAGTCGCGCGTTTTCTCCTAAGCCGTGTGCGAGAATGTCGGTCATGAGTTCGAGCGGGGCCGATCGGGTCGCCATTGCCCTTCAGCGTGTCTCCAAGTCGTTCGGTTCCGTTCACGCCGTGAACGACGTCAGTCTGAGCATCAACGAGGGCGAGATCGTCGCGCTACTCGGGCCGAACGGTGCGGGAAAGACCACCACGATTGACATGATCCTCGGTCTCGCTCGCCCCGACCGCGGTACCGTCTCACTCTTTTCCACGACTCCCGCGGCCGCGGTGCACGCCGGTCACGTGGGCGGCATGCTTCAAACGGGAACCCCGCCGCTCTACTTGAACGTCCGCGAACTGATCACGATGACCGCGTCGCTCTACCCTCATCCACTCGACGTCGACGAGGTGCTGAAGACGACGGGTACCACCGAGATCGCGTCGCGCTCGACCACGAAGCTTTCCGGGGGCCAGACCCAACGCGTGCGCTTCGCCGTGGCCCTCGTCGCTGATCCCGACCTGCTCGTTCTCGACGAGCCCACCGCCGCGATCGACGTCGAAGGTCGTCGGGATTTCTGGAACATCATGCGTTCGGTCGCGGCGAGCGGCAAGACCGTACTATTCGCGACGCACTACCTCGAAGAGGCGGACACGTACGCGGACCGCGTCATACTCATGGCGCGAGGTCGGATCGTGGCCGACGGCCCACCCACCGAGATCAAAGCCCGAGTGGGCGGCCGCGTCATCCGGGCCACGCTCGGTGCCGTCGCCACCACCGAGCTGATGACGATCGAAGGGGTCACCAAGGCCGAGCGACAGGGAGACGGCGTAAAGTTGTCGTGTCCCGATTCAGAGACTTCGGATCGAGTGCTGCGGGCGTTTCTCACGCGCTACCCCGACGCCCGCGACCTCGAGGTGCGCAGCGTCGGCCTCGAAGAGGCGTTCCTCACGCTCACCTCCGAAGGCGCGGACCACGTAACGACCGCAGACGATCTCGGCGTCGATCAGGACCGCTTGGAATCATGAACGCCACCTACCTGCGCTTCGAGGTGCTCAGAACGTTACGGAACAGAAGGTTCTTGATCTTCGCGCTGATCTTTCCGCTGGTACTGTTCTTCGCCATCGCCGAACCGAACAAGAACGTGGTCGTCGAAGGCATCCACTTCCCGCTGTACTACATGACGGGCATGGCGTCGTGGGGATCCATGACCGCCATGCTCTCCAGTGGCGCGCGAATCGCCGCCGAGCGTCAGATCGGCTGGGTTCGCCAATTGAAGATCACCCCCTTGTCGACGCGAACGTACTTCACCGCGAAGGTCTTGTGCGGCTACATGATGGCCTACTTCACGATCATCGCTCTGGGCATCGCCGGACTGATCGTGGGGGTACATCTCGCCGATCTGGAGTGGTTGAAATTGGCGGCGCTCTTGAGCGTGGGTTTGGTACCGTTCGCGGTGATCGGCATCTTGTTGGGCCATCTCATGAAGGTCGACTCACTGGGACCCGCGCTCGGAGGCGTGACCTCGCTCTTCGCCCTTCTGGGTGGGTCGTTCGGGCCCATCTTCCAGTCCGGCTTCATGCTGACTGTGGTCCGCGATATCCCTTCCTACTGGCTCGTGCGATCCTCGCAGTCCGTCCTCAGCCCCAGTGGTTGGCCACCGGCCCAGTTCTGGATCGTCATCGTCATCTGGACCCTCGTCATGTCGCGTCTCGCCGGCTTGGCCTATCGTCGGGATTCCAAACGCGTCGTGTGAATGCGTCGCGCGTTGATCGGTTCGCGCCTGGTTCTGGATCGTGCGCGGCGTCTCGCACGAAGGTGCGATGAAACGCCTTGCCGTTCAACTCTCGACGGACTCGCCGAGATAGACCGCGCGAACGCGCGGATCGACCAGGAGTTTGGCCGCCGTGTCGCCAAAGACAATTCGTCCATTCTCCATCACGTAGCCGCGGTCGGCGAGACGAAGGGCCTGCTGCGCGTTCTGTTCGACGACGAAGACCGTCGTGCCCTGGTCGCGAATCTGACTGATGATGCGAAAGATCTGCTGAATGATCATCGGCGCGAGACCCATGGAAGGCTCGTCGAGCAAGAGGAGCTTGGGCTTTGACATGAGAGCACGCCCAATCGCGAGCATCTGTTGCTCGCCGCCCGAGAGGTTCGCACCCGGTTGCTTGCGACGTTCCCGCAGAATCGGGAACATCTCGTAGACCTCGTCGATGTCCGCGGCGAGCGAGCCGTGACGACGGAACCCTCCCATCTCGAGATTCTCCTCCACGGTCATTCGTCCGAAGATCCGACGGCCCTCGGGCACGTGACTCACGCCGAACGACGAGAACTCGTGCGCCTTCACGTGGGTCACGTCACGACCCTCGTAGACAATGGAACCGCTCGCCGGAGCGTGAAGTCCCGAAATCATCCGCAGGGTGGTGGACTTCCCGGCCCCGTTCGCGCCGAGGAGGGTCACAATCTCCCCCTGGGTGATGTTGAACGTGATCCCGTGAAGGGCCTCGATCACGCCATAACGCAGAACCGCGTCCTTTACCTCAAGCATCACGCACTCGTCTCTTCGGTCGCGGTACCAAGATACGCGTCGATCACCGCCGGATTGGCGCGAACCTCCTCGGGGGCCCCTTCGGCGATGATGGAGCCAAAGTTCAGCACGTAAATGCGCTCAGCGAGGGCCATCACCAGTTTCATGTCGTGCTCGATCAGGAGCACGCTGACGCCCCGTTCGTCGCGGACCCGGCGGATGAGCGCTGTCAGTTCCAACTTCTCCGAAGGATTGGTGCCCGCCGCGGGTTCGTCGAGCAGGATCACCTCGGGATCGGTCGCCAAGGCTCGAGCGATTTCCAGCCGTCGGCGCGCGCCGTATGAGAGTTGCGAAGCCACGGTGTTCGCGTCGTCAAAGAGACCCACGAAACGCAACATCTCGACAGCGACCCGATCCGAGGCGTGTTCGCCACGGCGGGTCCGCGGTCCCTTGACGAGCGCCCCCGCGACGCCGATACCCCGATGATCCTCGGCCCCGATCTTCACGTTCTCGAAGACCGTCAACGCGCTAAAGAGCCGTGAGGCCTGGAACGTGCGCGACACGCCGGCTTGGGCAATCCGGTGCGTCTTCTTGCCGATCACGCTGAGCGGCGGCGCCTTGCTCGACGAGAAGGTGATCGATCCTTCTTGGGGCTGGTAGACGCCGGTAATTGAATTAAACAGTGACGTCTTTCCTGCCCCGTTGGGACCGATGACGGCCAAGATCTCGCCGCGTCGCATCTCGAGCGACACCTCACGCAATGACACGACGCCACCGAAACGCAAGGTGACGTCTTGAACGCGGATCAGTTCATCGACGGTCACGGTTCGTCTCCGGTGAGGACCTCGTCGAGGTGGCCCTCGTGCTCGTGCTCAAAACCCTGGATCTCACGCTGTCGCCGTTTCGACGGAAGGATACCCGCCGGGCGGAAGATCATCATGATGATCAAGAGCGCCCCGATGTACATGTAGAGGTCGTTCAGCTGGTAGCCCCAGGGTTGGTAGTTGTCGAGGTAACTCGTGACGAACTGGACGATTATCGCACCGATGGCGACGCCCCAGATCGAACCCATCCCACCGAATATGACGAGAATGAGGACGTTCACCGAAACCTGGTACTGGAAGAGGGTCGGATTGATATTGCCGATGAGACCCGCGGTCAACACGCCGCCGAAGCCGCCACTCGCCGCGCCCACCGCGAAGGCCATGACCTTGTACTTCAGGGGGTTGATACCAATGGACTCGGCCGCGACCTCGTCCTCGCGGATGGCGACCCAGGCTCGCCCGACCCTGGAGTACTCGAGAGCGGTGAAGGCGACGAGGAAGATCACGACGAAGATGAAACAGAGATAGTAATAGGGCGTCGGACTTATTCCCCAGGTGTAATGGACCGGTCCCAGGTGCACCGCGAACTTGGGCACCGTGAGCGACCCCTCACCGCCACCGGTGACGCCGCTCTGGGTGCCCACGAAGTCGTCGATGATCAACGCGAAGCCCAGGGTCACGATGGCGAGGTAGTCACCGCGCAACCGCAAGGTCGGAATGCCCAGGATGATGCCAAAGACCATGGCGAGTCCCACGCCAATGGGTATGCACCAGAGGGTTGGAATCGGGTGGTTGAACGGCGCCGGGGTGGGCAACACGCCCGTGAACCAGGCGGTCGAGTACGCACCTATGGCGTAGAAGGCGGCGAAACCGAGGTCGAGGAGTCCCGCGAAACCCACCACCACGTTGAGACCCAGCGCCAGCAAGATCCAGACCCCGATCTGCTCGACGATGAGGTACATCCAGAACTGTTGGTGCACGAACTTCGGGAGCAGAAGGGTCACCACGATAACGACACCGATGAGCGCCAACCGGTTCGCGCGTCGTTGCATTACCTGCGTGGGGACGGCCATCACGGGTTCGAGTCGACGCCGTATTGTCAACGAGTGGCGCTGGTAGTAGGTGGAGACCAGCCACGCCAGGATCCCGAGGGTCAGAAACAGAAACCAACGCTGGGTCCGGAAGAGGCCGAAGTAGGAGACGCGCTCGAGGAACGAGCCGTGCAGTCCGGTGTAGGCCGGCACGCCGTAGCCGCCCGGCGCTCCGGTCATCAACGTCACGACCGCCGACATCAGCAACACGGCGAGCAGGCGCTTGAGCGACGAGCGAGTGAGTAGGTTCACGCTGTCCTCCCCGACTTCTCTCCCAGTATCCCGGTCGGTCGTATGATCAGGACGAGCACGAGAATAATGAAGGTATAGATCTCGGTCCACGAGATGTTTCCCTCAAAGGCGAACGGCACCGAGAAACTGCCGAACAGCCCGATGAGCAGTCCACCCAAGGCAGCCCCGCGAAGGTTGCCGATGCCCCCGAGCACCGCCGCGGTGAAGGCGTAGATGCCGAGTTCCGTGCCCGAGCTCTGGACGATGCCATTTTGCAACGCGTAGAGGAATCCTGCGGCTCCAGCGAGTGAACCGCCGATGATGAAGGTGAGCGTGATGGTGCGGTCAATGTTGACGCCCATGAGCGCCGACGTCTCCGAGTCCTGGGCGACCGCGCGGATCCCGCGACCGAGTCGCGTGGAGCGAACGATGCGGTCCGCCGCGACGAACATGATCGTTCCCACGACCAGGCAGACCACCTGAATCGTGTGAATCGGCGTGCGGCCGATGAAGAACATGGTCTGGCCCGCGGGAAAGACCTGAGCGGGAAACACGTTCTGCCCGTAGCCGAACTCCTTGCCCGCGAGGGTCTGCAAGAAATACGACGCGCCGATGGCGCTAATGAGGTACGCCAGTTTGGGGGCGTTTCTTCGTCGTAGTGGTCGATAGGCAACTTGCTCCACGCCCGTCGCCACCAGGGCACTCACTAGGCCCGCTATGACAATGCCCGCCAGGATGAGAAAGACCGACTCCCATCCGTTGGCCACTCGTGCACCCAGGATGCCGTGGGTCAAGAACACCGCGGCGAATCCGCCACACATGAAGACTTCGCCGTGCGCAAAATTGATGAGGCCGAGCACGCCGTAGACCAGGGTGTAGCCCACGGCGATCATTGCGTATAACGAACCGTTCTCGAGCCCGACTGCAAGGTAGGCCCAAAATCCGGCACGTATTTGATCAAAACCAGAAAGCCAAAAGTGGGCAAATCCCATGATGAGGTAGCGATCCTTGTCTCAGCCGAAATGCGACTGAGGCCGGGGGAAATCCCCCGGCCTCAGTCGGTCGATTACTTGCGGATGGCTATCAGCCAACGCTCGTAATCAGTACAATCTTCCCCTTCTTCACTTCGGAAATCTGCACGGAGCCCTTGTCAACCTTCAGGTTGCCGTCGGCCTGGAATGCAATAGGTCCGGTGACACCAGTGAAGGACACTTGGTGCAGACCAAGAACAACTTCCTTGCGCAACGTCGGGATCGAGCTGGTCGGTGCGGCTGCGCCGAGGGCCCGGATGATGGCGTCGGCCGCGTCGAAGGACTGAGCGGCGTAGATCGCCACTGATGCCTTGACACCGGTCAACTTGGTGAACGCCTTGGCCATCGAGCCAGTGAAGTAGCTCACCTTGCCCGTTGCGGACTCACTGAGGAACGCTCCATTGGCAGCCTTCGCCGGTGACGTGCTCGTGAGCAACGCGGGGTCGTTCGAGCCGTCACCTGACATGAGGACATGCTTAGCGGTGGTGTAGCCGTCGCTCGCGAGGTCACCAATCAGAAGTCCAAACTCTGGCGCGTAGCCACCGTAGAAGATGCCCGACGGGTTCGCCTGGGCCAGGGACGTCGCCAGTGTGCTGTACGCACCTGCGTTACCGCCGCCGCCCTCGTTGATGTTGGCAATGGACTTCGTAGTCACCGTGGCACCGAGGCTCTTGGCGTCAGTCGCGACGGCCTTGGCCAGACCAGCACCATAGAAAGACTCGTCACCGATGACGGTCAAGTTCTTGATGCCCTTGGTCTTCACCAAGTACTGTGCGTCAGCCGCACCCTGGACCGAGTCGTCAGCCACCGTACGAAGGAAGCTGCTGTTCGTACCACTGGCGAGTGCCACGGCAGTTGCCGACGGACTCACTTCAGCGATGTTCGCCGCGTGGTAGTACTGGTAGGAAACCTGCGACGCGCCCGAAAAGGCCGGTCCGACGATCGCTACCAGGTCCTTGGTTCCCACTGCCTTTTGGGCAGCACCAGGTGCGACAGTCGACGAACCCTGGTCGTCAAACTTCTCCACCTGCAAGGTAAAGGGAAGCTTGCCAGTGGCGTTCGCCTCGCTCACCGCGAACTCCACGCCCGCGTAGTCGTAGTCACCGTAGTCGGCGTCGGCTCCAGTAAAGGGACCCTGTACACCAATTACGTAGGTGGGCTTTGCGGCCGCCCCACTCGTTGCACTTCCAGCCACGAGGGGCACTGCCGTCATAGCGAGTGCTCCAATGGAGGCAATCGCCACGGTCTTATTCCAACGAAGCTTCATAAGCAACGTCCTTCCTTGATTGAATTCCCTTACTTCTCACCACAGCGTTCACTCTCGCATCACCGAAGCGATGCGAAAAGAACCAGTAGGCGATTCAAAGCCAATCTGACTTTGGCGCAACTCTATCAGCACTAAATCTGTCGTAAATAGGCAGTTTTGGTTCGAAATGCCCTTGAAGCACAACAAAATCGATCACAGGTGCGAGGGCGGTTCGTACATTTGCTCAACTCTTCAGTTGACTCATACATTCAGTAACCTCCAGCCCGGAATGGACTCAAACGGGACCGCCATCGACGAACTAATTAACACGGCGGTCGTAAAAATTACAGACTGGTGCGGGCCGCCCTCACGGCAGAGCGCACGCGTGTCAGATAAATAGGGCTTGCACCGTTCTGGGGCGTCCCCTTCGAGCTAGTCCGATCGAAGGTATCGCCGGGTCGGCAATCGTCTTCTACTGCCAATGTATTCGGATCGAGTGAGCGCGTCGAGGGACTCGCAGTGCCGATGATGACGGATGAAGCCACGCCTCGCCTCGCTGTGATTGGATTCTCTCAAGCAATGAAGGGACACGATGGGCGATATCACTTTCCTCGGGTGCGACCAGGACGCGTACTGCGCGAGCGTGCAGCGTCACGTAAGGGAGTTTGAAGAGATATCCGGTCACACCGTCCGGGTCCATCTCATTGATAACGACGAGTACTTCACGAACAAGCTGTCCCCCTATCTCGGAGGCGGTCAGCCCGCCGACGTCTACGTGTCCGGACCCGTCTTGATGTGGGAACAGTTGGGTGCGGGATTCGTCGAGCCGCTTGACCCGTTCCTCGAGCGAGCCAGCGATGATTACGATTTCGACGATTTCGTCTCATCCCTGATCAACTGCAATCGATGGACCGGCGTCTTTGGCGAGCCGTTGGGCACGGGTCCGCTCCTGGAGATACCCGTGAACTGCGAGTCGTACAACCTCGCCTACGTCCCCGCCACACTCGAGGCCGCCGGAGCCAGTCTTCCGAGCACGTGGGAGCAGTACTTCGACGTGGCGAGACGAGTGGTCGAACGAACGTCGAAGCGCGGTTTCGGTCAACGCGGCGTCGACGAGTGGCACACGATCTACACCGGCTTCGCCAGTCAACTCTGGTCCTACGGAGGCGCTGACTTCGACGACCAGGGCCGTTGCGCCGTGGCGTCGCCCGCATCCTTGCGCGCCACAACCGATCTTCTCGCTGCGTTGCGCGACGCGGGGCCAACGGACTTGTTGAACCAGCGTTGGTACGAGTTGGCGATCGACTTTGCCCAAGGCGACTACGGCATGATCGTCGACTCGGACCACTACGTGGCCTTCTTCGAGGACCCGACCATCTCGACGATCAATGGGAAGGTGGCCTACGCGCTCCCGCCAATCGGGCCGACTGGCCTTCGGCGATCGAACATGTGGACCTGGTCGACGGTGATGAACGCCCGCTCGGCGGACAAACCAACGTCGTGGGAGTTCATGCAGTGGGCCACCAGCAAGGCCTTTCTGTTGCGTGCGGCCTTCGAGGGGAACATGAACCCGACGCGAATCAGCGTCTGGGAAGACCCCGAATTCGTCGCATGGTCGTCGGGGTGGGGTGACTTCACCAGGGTGGCCCGCGAACTGTCCGAGAACATCGCGAGCGTCCTGGTTACACCGGCGACGAACTATATCGAGGTGGCGCGACGTTGGACCGCGGGTGTGCGTGAGGCGTACGCCGGTACCAAATCGATCGAGGAAGCGCTGAGCGAAGCGTCCGTCGACATGCAGCGCCTCGTGTCGGACTGACCTTCATGAGTAGCGACTCGCGCTTTTCCTACTGCAAGCGCGATGCCCCGAGCTGCAGCGAACGTTCTGTGGCGCGGTCCGGTTAGACCGGTAACAGAGAGGAACCGTGCCATCGTGAGCTCCACCACACCGATTCCGCAGCCGTGACGCCAACCGAGTCTCGGACGGCGTTCAGCCGGATGTATCCGCGTCGCCACTCTCCTGGCGGACACCGGGACGGATGGGCCGCATCCCGATGAGCAGGGTCCTCGTCACCGGCGCCACTGGGTACGTGGGCGGACGGCTCGTGCCACTACTGCTGGCCCAGGACCACCTCGTGCGCTGTCTGGTGCGAAGTCCGGGCAAACTGGATCAAGTCTCGTGGCGCGATTGCGTCGAGGTCCTCCAGGGATCGGTGGCTGGTCCCTTGGAAGACGTGATGTCGGGAGTGGACGTCGCGGTCTACCTCATTCACGGCATCGGTGACGGCCCCGACTGGGTGGCCCAAGAGGCTCGTGACGCTGAACACTTTCGAGCCGCGGCACAAGTGGCTGGCGTCGAACGCATTGTCTACCTCGGCGGCATGGGCCGCGACGACAACTCCCTGAGCGAACACCTGGCGAGTCGACACGCGGTGGGACGGGCTCTGGCGGCCGGGTCGATCCCGGTGGCCGAGCTGCGTGCCGCGGTAATCATCGGGTCGGGCTCGGCGAGCTTCGAAATGCTGCGTTACCTCGTCGAAGTACTGCCCGTGATGGTGACGCCCAAGTGGGTTTCGACGCGAACGCAACCCATCGCAATCTCGGACGTGCTGACCTATCTCATGCGGGCCATCGAAGCATCAACGCCACTCCAGGGTGTCTTTGAGATCGGTGGTCCCGACGTGGTCTCCTACGCCGAGATGATGGCGATCTACGCCGACGAAGCCGGCCTCAAGCGGCGTCGACTCATTCCCGTCCCGGTTCTCACGCCACGACTCTCGAGTCACTGGGTGGGGCTAGTCACGCCGGTGCCAGCGTCACTCGCACGCCCTCTCGTGGACAGCCTCGTGAACGAAGTCGTCGTGCGCGACGAACGCACCATCGAGACATTGGGAGCGCCACAACGCTCCTTGCGCGAGGCGATCAGGCTGGCACTCGGTCGTACCCGAAGCGGCGAAGTACCGACTGCGTTCACGACCGCCGATTTGCAGCCGTTTCGCCCCTACGAGACCGATCCAAAGTGGGCCGGCGGCACCGAACTCATTGACGAACGCGCTGTCGCGACGTCAGCGACACCCGAAGCCCTGTTCGCCGCCATCAGTGCGCTCGGAGGATCGAAAGGCTGGCATTCGGGTGAGTGGCTCTGGCGCGTGAGGGGATACCTCGATCTGATCTGGGGCGGTCCCGGACTGCGCCGCGGTCGACGTCATCCGAGCGACTTGGTGGTGGGTGACTTCGTAGACTTTTGGCGCGTGGACCAGCTTGACGCACCCCAGTTCCTGCGTCTGCACGCCGAGATGGTCCTACCCGGCGACGCCTGGCTCGAGTGGACCGTCGAAACGACGCCCGAGGGCTCGCGACTCATCCAACGAGCTCGCTTCAAGCCCCGAGGACTCTGGGGACGCGTGTACTGGTACTCGGTCCTACCCTTTCACGGCTTCGTCTTTCCCGGTCTGCTGAAGGGCGTCATACGAGACGCCGAGGACCAGAGTCAAAAACCCGATGCCGCTAGCGAGTCACGCTCGATCAACTGACGACGTCTGGCGTTGGTTCGCCAAGCTCCATCGCAAGAGCCGCCTGCACTGGAACGTACTTTGCGTAGAGCCCGCTGAACGAGCCTTAACACGCCTTGACGCTCTTGATCGAGCTCAACAACGTCACCAACTGACCATTCAACTTCTCCACACTGGCGACGTCGGTCGCGGTCGTCCCCGTGAAGCCGATCTTGAGCAAATCTGCGTCAAAGATCTTCAGGGCCGAGACGAAGGCCAATGACGGCGTCGATACGTGGGCCACGTGGCCGAACCAATCAACGCCGACAACGCGTTCGTCAATGAGTTCATCGACGCCCTTACTTTGGGAACTTGACTTGATGCTTGAATTGAAAATAGTGGGCCGTACAGGACTTGAACCTGTGACCCCTTGCGTGTCATGCAAGTGCGCTACCAGACTGCGCCAACGGCCCCTAAGGGTTCAACTCTACCACTCCGAACTTTTACATCACGACGGGCGGGCTTAGGGTTTGAGCATCTCGACGCTGGAGTTCGTCGTACGCGGTAGTGCTCCCAGATCGAGGGGCATCTGGCCCGCGTTGTTTCGGATCACTTGTTCGATGAAAACCTCGACGGTGGCACGCGCATCACCGAGAGCGTCGTGTCCCCCTGAAGTGACCCCGTAGTACTTGCATAGATACGGCAGGCCCCGACGGGGCCGGTCCTCGCGGCTGGGATCGATCACGAGATCGTGCTCGACGACGTCGATGACCGACAGGAGAGAAAGGTCAAGGTCCTCGTCGCAGAGCGACTTACCCAGCACCGACTCGTAGCTGCGTCGAAGCATCTCGAGGTCGAAGCGCACGACGTTCGCGCCCACCACGGCGGCACCCTGTTGCTGATAACGCCGAAGGATATCGACCGCTCGCACGAGACCGCTTTGGACACTCAACACCGTGTCAGTGTCACGTTTGGCCTCGATGGCATCGACCGTCAGACCGTGGACCCGCTCGGCGGCAGGGGCGATTGGACGGTCGGGCAGTACGTAGAACTGTTCACTCCATTCGAGAGTGCCGTAACGGTAGGCACAAAAGCCGTAGGAAATGGCTCGCTCGCTCGCAACATCGAGTCCCGTGGTCTCAGTGTCGAAACCCAGAATGAGTTCAGGCACCCGGAGATACTTTTTGGCCACGTCCCTACCTTTACAGCCCGTTGTGACACGATTCCACCACCAAGGTATCCCAGACGTGATCGGTTCGCGTCGAACCGATCACGTGAGAAATACTGGCGCCACGCGAACTTCTTGTTGCTAAGTCTCCCAATGAGGGGTAACATTCTGCCTATCACTCGAGAACCTTGGTGAGATCCACCTACCAAGGAGTCGTGCCGTGAGTGACACACCAAATCCCGGCGTCGGGATCACTGACGCCGAGACCGCCGACCAGTCCATCCAACGTGCCTGGGATCGTTACGCAATGGCGGACCTCACGGGCGAACCGAGTCCGGCCCCGCCACCATTGGAACTCACCACCCGCAGTTCGTCCACGTCGAACAGCGCCATGAGCCTCTACGAATCGACGCCAGCCTTCGATTCGACGACTGCCCTCGGCGATGCCTTCGCCAAGGCGGAATCCGGTAACTTCATCGAAGAAGCGTCCTTGCTCCCCCACGGAAAACGTTCCGACCAATGAACAACTCCGGACTGGCCCACTCGTCCCCTCCGCCGCGGCACAGCCTTCAATACCCCAGGCGCCGCGATCAAATCCGACATGGCTGAAGCACGTCGAACGGGAACCTCAGGGACCTCCCCGACGTCGACTTCCCGGTCGCGAGCGAAGATGGTGTCTCCCCCTTCACCATCTTCGCTCGGAAGCCGCACGCTGGAGAACGAACCTGACGCTGACCTAACGACGCCGTAACAGGATTGACATCTGCCATCAGCAACGTCGAGACCGACGTTCAAAGGTGGCCGAGTAATATTGATGGATGCGCACTTCAAGTAGACACCTCTCCATTGGTGTGCTGCTGGCCGCAACGGTCGCCGGACCACTCCTGCTCGTGCCGTTCGCGGGTGCGAGCGTCGTGCAGCCAGCGCGTCCCGTGCCCTTTACCGTTCGTCTCGAGGACCAGATCCTCGCGAACCTCCGCTACCTTCCCGTGGCATTCGTCCCCGCGACGTCGTCCGTGACGACGACCACTACGACGTCGACCACCACGACGACCATTGGTTCGGGCACCACGCCGACAACGGTCCTCGACCCGCCCGCCGCGACCACGACCACCACGCTGAAGCCCGCCGCGCCGGCGAACCCGGTGCTCATCCAACGAGGCTCGTTCGTCTGGCGCTACTCGGTTCTGCCCGGCGCGATCAAGAGCCTGTGGAGCGTCGGCACGGATAACGTCGTCCTGAAAGGCGCCCTCATGCGCTTCCAGGACGTCCACAACTTGCCGACGACCGGACAGATGGACACGACCACGTGGCACGCCATCGTCACCGCCGCGCGCGAGAACCAAATCGATCCCAATCCGTACACGTACGTCTACGTCTCCCAGACCCAGCCGGAGTCGTTGACGCTCTACATCGATAACTACGTGTTCTTCACGACCGCGGTCAATACGGGCATCAGCGTTGCTCCTACGGCCAATGGCACCTACCCCGTGTACGTGCGCTACACCACCACGACGATGTCGGGCAAGTTGCCCGACGGCAAGCCCTACCACGACACCGGCATCCCCTGGGTGTCCTACTTCAATGGCGGTGACGCGTTGCACGGCTTCATTCGCGGTGGCTACGGCTATCCCCAGAGTCTCGGGTGCGTAGAAATGACCTACGCGCACGCGGCCATCGTCTGGCCCCACACGCCGATCGGCACCCTCGTCACCGTCGCTCCCTAGCGCGTCGCGACACGCTGGCTCCGGCGTAGGGTGGCACCATGAACCTGCACAACCTCGGTCGTACCGGAATCAAAGTCAGTCCCCTGTGCCTGGGCGCCATGATGTTCGGCGCGTGGGGTAACACCGACCACGACGACTCAATCCGCATCATCCATCGCGCCCTCGACGCGGGCATCAACTTCATCGACACCGCCGACGTGTACTCCCAGGGAGAGTCTGAGATCATCGTCGGTAAAGCCCTCGCCAGTAAGGAGCGTTCGAGCGTCGTGCTCGCGACCAAGGTGCACGGCCAGATGGGCGACGACCCGAACGCCCAGGGCAATTCGCGGCGCTGGATCGTCGCCGAGTGCGAGAACAGCCTGCGCCGTCTCGGCACGGATTACATCGACCTCTACCAGATCCACCGACCCGACGAACACATCGACATCGACGAGACCCTCGGCGCGTTGAGCGACCTGGTGCACCAAGGGAAGATTCGCGCCTTCGGAAGTTCCACCTTCCCCGCCGAACAGATCGTGGAGGCGCAGTGGGTCGCCGAGAAGCGCGGTCGCGAGCGCTTCCGCACCGAGCAACCCCCGTACTCGCTGCTGGTGCGCGGCATCGAGCGCAGCGTGTTACCCACGTGCCTCGCCTACGGCATGGGCGTCATCCCGTGGAGTCCGCTCGCGGGAGGTTGGCTCTCCGGTGCGTTCGGAGCCGGCAAGAAGAACACCAGCCGGCGCTCGGCGATGCTGCCCACGCGCTACGACCTCTCGATTCCCGCCAACCAGAAGAAGCTCGAAGTCGTCGAGGAACTCGAGAAGGTCGCTGACGACGCCGGTCTCACGATGATCGACCTCGCCCTGGCGTTCGTGCTCGAACACCCCGCGGTGAGCGCGGCGATCATCGGTCCGCGCACCATGGAGCACTTGGAATCCCAACTCGGGGCAGCCGATATCGTCCTCGACGAAGCGGTGCTCGACCGCATCGACGAGATCGTTCCACCGGGCACGAACCTCAACGCCGAAGACGCCGGATGGGCGCCGAGCGCGCTCACGACGACCAATCGACGCCGGCACTACCGCTAAGTCAGCTCCGCGCCTTTTCGATCTCGTCGGCGAGTTCAGCGACTGAACCCACCACGCGCGAAGGCTTGTAGGGGTAACGGTGCGCCGCTTCGGCGTCGGACACGCCCGAGAGCACCAGTATCGTGTGCAAGCCCGCCTCGAGTCCGGCCACGACGTCGGTGTCCATGCGGTCGCCCACCATCGCGGTCGTCTCGGAGTGCGCGCTCAATTCGCGCAGGGCCGAACGGATCATGAGGGGATTGGGCTTGCCAATGAAATAGGGCGTCGTGCCCGTGGCCCGACTGATGAGTGCGGTCACCGCCCCCGTCGCGGGCAGTGGGCCGTCGATGCTCGGCCCCGTCGGATCGGGATTGGTCGCGATGAATCGTGAGCCGGTGCTCACCAGTCGCACCGCCTTCGTGATGCTCTCGAAGCTGTAGTTCCTCGTCTCACCGACGACGACGTAGTCGGGATTGTTCTCGGTCAACGTGTAGCCGACCTCGTGCAACGCCGTGGTCAAGCCGACCTCGCCGATCACGAAGGCGGATCCCTTGGGCCGTTGGGCGGCGAGGAATCCCGCGGTGGCGAGCGCCGAGGTCCACATGTGGTCCTCGGGCACGCTCAGACCGCTGTGCTTGAGACGCGCACTGAGGTCGCGACGCGTGAACATGGAGTTGTTGGTCAGTACGAGAAAGGGCGTGCCGTTCGTACGCAGCAGGTCAAGAAACCGGTTGGCCCCTTCGATGGGGTGCTCCTCGCGAACGAGCACACCGTCCATGTCGATGAGCCACGAAGCGATCTCGGACGCGTCGACCGCCTGGGACTTCACGAGGGAGTGATCTGAGCCGGCCATGACGTGTCTGCTTTCATTTGGCATTGGGTGCAAGGTGATTCTACCCGAGGTGCTTTCTCGCTCCGGGCGTTATTCGCGCCGCGACTCTCGAGAACTACCAAGTACGAAACCTAGATGGCAACACCGGCGAACTGACTGTTGTAGAGGTCGAAGTGAAGACCGCGCGATGCCATCAACGACCCGAGACCTCCCTGTGTGACGATTCGCCCCTTATTCATCACGATCATGACATGGGCGTCACGAATGGTCGAGAGTCGATGTGAGATCACGAAGCTGGTACGGCCCTCGCGACGACGCGTCATTGCATCTTGTATCCAGCTCTCGTGGCGAGTGTCGACGTCGCTCGTCGCCTCGTCGAGGATGAGGACGTTGTCGTTGGCGAGAAACGCGCGCGCGATCGTGAGCAGTTGCTTCTGACCGCCGAAAGATCCGATGCTTCCTGGTCGAGCAACGTGTCCTAGCCCTCGGGCAACGTCCGCACGAAGCTGTCCAGGTGCGGCCTTGGCGGCGTCGGTGACGTGCTCGTTGCGTCAGGTCCGTGTCATCGACGTCGCCGAGCAGGATGCGCCCCAAATCGATCCCGTGGAATCGCACCAGCAGGTTCACCGACGTCTGTCCCGATCCGGTCGGTCGAGGTCGTGCGCCACCACCAGATTGACCCTTGAAATGACGTCAAATGTAGGTCCAGTCAACGACCCGCCCGCCGCACTCGCGTCGGGTCCGGGTCGGATTCATGGAGGCGGCGTCCGGATTCGAACCGGAGTACGGGGCTTTGCAGGCCCCTGCCTAACCGCTCGGCCACGCCGCCAGAACTGCCTAGCCTACTCGGGCCTAACTCTTGGAATTCCCCCGATTGGCGCGACGAATGAACAGATACACGAGATATCCCACCCCCACGATGATCGCGGCCTCGATGAGGATGCGAACGAGGGAGAACACGAAGCCAATCAGCGAGAAACAGATGATGATCAACGCGATGACCACGATCACGACGCCGATTGTCTTCATGGTGCTCATGGGACCTCTTTTCTCTTCCCAGCGTAGACACCGTGGGTATCCCTGGTGCACCAGTACGCTACATTCATGCGCGATCGTTGGAAACGACTGGGAATACTGATCGCCGGCGTCGCCGCCCTGGGTCTGGTCCCCGCCTCGAACGCGGGGGCGACGTCACCAATTCGGGTTTCGAGCGACGTGGCACCGACGCTCTCTTCGACCATGCCGATCGTTCGACTCCACTTCAGCGCGGTCGTGAACGCGTCACAGCTCCCCCATCTGGTCATTCGACCCGCGTTGTCGACCAAGTGGCAACAGATCGGGCCGCGCGCGGTCCAAGCGGTCGCGACCTCGAGATTGAAGCCCCAGACGCGCTACGTCATCGAGACGCCCGCCACGATGCTGTGTTCGTCGGCGTGCCACTTTGAGACCGTTCGTTCTCTCAGCACCAATATCGCGACCAACGTCGCCTGGGAGGAGCAGCTCCTCGCCGAGACGGGCTACCTACCACTGTCGTTCACGCCCAGTGTGCCAGGGAGTGACCCCGGGGTCCAAGAATCGGGCACCTTCACGTGGCTCTATCCACAATTGCCCGTCACGCTCAGTTCCCAGTGGCAAGTCGGCGTCGACAACGTCCTGGTCACCGGCGCGTTGATGGCATTCCAGAACGACCACCAGCTACCAACGACCGGCGTCGCGGACCCCACGACGTGGAACGATCTCGTGAACGCCGCCGAGACCGGTCAAGTGGACCCGAACTCCTATAACTACGTCAGCGTGACCGAGACCCAACCCGAGACGCTCACCCTCTACGTCGCAGGTGTGCCCACGTTCCACACGCTCGTCAACACCGGTATCTCGGTCGCGCCGACCGCGCTGGGCACGTTTCCGGTGTATCTGCGCTTCACGAGCCAGACCATGTCGGGCACGAACCCCGATGGTACGCACTATTCGGATCCGGGTATTCCCTGGATCTCCTACTTCAATGGCGGTGACGCCCTGCACGGCTTCATCCGCTACTCCTACGGCTGGCCCCAGAGTTTGGGTTGCGTCGAGATGCCCTTCGCGTCGGCCAAGACCGTCTGGCCCTACACACCCATCGGCACGCTGGTGACGATCCTCGGCTAAGGAAGCTGCTCGGGACCAAAGGCGTGACTGCCGCGCTGGGTCGCGATCGTGACGCCCTCGTCGCCGAGTTCACCGGCCGTGCCCACCGACGTCCGACCGAAACGACGACGGATCTCGTCTACCGCGTCGCGCAACGCCTCGTGGTCCACTTGGCGCTCGAGACCGACCTCGGCGGCTCGAGCCCGGGCGTCGTTGGTCTGGGCGTCAATCGAAAAGCTCAGCTGCATCGCGTTTTGACTGCGCTCGAGGAACGATGACGCGTGCAACGCCAACAGGCGAACGGCGTTGGACAAATCAATGGAACGAATCAATGCTTCGGCGATCGCGGCGATACCCACTTCGTCGTCGAGTCCGAAGGCGAGGGTCTGGGAGCGCGAGACGCTCGTGCGGTCGTCGAAACGCAGGATCACGCTGAACGTGCGAGCCACCCGGGACTGGCTTCGCAACGCCCGCGCCACGACCGCCGCGTGAACTTTCGCCGCGTCGAGCAGTTCGTCCACACCCTCGAGGGACCGGGCGAACGTCTGGTCGTGGCCGACTGACTTGGCCTCGCGCTCGACGACGACATCGCGGAAGTCCTCGCCTATCGCGTAGGCACTGAGCGACGCCGCCATCGCCGGGCCCACGTGGTGGGCGAGCGTTGCTTCGTCGACTCGGGCGAGATCACGCACGTAGCGCAGACCGAGCTTCTCGAGCTTCGCCGACGTCGCCGGGCCGACTCCCCACAGCGCGCGTACGGGTAACTCCTCGAGCCAGGTCGATTCCAGTTCGCGACTCACCCACACCACGCCGGGTCCCTCGACCAGTGCGCCGTCGACGACCCGTGGTTTCGAACGTTTGGACGCCAGTTTCGCGAAGAGTTTGTTGCGCCCGAGACCGACGCCCGAGAGCAATCCGAGCTCGTCACTGATGCGTCGACGTAACTCGGCCGCCGCCTCGAGCGGCGCCACATGCAAACGGCGAAGGCTTCGCAAGTCGCAGAAAGCCTCGTCAAGTCCGAGCGGTTCGAAGTCCGGTGTGAGGTCGTTGATGATGGCGTGGAACTTGCGCGAGTACACCTCGTATCGATCGAAACGACCCGGCAGAATGATCAGACCCGGACAGACGCGCAGGGCGATCAGGCTCGGCATCGCGCTCCGTACGCCATAACGCCGAGCCTCGTAACTCGCGCTCGCGATGACGCCGCGCGCGCCGCCCCCTCCGACACAGACCGGCTTACCGCGCAGGCTCGGATCGTCGAGAACCTCAACCGAGGCAAAGAACGCGTCAAGATCCACGTGCAGCACGGGCGCCTCGTCCACCGTGGGCTGCTCAGAAGGCGAGTTCGACACAGCGAAACGATTCACCAAAGGCCACGCCCACCGGACGGCCAGCCTGCTCGGCCCGACCGTAGACGACGTCGCGGATGCTCTCCGGATCACCGCCCATCTGCGACGAATGCGCCAACACCGCCTTGATCTTCGTGCTGATCGTGTCGGACACGTCGACCACGACGTCGGGCTCGTGGGTGCCGCTTAGAAGAAGTTGACGCACCTGGTGAGCCTCGCCGCGCTCGGGAAAGTAGAGCGGCATGGCCGCCGCCGGCGCCACGGCGTCGAGTAGGGCCCAGCCCGTTTCGCGATGGTCGCGATGGTTGACGTAGACCCCGCCGAAGAAGGTCGCCGTCGGGTCTGGGCCGATGACGATCTCGGGTCGTTGCTCGCGAATCAGGCCTACGAGAATTGCCCGTAACTCCTCGTCGTTCGTGACCCCGCCGTCCACTCGCTCCAGACAGGTCACGCTGGTCGCGCCGAGATGACCGGCCGCTTGCTCCAGCTCGTGTCGACGAACGTCACGCAACGATCTCGCGTCGACCTGGGGAACGTGGCTTCCTTTTGAGCCGTCACACACGATGACCAGGTGCACGGCACAACCCTGGTTGGCCAACAGGGCGAGGAGTCCACCGGCGGCGACGTCCGCGTCATCGGGGTGGGCGAAGATCGCCATCGCCGAACGGGCCTCGACCCTCAAGACCTGCACGGCTAGCCCCGAAGCTTGGGAG
This sequence comes from uncultured Acidimicrobiaceae bacterium, assembly GCA_963849155.1. Lineage (GTDB taxonomy): Bacteria > Actinomycetota > Acidimicrobiia > Acidimicrobiales > RAAP-2 > RAAP-2. Next base: position 153,065 of record CAWKGL010000004.1, read on the forward strand.
CGGTGGTCTTGACGAGCATGCCAATCTCGCGCGCGAAATCGTCGGTGTCCTCGAATCCCTTGTAAACCGAGGCAAATCGCACGTAGGCAACGTCATCCACTTCTCGCAAGCCGTCGAGGGTGGCCATGCCGATCTCTTCACTAGTCACGTCGCGGTTCAGCAGACGCATGGACTCATCGACCGCCGTGACCAGGGAATCCATGATCGCGTCGTCGACCGGTCGGTTCTTGCACGCGGCTCGCACGCCCAGAAGAATCTTCGCGCGACTGAAGGGTTCGCGGTCACCCGAACGTTTGACCACGAACAGGGGGGCCTCTTCGATTCTTTCGAACGTCGTGTAGCGCTGATTGCATGCAGCGCATTCGCGGCGTCGCCGTATCGCCACTCCATCTTCCGCGAGTCGAGAGTCAACAACGCGGTCATCATCTGCGGCACAGAAGGGACAGCGCACGGAACTCACGATACACCTAAATCCTTGAAATTCTAAGGAATAAGAATGTGCTCGCCGGGCACCACGTAGGTAGAGCCCAACTCACGCACGAGAGCCTGACGAGCCAGTCCCGGATCGACGGGATTGATTTGCGCGGCGATTGACGTCACCGTGTCACCGGTTTGGACGATGTAGAGCATGCCCGGCGCGAGCACGGAACTATCGGCGACGTCCGTAGGAAGGCCCGTGTTGGTGGTGCCGCCAAAGGCGTGCCCTGGCCAGGCCAGAATGACCAGTCCGATCACCAGCAGCAGCGCAATAGCGCTCCGTCGGCGACGTTGAATCATGCGCTGGCGCGCGGCGCGTCGTTGGGCCAGCGTTCGCCCGGTCTTGTTGAACGCGGGCGTCGTACCCACGGAGACCAACTGGAGATATTGCGCTGACTCGATCTCCTCGACCTGGGAAACCTGGACTACTTCCACTGCTGCCATTGCCGACTCCTGACTGTAGCGAACACCTGTTCGTAACTATAAAGCGAACAGGTGTTCGACGCAAGTGAAGTTCAGAGGAATTTTCGACCCATTTTGGGCCTATTTTCCCGACAACTTGCGACCTACCCTGCCAAAGTCCGAGTGTACGGGGGGCCTGTAACAGGCCAGGGCTCCGGCGGCCGACGCCAGGTCACGAACCATGCGGATCCGGTAACGGCGCACCAACGACGCGCACTGGGTGCTCAACTCGTCGCTCGGATGGTCGTTGGAGTCGGTCACCTGACCGTCGGTAACCCAGACGACTGGTTCGCCACGCGACCTGGCCACGGCCCACTCGAGTACCGGTCCGTCGACGCCGTTGCCGACGTTGCCCACGGGATAGCGACGCGCGAGAACGCCGTTACGCACCAGAACCCATACGTTCGGCGTCGCGGTGACATCGCCCGGCCGGTGGCTATAGCCAATGACCAGTGCACCCGGTGAGCGGTTCAGCAAGGCCGTCAACTGCGAGGAGTCGATGTCCATCGAACCAGATTGGTCGATTACGACAACGCCACCACGGCGTCGACGCTTCGTGACGAACGCCCGTTGTAACTCATCAGTCAGCAGTCGGTTCGGAAATCGCATGACGACGCCGCTCGTCGAGGGACGATCTCGGCGCCAGTGCGGCGCCGAATCAGTTGGGCGCCCAGGCTCGTCGGAAGCGAACACCAGTGGAGCAAAGACTCCCGAGGGAGCTCGACGGGCACCCGACTCGAGGGAGCGTCGAAAGAGACGCAGTGAATCGGGGTCGCTCGGCACTTGGGAGCACGCAGCCCGATCCAGCATTCGCGCCAGCACGACAGTCACGTTCGCAAATCCTCGGGGAATCCCCTCTTCGTTGATCATCGTGTCGCTCAAGTCGTTGACGCTGAGACTTCCGACCAGCTTCTTCGAACGTGTGGCTACCGCGCGTAACGCCGACATCCACGTCGGTCGCAGCGCGCGAATCCCCGCGAGGTACTCCCTCTCGGCTCCAGTGCCGAGCACGGCGAGCACGAAGCGAACCGCTTCGGGCCAATCAGCGGCCTCGGCAATTCTTCTACCCCCGGACTTCTCGGTGCCGTCGCGCAGCAGCACCGTGGCAAAGTCCATGCGGGCGAGCAAGGTGTTGATCCGATACTCCTCGGCGCATTCGAGAGCTCGCAATGAGACGTCGCGATGACCATCGAAGGAACGATGCGGACTGACGCGCACGTGCATCAATTCGTGCGCGCGGACCACGCGTGCCGTTGGATCGCCGCCGAGGGGCACTTCGAGCACTCGTCGGGTAAGGTCGCAACTCGCACCGCCGCGATACGTCGAACCCGACTCGATCCGCCATGATCCCGAGGCAAAGCCGTCCTGGCGCCCGGTCACCAGTTCAGGAAAGACCGCCGCCCTCAACGGAGGTCGCCTATGGCGAGTGCGTCCAAGACGTCGGACGCGCGTTCGTTTCCGAAAGCCAATCGCGCCGCCCGCTCGACACCGAGGTGCGCGCGAAGTTGATCAAAGGCGTGAAAGCTCCTCAACGAGACCCGGCGCGACACATCGCCAAAGGAACCCGACTGAGCCGGCGCGCGTAAGTCGGGACTCAAGCTCTCGAGCGCCGAAGGGTGCGGTTGGTCGATGCGCAACGAGACCGGAAACCGGTCGCGGAGTGCGGCAGGTATGTCGTCGAGGTCTTCGACGTTCGAGGTCATCACCACGCTGAACTGGGGACCGGGGCGAACCCACTCGCCGCTCTGGGGATTACGCCAACGGGCCGACTCGACCGAATCGGTCACCGAGAGCAGCGTGCTCAGTGCGTCACCCGAAGCCCGATCCACTTCATCGACAACCAGTCGCCCACCAAGACCGTCGTCCCCACGCCACGCTCGAATGGCGGGCCCTTCACGCCACTCCCATCGTCCGTCGCCCGCGGGCATCCAGGTTCCGGTGATTTCGCCGGTGGTCAAGTCCTCGGTGCAGACCAGTCGCTCGGCCACGTGACTCACGCCAAAGTGCAGCGCCGCAAAGGTCTTCCCGGTGCCCGACGGGCCGTGGAGCAGGACCCTCGCAACGCCCGCGTCAAGGACGTCGGCGAAGTCGCGCCAGCATTGACCCAGCACCACGTCGTTCGAAAGTTCTGTCATATCGCCTCCATCAGGAGAAAGACAACGGTCGGCCCGAGAACCTGTCCCACGGCCGAGATCCGCCCCAGTGCGACGGAAGCTCCTTCCTACCTTTAAGGGAAGAAGAATTTCGGCTTCTTGACCCCTCCTTCGGCGTCTACGAACAGGTGTTTGATTGAGGGCCCGAGATGTCGTAGCATACGAACAACTGTTCGTTACTGGAGGACACCATGGCCGAAGTGCTCACACCGATGCGCCGTCAGATTCTTGAGTTCATCATCAGTTGTCAGCGCGAGCGGAACTTCCCTCCGACCATTCGCGAAATCGGTGATCACGTGGGACTCAAGTCTCCTGCGACCGTCGCGAACCACATCGAGGTCCTGAAGAACGCGGGCTACATCGAGAAGAACCCTCAGCAGCCCCGGACGCTCACGGTCCGCCTCGACGTCGAGAATCCCTCGCCCGACCAGCACATCCGTCACATTCCCTTCGTGGGCGACGTGGCCGCCGGCACCGGGGTACTCGCGGGTGAAGTGGCCCACGAGTTGATGTCAATTCCTGAACAGTTCAGCGGTCGTGGCGACAGCTTCGTGCTCCAGGTGCGCGGCGACTCCATGATTGAAGCAGGCATCCTCTCGGGTGACTTCGTCGTAGTCCAACGCCAGTCGACCGCGAACACCGGCGAAATCGTCGTGGCCGGCATCAACGATGGCGAGGCAACGATCAAGCGATTCTTCCCGCAAGGAACTCGCGTGGTGCTCAAGCCCGAGAACGGCACCATGGAGCCACTGGAGTTCGACGCCAACGACGTCGTCATCTTTGGCCGGGTCATCTCAGTGCTGCGCAACTATTGAGACACCGATCACCGGGGCGAATCTTCTGCTCGGAGACCCTCTTCGCGTCGCGAGTTTCGTCGTGATATTCAGACACGGGGAGCGCATTGACCAAAGATTTTGAACATTGTCGCCCTCCGGTCACCGAGCGACAACTTTTTCTCTTTCTTTTGTAGAGTACTGCGCCTACGATGCAGACCAGCAGGCAACCTCAAGAACCTGCGTGGGCCGAAACCCGAAAAGAAAGAGTGGTGGAGATGTATAAGAAATTAATCACAAGCACGCTCGGCATGGTGCTCTTGCTTGGTGGGAGCGCCCTGGTCGCGCCCGCCGTTGCCCAGGCGACCACGCCGACGTCGGTCGTGGTCTATGACTCGACGACGAGTCCCCTGCCTGGCAACGTCGTCAGTGAGGCGTTCGAGGCAACCCAAACTGTCGAATTCGGCAACGAGATCGCCTTTGCGCCGAACACGTCGCGGGTGTTGACCCAAGCGGTGGTCACCTTGAGTTCCTGGGGTTGTCAGAACGGCGCGTGGACCGGTGGTACCTCCGGTGACTGTGTCACCACGCCCGGCTCGACGTTCTCCGAGCCCATCACGCTCGACATCTACAACGTGGGAGCGAACAACACGGTCGGCTCGCTGATCACGGCGGTAACCCAGACGTTCAACATCCCGTATCGTCCAAGCGCTGATGCCACGGATTGCCCTTCGGCGCCGACTGAATGGTACGACGCGACCGACGGTCAGTGCTACAACGGCCTCGCCACGAACGTGACCTTCAACCTGTCGAACGTGACGGTACCGGACTCGGTGATCTACGGCGTGGCCTATAACACGAGTGACTACGGCGTGGCACCCTACGGTGACAACACCGCCTGTCACGCGACCTCGGGGGGGTGCGGTTACGACTCGCTGAACGTCGGTCTCACCACGGCAGACGCGCCCACGGTGGGTAGTGACCCACTGCCCGGCACGGTCTTCCAGAACACCGGCTACGGCCCGTTCTACTGTGACGGCGGCGCCGCGGGCGTCGGCACGTTCCGCCTCGACTCGCCCAACACGACGCCGTGCTGGGGATCCGACTCGAACACGAACTACAGCACCGCACCGTGGTACATCCCCGCGGTCCAGTTCACCGCGGCCCTGCAGAGCCAGACGATTAGCTACACCTCCACCGCTCCCACGGGTGCGGTGGTCGGTGGTACCTACCAGGTGGCGGCCACCGCGACGTCCGGTCTCCCGGTCACGTTCGCTTCGGCCAGTCCGTCCAATTGCACGATCTCGGGCACCACGGTGACCTTCGTCGGTCCGGGCTACTGCAACATCGTGGCGTTCCAGGCCGGTAACGGCGTCTACAGCGCCGCGGCACCACTCGTTCAGACGTTCACAATCGAACTCGCCCAATCGATCACGTTCACCTCGAGCCCGCCAACGAGCGCCTATCCCGGCGGACCGACGTACACGGTGACCGCGAAGGCTTCGTCGGGACTCCCGGTGATCTTCGGTTCAGCGAGTGCCTCGACGTGCTCCACGACCCAGAGTGGTGTCGTGAGCTTCGTGGGATCGGGTCCGTGCAACATCGTGGCCTTCCAATTGGGTAACGCGACGTACGGGGCGGCGACACCCATCGTCCAGAGCTTCACGGTCCTGCCCAAGACCGCGCCGTCGTTCGGTAGCGACGCGACGAGTGGCACCGCCTACTGGCTGCTGCCGTTCTCAACGACGATTGGGGCGACGGGACTTCCCACGCCAACGGTCAAGGTCGTATCGGGTCTGCCTCTTGGCTTGATCGCGACGTCCAACGCCAACGGGTCGGTGACGATCTCGGGTCTGCCGTTGTTGTTCGGTACGTACACCATCACCGTCGAGGCCACGAGTTCCGCCTCGGCGACACCGGTCTACTTCACGTACACGCTGCGAGTGAACCTGTAGTACGCGATTGAACCACTAGGAGAGAACACCGCTCCGCACGGGCTTTGCCAAGTGCGGAGCGGTGTTCTTTTGTGTACGTGTCCGCCGTTCAGGCGAGCCAGGTTCGCAGGACGTGGGCGAACTCGTCGAGTTCGTCGCGCGTCACCCTCTCGTCGCTGCGGTGCGCGAACAGTGGATCGCCCGCACCGAAGTTCGCCGCGGGTATCCCCATCTGGGCGAACGTCGCCACGTCGGTCCAGCCGAGCTTGGCGCGAGGCGCCGAATTCGTGAGCGTCACCAGGTGCGCGAGGCGTGCGTTCGACAACGCCGGAGCCGCCGACGGTGCCCAGTCGATGACTCGCACGCTGTCGTCTGCGGCGACGAAGTCACCGAGGTACTTCGTCAACCAGGCGAGGGCTTGTTGCTCGCTGCGATCGGGCGCGACGCGGTAGTTGAGCACGCAACTCGCCAGATCGGGCACGACGTTGGGCGCGACACCTCCTTGGACGCTTACCGTCTGGAGTTGTTCGACAAACGTCACGCCGTCGATGTCCACTGCACGTGGTTCGTAGTGCGCCACGTGGTCCACGAGCGACGCCAGGCGATGAATGGCGTTCACCCCCGTGTAGGGGCGCGCCGTGTGGGCTCGAACGCCGTGCAGTTCCACCCCGACGCGCATCGCTCCCTGGCAACCCGCTTCTACCGCACCCCCCGTGGGTTCGCACAGGACCGCGACGTCGGCCGTCAAGAGCTCGGGTCGCAACTCGGCGACCTCCAAAAGACCCGACTCGTTTCGCGCGATCTCCTCGCGGGCGTAGAACAGCCACGACACCTCCGTGGACCGGGCGACCGGCTCGGTCGCCAGTTCAAGCATGACCGCGATCGAGCCCTTCATGTCACAGGCCCCGACGCCGCGCAGTTCGTCGCCGACGATCGCCGCCGCCCCGGGGTCACCGGGCACGGTGTCAAGGTGCCCGGCCACCATCAGACGCGTCGCGTGATGGCCCGTGGTACGCGCGACGACGTTGTCGCCGATTCGCTCGACATCGAGGAGGGGGTTCTCACGCAGACGCCGTTCGACGAATTCCGCGAGTGCCGACTCGCGACCACTCACCGAGTCGATTTGGACGATTTCGAGTGCGTCGTCGAGACGACTCACGTGGCCACGCCGTGTTCGCGCAACAGTGAGTTCAGCGCCACTTTGTCGTGGCTCTCGCCTGGATCCATCCGCTTGAGTATCAACACGCAGGGCAGAAAGAACTCACCGCCGGGATACTCCCGACGCCGACTCGCCGTGACCGCGACGCAGTAGTCAGGAACGTGACCGCGCGACACTTCGTCGCCGGTCTGAGCGTCGATGACGGGGATCGAAGGATTCAAGATGGTTCCGGCCCCGAGGACCGATCCCTTGCCGACCCGCGCGCCCTCGACGATCATGCAGCGACTGCCGATGAAGGCCCCGTCTTCAATCACCACGGGTACCGCGTTGGCCGGCTCGAGGACGCCACCGATGCCCACCCCACCCGCCAAGTGCACGTTCGCGCCGATCTGGGCGCAACTTCCCACGGTCGCCCAGGTGTCGACCATCGTGCCGGGACCGACCCAGGCGCCGATGTTGACGTAGCTCGGCATGAGGATCACGCCAGGACTGAGATAGCTCCCCCGCCGAGCCGACGCCCCCGGCACCACCCGCACGCCACGACGCTCGAAGTCGGATTTCAGTTCAAGCTTGTCGAGATACTCGAAGGGGCCCGCCTCGGTCTTGACGAGCCCGTGCAGACGAAAGAGGAGCATGATCGCCTTCTTGACCCACTCGTGCACGACCACGTCGCCGCTCGGCCCGACCTCGGCGACGCGCACTTGTCCCTCGTCGAGCTTGGCGATGACCAACTCCACGTCGCGTCGCGCGTCGACGCACTCGGGCGACAGATCAGCAACCTGGTCGTACCACGCGTTAATTCGAGTCTCGAGATCGCCCATTGGTCAATCGTACCGGCGACTAACCGAGCGCTTGGAGACGCGACGCCACGAGCGCCAATCGCTCGTCGGGTTGGACCATCGCGATACGAACGAACCCGGAACCGCCGTCGCCGTAGAGTTCGCCGGGACTGGCGATCAGACCCGAGACGTCGGCCAGCATCTCGGCGAGTCGCCAGCCGTCCACGCCGGGCATCGAACACCAGAGGTAGAAGGCGCCGTCGGGCAACGGCGCCACCACGCCACGAGCACCGAGCGCGTCGGCGAGCAGTTCGAGTCGTGAGCGGTAACGGTCGCGCTGGCGCGTGACGTGTTCGTCGTCACCGTAGGCGAGGGCGACCGCTGACTGCACAGGCCCGGGCACCATCAGCCCGGCGTGTTGACGCACCAGGCGAAGGAAGGCCACCACCTCGGGGTCGCCCGCGTAGAACCCCGCGCGCACGCCCGCCAGGTTCGAACGCTTGGAGATCGAGTGCACGGCGAGCACGCCCGTGGTCCCGTGTTCGAGGATCGAGCGCGGCGGACCAGTCCACGTGTAGTCGGCGTAACACTCGTCACTCGCCACGAGCACGTCGTGACGACGACCCCACGCGGCGACGGCCTCGAGGTCATCGAGTCCACCGGTCGGATTCGAGGGCGAGTTGGACCACAACACCAAGGCGCGCTGCGCGTCGCCGGGACTGATCGAGGCGAGGTCGAGCACGCCACCCTTCAGCGCCACGGGCACCGCGCGCAGTCCCGCCAGCATCGCACCCATGGCGTAGGTGGGATAACTCACACCGGGGTAGAGGACCGTGTCGCGCCCGGGGTCGCGAAGGTGCAAGTACTGGGCGAGGGACGCAACGAATTCCTTGGTCCCCACGCACGCGGCGACCTCCTCGGCGCGAATCGTGACCGCGAATCGTCGTGCGAGCCACGTCGCCGCGGCCTGGCGGTACTCGAGCGAGCCCGCCGACGCGGGATAGCCCCGCGCGCCCGTTCCCTCGGCGAGTTGGGCCATCACGAACTCGGGTGGCGCGTCCACGGGCGTGCCGATCGAACAGTCCACGGGTCCGCCGTCGTGACGTTCGGCGAGTCTGCGCAGTCCATCGAGACGGTCGTAGGGATAGGGCGGCGGGACGAAACTCACGCGGGCACCCGCCACTGCTCGAAGCGCGCGACGCCGACGGCATCGAGCACCACGTGCACCACGACGCCCTCGTCGGTAATCGAGGTGTCGATCACCTCGCCCTCTCGATGCGCGGCCGCCAAGAGGTCGCCGCGGTCGAGTGGCAGATTGAGCGTGATCGCGCGGTCGTGCGTGCGCAGGCGATCTCCGATGCACGCAATGACCTCGTCGAGGTTCTCACCCGTCAGTGCCGAGACCCAGACGCTTCGCTCGTGCAGCGCCGCCAGCTCGCGCGCGCGCGAACCCGGGGCGTCCGCCTTGTTAAAGACCAGCAGCTCGGGAACCTGATCGGCGCCGATCTCACGCAGCACGTCGTGCACGGCGCTAATCTGCAGTTCGGCGTCGTCACTGGACCCGTCGACGACGTGGACCAGCAGGTCCGCCAACTGCACGGACTTGAGCGTACTCATGAACGCTTCGACGAGCTCGTGGGGCAGGTTCGAGATGAAACCAACCGTGTCGGTGAACAACACCGTCTCACCGCCGGGCAGTTGGCGCTGACGGGTGCGGGGATCAAGGGTGACGAACAGACGATCCTCCGCCACGACGTTCGCGTCGGTGAGGGCGTTGAGCATCGACGACTTTCCCGCGTTGGTGTAGCCCACCAGGGTTACCTCACGGTGACGACCCCGATCGCGACCCTGACGTTGCACTCCACGCGTGCGGTCGATGTCCTTCAGTTCGTTGCGAATGTGGTGGATGCGTTGGACCAGGCGACGACGATCGACCTCGAGCTGGGTCTCGCCCGGTCCCCTCGTGCCGATGCCACCGGCCTGCTGGGAGAGCGAACCGCTCACGCGGCGGAGTCGGGGCAGTCGGTACTGCAAGAGCGCGAGCTCGACTTGCGCCTTGCCTTCGGGCGTGCGTGCGTTCTGGGCGAAGATGTCCAAGATGACCGCCGTGCGATCGATCGCGGTGCGACCCAGGATCTTCTCCAGGTTGCGCTGCTGGGCCGGCGAAAGATTGTGCTCGAAGACCACCGTGTCCGAGTCGACCGCGTGACAGATCTCGCGAAGTTCGTCGACTTTCCCCGAACCGAGGAACGTGGCGGGGTCGGGAGCGTCGCGACGCTGGACGACTCGTGCGACGACGTCGGCGCCTGCGGTATCGACCAGTAGCGCCAATTCGTCGAGTTGTCGATCGAGTTCCTCGCTGCTCACCCCAGGGAACTGCACGCCCACGAGCACGATCTTCTCGCGAAACGTCCGTTCGATCAGGGTCGTGGGCGTCGAAGTCACGCGTCGAGCCACTCCACGTCCGCGACGAACTGCACCGGACCCGCGAGCCGGGCCCCGTCGTCATCGAACTTGACCATCAGGTCGCCACCGGGATTCTCAATGGTGACCTCGGGACGAACGAGCCCCTCGCGATGCAGTACCGCCGCCGCCGCGACCGATCCCGTCCCGCAGGCGAGCGTCCAGCCGACGCCCCGCTCGATCACTCGGAGCCGCGCCCGGCCCTCGTCGAGCACGGTCACGAACTCGACGTTCGCGCCACCTAACTGTTGGGCGAGCGGGGTTGCGACGTCTTCGCAGTGGGCGCGGTCCCACGATGGGTCGTCGCGCACCACGACGTGAGGATTACCGACGTTCACCACCCCCAGCGTGCCCGCCAGTGTCTCGAGGAACGTCACGTCGCCCATCGCGACGCTGCCGTAGCCGGAGGTGCCGTTCATGGCGAGGCTCACGAGGCGAGTCCCCGCGTCGGTCGAGATCTCCAGTTGCTCCCAATCGGCCCCGGTGGATCGCCGAACGGCCGCCGCGAGGCAGCGGATCCCGTTACCGGACATCTCGGCCAGCGTCCCGTCGGCGTTGTAGAGGACCATGGTGACTGGTTCGTCCATCTCGGCGATCAGCAGCCCGTCCGCACCGACACCCCGGGCCCGGTCACAGACGCGACGGGCACGCTGCGCGTTCCACCACGTACCCGCGCCGGGTTCGAGGACGTCCACGAGGAAGTCGTTGCCCGCGCCGTGCCATTTTTGGAGAGGTCGGAGTGCCACCACGTCCTAGTCTCGCACGAACCCGTCGGCGCGGTGCAGGACGTCATCGAGCCGCGCGGCCGCGCGTGGCGCGTCGTCGAACCATTCGATCCTCGGGTCACGCGAGAACCACGAACGCTGACGTCGAGCGAGTCGCTTGCTCTGGGTGATCGCGTCCCGCACGCAGTCCTCGAGGTCCGCGCCGAGTTCCACGTGACGCAACAATTCTCGGTACCCCACCGCTTGGCGCGCGGTGCGACCGAGCCCACCGGCACGGCTCGCGAGACTTCGTACCTCGTCGAGCAGTCCCCTGTCCAACCAGTCACGAAAGCGCCGTTCGATGCGCTCGTCGAGTTGGTCGAAATCGACGCGCAGTCCCACCTGGACCACGCGCACGGGACCGTACGTGCGAAGACCAGGACCGTACGAGGAGAACGGCCGCCCGCTCCCGAGCGTGACCTCGAGTGCGCGAAGGATCCGGCGTTCGTTGTTCGGCTCCATGCGTCCCGCCGCCACGGGGTCGAGTTGGCGCAATTCCTCGTAGAGCCCCGCGAGATCGTCGCGGCGCCGCTCGAGGGCGTCGCGTACCTCGGGGTACTGTCGGGGGATCTCGAAGTCGTCCAGCACCGCGCGTCCGTAGAGTCCGGTGCCCCCCACGTAGAGCACGGCCTCGCCGCGCTGCCAGGCGTCGTGGGCGCTTTCGCGCGCGGCCCGTTGGAATTCGTAGAGCGTGAACTCCTCACTCGGATCCACCAGGTCGAGCAGTTCATAGCGCACTTCCTGACGCTCGGCGCGCGTGGGCTTGGCGGTACCGATGTCCATGCCGCGATAGACCGTCATCGCGTCCACGCACAGGACCGTCACGTCACGATGCTCGAGTCCCAGATGATGGGCGAGCGCCGACTTGCCCGACGCGGTCGGCCCCACGAGCGCGACCGCCGGGCCGCCGTGGTTGCTCACGAGACGCGAAGGGGAATTCTGGTCTTGTGACGGGGGGCACGCTCGACACGCTCGACCTCGCCGAGCAAGTGATACGGCGCTCCGTGCTTGACGCGAACCGACACCAACGAGCCCGCGCGAACCTCGGGGGTCTGCGCGAAGTGCACCAGTTTTCCCTGGCGCGTTCGACCCGAGAGCATCGCCGCGTTACGCCTCGAGGGACCCTCGACGAGAACCTCTTCGAGTCGCCCGACGCGCGCCTCGTGCTTGAGCAGTGCGCTACGGTCGAGCACCTGCTTCAGGCGCTCGAAGCGCTCTTTGATCACCCCGTCGGCGACGAAGAGGTCGCTCATCAGCGCGGCCCGCGTGCCCTCGCGCGCCGAGAAAATGAACGTGTAGGCCGAGTCGAATTGCGCGACACTCGCCGCCTCGAGGAGGCGCTCGAAATCCTCGTCCGTCTCGCCGGGAAACCCGACGATGAGGTCGGTCGTCACGGCCAGGTCGGGAATCTGCTCGCGCGCGCGTTCGAGTTTCTCGAGGTAGCGCTCGAGCGTGTAGCCCCGACGCATCGCCGCGAGAACCCGGTTCGAGCCGTGCTGGAGCGGCAGGTGCAACTGCGGACAGACCGTCGGCGTTTCGGCCATGGCCTCGATCGTCTCGGGGCGCAGGTCCTTGGGGTGCGGACTGGTGAAACGGATTCGTTCCAGCCCGTCAATACGACCGAGCGCGCGCAGCAAGTCGGCGAACAGCGGTCCGCGTCGCGTGATGTCGCGCCCGTAGGAGTTGACGTTCTGGCCCAACACCGTCAACTCCACGACGCCGGTGGCGGCGAGCACCGTCGCCTCGTCGACGAGGTCCGCCAGTGGCCGACTGATCTCACGACCGCGCACCGAGGGCACGATGCAGTAGGAGCAGGTGTTGTCACAGCCCGTCTGGATGGTCATCCAGGCGGCGAAGGCGCTGTCGCGCACCGCATAGAGCGCGGGTGCCCGATCGAGGTTGGCCTGGGGATCGGGTTCGTCGAGGACTTCGACGAGCGGACCCTCGCCCACGGCGCGGCGAAGCAGCGACGGCGCGGCCGCCAGATTGTGCGTGCCAAAGACAACGTCGACCCACGGTGCACGCTGGTGGATGGCGCCACGATCCTTCTGGGCCATGCACCCCCCCACCGCGATCTGCATGTCGGGCCGCTGGGCCTTGAGGGCCTTGAGATGCCCGAGGGCACTGTAGAGCTTGAGGTCGGCGTTCTCTCGAATGGTGCAGGTGTTGAGCACCACGACGTCGGCGTCCTCGTCTGGTTGCGCGCGCACCATCCCGTCGGCGACCAGGAGACCCGCCAGCCGTTCGGAGTCGTGCTCGTTCATTTGGCAGCCAAAGGTTCGGATCGAGAAGGTCTTTGGCGCCACCACCCCCCTAGCCTACTGAGCGACTTCGAGCAGTTCCCGGGAGGAATCGCGGGTGACGCCCACGCTCGCGAACACCACGCACGCCACGCCCACGTACTCCCAGACGCTCACGCGCTGGCCGAGCAGGATCCAACCCACCACAAAGGCGATCACTGGGTCAAAGGCCACCAGCACGCCGACGACGGAGGGCTTCAGGCGGCGCAGTGCCGACAGTTCCGCACCGAAGCCGAGCACGAGGGCCATGAGGGCCACGAGGACCAGTCGACCGATCACGTACGGATGAGCGACGACCACGTGCGCACTGAGAAGCGTGAAGGGCAAGGACCACAGGGCCGAGACCGTGATGCCGACCGCCAGGCCCTCGAGCCCGTTGGTCGAACCTCCCACGCGCCGAGCGGCGAAGAGGTACGTCGCCCAACCGGCGCCGGCCCCGAGGGCGAAGAACACACCACTCGTCGTCAGTCCCCCGCCGGGGTGTGACAACACGATCACGCCGCCCGCGGCGAGCAGCACGAATCCCGCGTGGCGCCAGGTCCGTTTGCCGAGCGCCGCGACCAGAAGCGGCCCGAGAAACTCGATCACGACCGCACTGCCGAGCGGTATGCGCGCGATCGCTTCGTAGAACGACAGGTTCATGATCGCCACCGCCGTGCCAAAGACAAGAGCCCCGATCCACTGGTGACGCGTGAAGCGTCGTACGTTCGGCCGCGCGATCGCGAGCAACATCAGCGCACCGAAGGCGAAGCGCCACGAACTCGACGCGGCCGGTCCGATCAGCGCGAAGGAGGGCCGCACGAGGGCGGCCGACCACTGGATGAACAGGGCCGCGAACAAGACGAGCCCGGCGCCCACGACCGAATTCCGAGGACCACTGATGTTCGAGGACCTCAAAGAGTGACCAGGCCGGTGCGGTCCGCCTCGAGGATCAACACCTCGCCGGGCTCGGAACGCGACTCGAGGAACTGACGTGCGGCGTGCGCGACCGTCTCGGCGTTGTCTTCGAGACAGAGCCCGAGCATCGTCGAACCCGCCCCCGACCAGCACGATCCCAGCGCGCCCGCCTCGCGCAATTCGTCGAGCAGCGGGCGCGCGAACGCAACGAGGTCCATGCGGTAACCCTGGTGCAGTGCGTCTTCCATCGAGGTCGCGACGAACCGTTCGTGGTTCCCCAGACCCGCGATGAGCAGACCGAGTGAGCTGAGGTTGAACACGGCGTCGGCGAAAGGAACCGTCGCGGGCAGCACACGACGCGCGTCGGCGGTCTTCAATTCCAGTTCGGGGATCACCGCGACGAAACGCCAGGCGCGATCGAGGGGCAGCGAACGAGCCACGACAGCGCCGTCGCGCACGCTCGCCGCGACCAGTCCGCCAAGCAGCGAGGCCGCGGCGTTCTCCGCGTGTCCGTCGACGTCGCAGGCGAGCGCGAGTGGGTCGGGCGAACCTGCGGCGGCCGCCGCCGCGAGCGCGAGCGCCGCCGACGAACCGAGTCCCCTCGACAGCGGTATCTGCGAGTTCACGTGGAGCGAGAAATTCGAGTGACCCAGGACGGTGCGCGCAACCACGGCGGCCAGGTGACGCTCGTCATCAAAGCGTCCCGCGCCGAAGCCCTCACTGGCGATGCTGAAGTTCTCGGCGGGTTCGAGCGTCACCTCCACGTAGAGATCGAGCGCCACCGCCAAGACGTCGAAACCCGGGCCAAGATTGGCTGCACTAGCGGGAACGCGACATCGCACCGTTTCAGCGTAGGCGTTGCCACAGCGACGGCGGGGCCACCGCGGATCTGGCGATCAGGGCGAGTCGACGCCGAGCACCCAGCTCGACGTAGCCCACGGTCTGGCCTTTACCGATAGCGCTCGAGAACGACCGCAGATGGACCCGCGTGCGAAGGCCTCCCGTCGCCGCCCACCACGAGACACTGCTCGAAGTGGCCAGAACCACGGCCGTCGACCGATTCCCCCAGCCGATTCGCCCGACGACGGTGCCCGCGCCCAGTCGCGTGTGCACGAGCGTCGTCGCGGACTGTTCGAGCGCGAGGGCGGCGTCGCCCGCGGGTCCGAGCAGATTCCCGCCACGCTGACCGAGCACGACCGCGTAGGCCACCTCGGTGGTCGCTTTGTCGAGGAACGTCATCGCCATGACGTCACAGCCACCCGCCGCCGCGGTGCGACCCGACTTGACCCCGATGACGTTGTCGAGCCCCACGTCGGGCGTGAACGAGTACACCGTTCCCGCAAAGGGCAGTACCACACTCGTCTGGTCCACGATGTCGCGCACGAGCTTCGAACGCATGAGCAGCGCCGCGAGCTCACCCTGATCAAGCGCGGTCGAGACCGATTGATCACTGAAACCCGAGACGTCGGCGTAGTGGGTTCCTGTCAGACCGAGACTCGCGGCAGTCTGATTCATCAACCCCACGAAACTGGTGACGTTACCCGCGACCATGTCGGCGAGCAGCACCGCGTAGTTGCTCGCCGAGTGCACGAGCAAGCCATTGAGGAGGTCGATCTCGCAGAGTGTCTCGCCGTCACTCACCGCCACGCTCGACTGATCGGTCAACTTCTGTTGCTCGTACGCGGTGACGTCATCAGGGGTGATCGTGAGACAGGGTCCCGTCTCGCCGCTGGTGAGTGGCAAGTGCTGTAGCACCACGTACGCGGTCATCAGTTTGGTCAAGCTCGCAATGGGTTGGACGGTGTTGTGCCAACTCCGTCGCACCCCGAGCGAGGGGATGACCAACGCCGCGCTGCCCACGCGGGGCCACGCGATCGGGTCCTGCGAACCGTTCTGGGAAAGCACGAGTTCGCCGATCCGCTCGCTGGCTCGGGGATGCAACAGTGGGAGTTGAATCCCGACGACGAGCGACGCGGCCACGACAAAACCCAACGCCAGGGCGAGCGCACGGGCCGCGAGTCCGCGCGAGACGGGACTAGGGAAAGGGGAACGCTCGCTCACCGGTTAGAGAGAAGTCTGCTGGCCGTACTCTTCTGGCGTCCTTAACACCTTTCGAGCCTTTGATCCATCGCCCGCAGCGACCACGCCTTCCTCTTCGAGTTGGTCCATTATACGCCCGGCCCTCGCGAAGCCGATTCGCAGTTTGCGCTGGAGCATGGAGGTCGAGCCCGACTGATGACGGATCACCAGTTCACGCGCTTGGCGCAAGATCTCGTCGTCGTCGTCCCCGCCGTGGGTCGAGCCCGCGTGATGTGCGGGAACGTCCAGGGCCACGACGGTCTCCGGGCGTCCACCTTGGGCTCGCCAGAACTCGACGACGCGGCGCACCTCGTCCTCGGAGACCCAGGGCGACTGTAGACGTCGCGCGATGTTGCTCGAGGCGGTCACGAGCAGCATGTCGCCCTTGCCAATGAGTCGCTCCGCGCCCGCCTGGTCCAAGATCACCCGGCTGTCGGCGAGCGAGGACACCGCAAAGGCCATCCGACTCGGGATGTTCGCCTTGATGACGCCGGTGATGACGTCCACGCTGGGTCGCTGGGTGGCGAGCACCAGGTGGATACCGACCGCCCGGGCCATCTGAGCGATTCGCACCACGGACTCTTCCACGTCGCGCGCCGCGACCATCATGAGGTCGTTCAACTCGTCGACCACGATCACGATGTAGGGCAGTTGCTCGGGACCCGCGCCGTCCAGTTCGGTCTCCAAACCGGTCGCCTGCTCAACGATGTTCGCCACCAATTCGTGTGACGTGGGTTCGTGGGCGATCTCGCCACGCGCGATCATCTGCTGGTAACTCGTGATGTCGCGCGCGCCGCTTTGGGCGAGCAGGTCGTAGCGCCGTTCCATCTCCTTGACGGCCCATCCGAGGATGTTCGCGGCCTTCTTCGGGTCCACGACGACGGGCGCGAGCAAGTGGGGCAAGTCGTTGTACTGGCCCATCTCGACGCGCTTGGGGTCGACGAGGAGGAGACGCAACTGCTCGGGGGTGGTGCGCATCACGAGCGACGTGATGAGTGAGTTGATGCAGGAACTCTTTCCCGCCCCGGTGGCGCCCGAGATCAGGACGTGGGGCATCTCGCCGAGGTTGAACACGACGGTACGTCCCGCGATGTCGCGGCCGATCGGTACGTCTAGGGGATGTCCGGCGGCGAGCGCCTCCTCGGACGACAGCAAGTCCCCGAGGGCCACGAGCGTGCGGTGCCGGTTGGGCACCTCGACCCCGATGGCCGATCGGCCGGGTATCGGCGCGAGGATGCGCACGTCCGGGGTCGCCATGGCGTACGCGATATCACGATTGAGCGACGTCAGTCTCGAGACCTTCACGCCCGATCCGAGTTCCAGTTCGTAGCGAGTCACCGTGGGTCCGACCGTGTAGCCGACGAGCGTGGTCTCGACGCCGTGCGCGCGCAACGCATCAACCAGTTCGCTGCCCGACGCTTCGACCGCCGCGCGGTCCTGACGCTGTTCCTTGGTGCGCTGCAACAAGCTGAGCGGTGGCAGGACCCACTCGCTCACGAGCAACTCGGGGAGTGCGCCAAGTTGCGCGTCGTGGTGCGGCGCCAACTCGGGTTCGCCGAAGTCGCCCTCGTAGGCGAGGTCCTCGTCAGGAACGTCGTACTCGTCGTCGAAGGGTGGCTCCTCTTCCACCGCGAACGGCGTCGACACCGGCGCGGGCTCGTGGGCCAGGTCGGGCGAGACCTCGACCCTGGGCGTGGGCGCGTTCTCCCGGGGCTGAACCCTTGACCTGGGTCGCGCGGTCCACCAACGCGCGAGCGAGCCGACGAGCGCGCGCACGGCCCGCGCGACGCCCGAGCCGAGTGAACGCAGTCCAAAGCCCGTGATCACCATGAGTGCGACTATTAATAGGGCAACGAGCACGATGAGCGCGCCGCCCAGGCCAATACTGCGGTAGAGGCCGCCGCCCACGAGCACCCCGAGCCACCCCCCGGCGTGTCCGAGCAACGTCACGCCGCCGTGCAGTCCCGGACGTCCCCCCGCGAGGTGACTGATGCCACAGATGCTTACCAGGCTGAGGGCGCTGCCCCACAGGAATCGGTTGCGGTCCGCGTCGATCTTGTTCCACAGCAGCGCCACGGCCGAACCAATGAACACCACGGGGAGGACCCAGCGACCTTCGCCGAGCGCCAACTTGAACCCGTCGAGCGCCACGTGACCCACCGGGCCCAGGGCCTGGGCGTCGGCCAACAGGCAGAACAGGCCCGCGACGACGAGCAGCACGATCCACAGGTCGCGTTCGTGACGCCGCCAGAGGCTGGGCGGGGGCGTCGCCTTCTTCGCGCTCGCGCGCGACGTCGACTTGACGGGCGATTTCTTCTGGTGTTGAGCGGGACTCACTAGCATCCAACTTACCGAACGTCAGTTCGATTGACGTGCCATTCCCGTAGGCTGTCGAGGTGCTCAGCACTCCGGACGCCTCCTCGATCGATCTCGCCCAGCGCTTGGGCGCCCATGCGCGACTCGTCGAGGTGGTCTCCTCGTCACCGCTGGGCGCCTCGCTGCGCGAGGTGGTGCTACGCGCCGACCCGCTCCTGGCGGGCGTCGCGGGCAATGACGTCATGGTCCGCCTCGCCGACGCCAAGGGTCGCCAGGTCCGACGTCGTTACAGCGTCCGATCGGTCGACCACGACCAGGGCCTCATCACCCTGTGGATCGTGACGAGCCACGAGGGTGCCGGCGCGCGGTGGGCGCGCGAGGCCCAACCAGGTGACCAGGTCGACCTCGTGGGACCCCGGGGAAAGATCACCCTGGACCCGCTCGCCGATTGGTACCTCTTCGTGGGCGACACGAGCGGTCTCGCCTCGTTCTATCGCATGGCCGAGAGCATCGAGACGCCGGGTCGGGCGATCTTCATTGTCGAGGTGGACGACATCGGTGACGCGCTCACGGCGCCGTTCAACGAGGAACTGAGCGTCACGGGCATCTTCGTCGAGCGAAACGGCCGCGCCCACGACGATCCCGCCGGACTGCTCGCGGGGCTCGCGGCCTTCGAACTGCCCGCCCACGAGGGTCGCGCCTACCTCTTTGGCGAGTTCCACGTGCTTCGCGCGATCGGCGCCGCCCTCGCCGATCGGGGCCTGGGCACCGAGCACCAGAGTCACAAGGCGTTCTGGCGAGCGGGACGACGCAACGCCGAACACGGCGAACCCGACAAGGACCTCTAGAACACCGCGATGGCCGCCAGCAGCACCGGCTGGCGGCGGTACTTCTGTCCGAGCAGACGACCCGCCGTACGTTGGGCGACCTTGTTGAGCGCGACCGGATCTCGCTCGCCGTCGCGCAGTGCGAGTTCGATGGACTCACGAACGTTGGCCGTGACCAGTTCGAGCAACGTCTGGTCGTGCTCGCCCTCGAACCATCCGCGCGTGGTGATCTTGACGGCGTCGACGATGACGCCGCGATCCTTGTCCACCCCGCCCGCGATGAGCAACAGACCGTACTCGGCGAGCATTCGGCGTTCCTCGAGTGGGCGCTCGTCCAGGTCGCCGGCGCTGCCATCGATGTAGTGGAAGCCCGCGGGCACCTGGCCCGACCGACGGATGCCCGTCGCGCTGACCTCGACCTGGTCACCGTCTTCGCAGATCAACACGTGATTGCTCTTCAGTCCCATCGTGAGAGCCAGATCAGCGTGGTGGACCATGTGTCGGTACTCCCCGTGCACCGGGACGAAAGCGCGCGGACGCACCAGTTGGTGGAACGTGCGCAGCTCACCTTGGCGTGCGTGACCCGAGGCGTGCACGGGTTCGTTACCCGAATGGATGACCTCGGTGCCCGCACGATGAAGGTCGTCGATCACGCGCCCGACCGACCATTCGTTACCGGGGATCGGGTGCGAACTCAGGATCACCGTGTCGTCGGGCCCCACCTTCATGAAACGGGCGTCGCCGCGCGAAAGCTTGGATAACGCCGCGAGCGGCTCACCCTGGCTACCCGTGCAGATGACGCAGATCTCACCCGGAGAGAATCGGTCGATGTTCTCCACGTCGACGAAGTCCGCGGTGTTGACGTGGAGCAGGTTGAGTTTCCTCGCGAGCTTGACGTTGGCTTCCATCGACCGACCCATCAGGACGATCTTGCGCCGCTGTTCGAGGGCCACGTTGATGATCTGCTGGACCCGGTGGATGTGGCTCGCGAAGCAGGCCACGACCATCCGTCGCTCGGGCCGCTCGAGGAACAGTCGACGCAGCGCACCGCCCACGGACCGCTCGGACGCGGTGAAACCAGGCTCCTCTGCGTTCGTCGAATCACAGAGCAGCAGCGCCACACCCTCGTCGCCAATCGCCGCGAGGCGCGCCACGTCCGTGCGACGATTGTCGATCGGCGTGAGGTCGAGCTTGAAGTCGCCCGAGTGCACGACGATGCCGACCTTGGTGTGAAAGGCCAGCGCGTGCGCGCTCGGCACCGAGTGGGTGACCGGGATGAACTCGACCTCGAAGGGACCAATCGTGCGACGCTCGTGGTCGTGGACCTCGATGAACTCCAGGTCCTTGGCGACCTTGGCCTCGGTGAGTCGATGCCGGGCGAAACCGAGCGTCAGGGGCGAGCCGTAGATCGGCACGTTGACGTCCTTGACCAGGTAGCGCAGTGCGCCGGTGTGGTCCTCGTGCCCGTGGGTGAGCACGATCCCGTCGACGCGGTCGCGACGTTCGATCAGCCAACGAAAGTCGGGCAGGATGATGTCCACGCCGTACATCGTCGGTTCGGGGAACATGAGTCCCGCGTCGACGACCACGATACGACCGTCTTGCTCGAGCGCGAGACAGTTTCGCCCGATCTCACCGAGACCGCCGAGGAAGGTGACGCGAATCGTGTCCTTAGCCACGTTGGGCCTGAAGAGCCGTCACGACGTCGCGGGCGGCGCGCTCGAGCTTCTCGTCGCCCTCGCCGAGGGGCAGGCGACACTGGCCGACCCCAAAGCCGAGGAATCGCATGGCGGCCTTGGTGGGCAGGGGGTTGGGGTAGGTCTCGGAGCTCTCGAAGGCACAACTGGGGGCCAGCCGCTCGTTGTACCGCTGGGCCGTTTCCCAGTCCCCCTTCTCCACCGCGCGCACCAGGCTCGAGAACTCCGGTCCGGCCCAGTGCGCCGCCACCGAGACCAGGCCCACGGCACCGATCGAGAGGAAGGGCAGGATCAGACTGTCGTCGCCGCTGTAGAGGTCGAGGTCCTCGCCGAGCACGGCCTTGGTGTGCGCGGCACCGGCGAGGTCGCCCGACGCGTCCTTCAACGCGACGATGTTGGGATTGGTGCGCACGAGCTCGATGGTCGTGTCACTCGCTACCTTGCGTCCGGTGCGCGACGGGATGTCGTAGATCATGACCGGTAAGGTCGTGCTCTGGGCGATCGCCGCGAAGTGGCTTGCGATCCCGCGCTGGCTGGGCCGAGCGTACGCGGGTGTCGTGGCGAGCACGCCCGCCGCACCGGTGTCCTTCACCCGTTTGGTGAGCGTCACCGAGTGCGCGGTGTTGGCCGACGTGGATCCCGCGAGGACCGGGACGCTCACGGCTGACGCGACGCAGGCGAACAGTTCCAACTTCTCGTCGTCTCCGAGCGCCGAACCCTCGCCGGTCGAACCGGCGACGACCAAACCATCGCTCCCCTGTTCGACGAGGAACCGCGCGAGGTCGGCCGCGACGTCCAGGTCAAGCGCGCCGTCGGGTGAAAACGGAGTCACCATGGCCGTTAAGACCGTGCCAAATCTCGTCGAACCCATAGAACGAAGTTACTACCGATTAGAAAGAATTCCCCGCGTACCGCGCCGAATTCATCAAGGAATGAGCGATTCGACGCCGATCGTCAACTTCGGCGTCGAGTTGACCGCTCGCGCGGCCAACGCCACGCCGTGCACGAAGCTCATGCGGTCGAACGAATCGTGTCGGATCGTGAGACCCTCGCCTGGACCCCCGAAGAGGATCTCCTGGTGCGCGACGAGACCGGGCAAGCGAACCGAATGCACCCGGATACCGTCGCCCCCGTCGGCACCGCGCGCGCCCGACGCGCTGTGGCGCGTCGTGGGATCCACGATCGCGGCGAGTCCTGCTCGAGTGCGCGCGTCGCTGATCGCACGAGCCGCGGCGAGCGAGGTCCCCGAGGGTGCGTCGACCTTCTTGTCGTGGTGCAATTCGATGATCTCCACGCGATCGAAGTACGGCGCCGCCATCGCCGCGAAGCGCTCGGACAACGCGGCACCAATGGCGAAGTTCGACGCCATGATGACGCCGGTCTTGGTGCTCGCCTCGTCGACCGCACTGCGCTGCTCGGCACTCAGGCCCGTCGTACCGATCACGAGTCCAACCTTGTGCGTCGCGCACCAGTGGGCCGACGCGACCACGCTCTCGGGCGCCGAGAAGTCGACCACGACGTCCACGCCCAGGCCGTCATTGTCACTCAAGGACTTCGCGTAGGTGGCGCCGTAGAGGTCACTGGGCTCGCGAACGTCAATGAGTGTGGCGACCTTGAAATCGGGCAACTCACCGAGCCCCTTCGCCAACGCCTGACCCATTCGACCGGCCCCGCCGACGATGACCACCCTTTTCATGCGTTCACCCTACTCTTTCGCCTTCGTGGCACCCAACCGCGCACGACGCAACACCCCGCGAGCAGCAACAGCGTCCCCCCGATCGAACCCGCGAGCCCGACGTCGATGAAGGGCGCGTGATAATGGAAGTGCACCTTCCACGTGCCCGGGGGGACGATCACCTGCTGGATCAACCCCGAGCGCACGACGTGCAAGGTGACGACTCGTCCGTTCGAGAGATTGACCGCGGTGGCGTGCCAACCCGGTATCCACTCCATGGACCGCTTCAGTACCGTCGGGTGCGTCGCGGCGACCGTGATCCACGAGTCACCCCAGGTCGAGTCCACGATCTTCTTGATCCGCGACGTCGCCGCGTGCGTGCCCAACCACGCACTCGCGCGTACCGAGGTCGCGCGAAAGTACGCGAGCGAACCAACCGTGGCGAGGTTGCGCCACGCCGACGAGGACAACGCCTGTTGGAACTGGGTGTCGAGGTCGTAGGTCACCACCGGTTTGACGTCTTCTTCCAGTGCGACCGAGCCCGCGAGGATGCCACTGATCGAGGACACCAGCACGCCCGACGCCGCTTCGTGTTGGGGTGCGAAGTCGAAGTTCACCTGTTGGCGAGCGGGCATCGTGATCGCCGTGCCCTCCGGCTCGTCCTTGGCGTTCAAGAGCTGGGCGGTCAGGGGGTCAGCCGACGCGAACGCGCCCTTCACGCCCTCGACGGTGATCGAACGCACGGGCAGGTTCTCGCCGAAGTACCGCACGATCGACGTCGCGCGTTGCGGCGCCACGCACTGGGGTGGCGTCACCATGCGCGGCTGGACCAGGGTCGTCAATTTGTCCATCGGCACGACGACCGTGGAGAGCTGCAGTTGGTGATAGACGCCGCGGGCCAGTTGACAACCGTCGAGGCCGAACAGCGGGTGCGTCTGGGTCACGTTGCCGTACAACTCGTCGATCAACGAGCCGTAGCCCTGCACGCTCGGCAACTTGGTGAACACGTTCATGTTCGCCGCACCCAGGTCCTCGAAGGTGTAGTGATTCGCGCCCGAGGGATCGACCAGGGCGTAGCGACCAACAGGATCGATCGCCGAGAGCGCGTAGGCTCGCGACGGTTCGACGTTGACGTGACCGGGCAAGAAACCCTCACTCGCGAACAAGGCGAAGATCAACACGTCCAGGGCCACCAACACGCATAACGCTCGCACCAGCCCTTTTCGAGCGACCCCCCAGGAGAGGGCCACGAGGAACGCCAACGCGAGACCCAGGTGCAACAACAACGTCGGGCGCTCGTACGTCGCGAGGCGGATGGGCGTCGTGGTGCTCGTCATCCACTGGACGATGTCGTTGCCGAAGAACAGCATGAAGAACGCGAGGAGCGCGATGACGATCGCGGGCGCGAGCGTCACCCATTTGCGCCACGCACGCAGGCCCGCGCCGACGAAGTCCCCCTCGACCATTCGCTGGACGAACCAACCGAGGAACACCACGAGCCCCAGGTCGACCAGGATGACACTGCGACTCTGCAATCTGGTGCTACCAAACAGCGGTATGTCGCGAAAGACGTGACCGAGGGGCGTGTAACTGCCCCACGTCGCGAACAGTCCCACGACGATGAGTGCGACGTAGAGCACCCACTGACGATCCTCACCCCGCCAGCCGCGTCGCGTCACCCGCGTGAGAAAAGCGAAGAACCCGACCAGCGCGAGTACGCCCACGTAGCCGGTCACCTCGGGCAGGTTGTAGTTGACGAAGTAGCTCGGTTGATGCAACAGTCCGTTGCCTCCGAAGAGGTCGGGCACGAAGAGCAGACTGGTCCACTTCACGTAGAGCGAGCCCGCCCCGAACCACTGGTAGGTGAGATCCGTCCGCTGGGACTGGTCGATGAAGGAGAGCCCGGGCAGTAACTGGCCCAGACCGATGATCGCGCCCCACACGACCGCGAGTGCGACACCGGCGACGTAGACGACGCGGTCGCGCCACGTGACCGGCTGGAAGGTCGTGCGCACGACGAGCACCACCGGAACCACGATGATCAGCAGTAACTGCATCTCGGCGATCGCGCGCGGTTCACCCGTGAGGTCGGCCAATCCCCACAGCGCAGTCAGACCGAGCACGCTCGGCGCGAGCGCGCGAAGGCGCGTTCGCCACGAGCCGTCACTGGTCCTTCGAAGGGCGCTCGCGAACAGGAGCATCGCCCACAGGGCCCAGGGCAGCATCGCGTAGCCCTGGACCACGCCCAGGTGCACCATCTGGCCGATCATGGCGCCACTCCAGGCGTAGACGAGCGCGGCGGTGCAACTCGCGAGCGTACCGAGTCGGTGCCAGCGCAACAGCACGAACACGCCCAGTCCCGCCGCCGCGTACACCGCCACCATGTTGAGCACCCACGACATGATCGCGGGCAACACCGCGAAGAGCCAGGTCAGTGGGAAGAACGCCCCCGCGTTCATCCCGCCGAGTAAGGGCGTGCCCGAATCGGCCAGTCGATTGAACAGCGGCAGATGGCCACTGTCGATCTGCTGGCCCACGAGCACGCGCAACGGGAAGTTCTGGATCAGGTTGTCCTGGGCGATCGCCGGATGGCCGAACAACGCCGGCACGCTGAAGATCACGAGGGGCAGACCCACGATCAGGGCCACCGCCCAGCGATCGGGCCGCGACAACGAACGCCACGACCGGCTGCTCACGCGACGCGTCGTTTGCATCTTCTCACGCTAGATAGAAGGCACGACGCCGTGCCACCCAGTCGGTGACCAGGGGCACGGCGAACGAGATTAGCGCCGACGCGGGCGGGGGCTGCGCCGTCCCGCGCCGTCACCGTCGCTGAACGACGGACCACCAGGACCGAGGTCGCCGATCTCGTCAGCCAGTTCGGCCTCGAAGGCCGCCTCGAACGAGGAATTCGGCTTGGCGCTCGACGCGCTCTGGTGGTCACGACTCGAGCGTTCGGGTCGGTCCGATCGGTCGCGAGCGGGTCGCTCGCTCGAACCAGAGCGTTCGGGACGTTCGGAACCCGCGCGCGAGCGGGGGGCCTCGTCGACACTCATACTCGCGTACTCACCGGCGAGCGAGAGCGACACCTTTCCCTGCGGGTCGATGTCGTCGACTTTCACCTCGAGGGCCTGGCCGAGCTCGACGACGTCCTCGACCTGACCAATCCGCTTGCCACCGTTGAGCGGCGACATCTTGGAGATGTGCAACAGTCCGTCCCGACCCGGCATGATGCTGATGAACGCGCCGAACTTGGCGATGTTCACCACCCGGCCCGGGTAGGTCGCGCCCACCTCGGGCGTGGGGGGATCGAGGATCAGCGCAATTCGACGGCGAGCTTCTTCGACCGCGCGTCCGTCCTTGGCGCCAATGGTGACGGTACCGACGACACCGTCGTCGTCCACCGCGATGTCCGCCCCGGTCTCTTGTTGGAGCGTGTTGATGACCTTGCCCTTGGGACCGATGACCTCACCGATCTTGTCAATCGGAATCTCCATCGAGACGATCTTGGGCGCGACCTCGGCAACGTGGCTGCGCGGCGCAGGGATGGTCTCGTTGATGAGCTTCAGGATCGTGAGGCGAGCCTCCTTCGCCTGGTGCAGGGCCTTGGCGAGCACGTCCGCGGGCAGACCGTCGATTTTGGTGTCGAGCTGCAGCGCGGTCACCGCGTCAGCGGTACCGGCCACCTTGAAGTCCATGTCGCCAAAGGCGTCCTCGGCGCCAAGGATGTCGGTGAGCGTTACGTACGCCCCCTCGTCGTAGACCAGTCCCATCGCGATGCCCGCGACGGGCGCCTTGATGGGGACGCCCGCCGCCATCAACGACAGCGTGGATCCGCAGACCGACGCCATCGACGTCGAGCCATTGGACTGCATGACGTCAGAGACGACGCGCAACGTGTAGGCGAACTCCTCTTCGCTCGGCAAGACGGGCACGAGGGCACGCTCGGCCAGCATGCCGTGACCGACTTCGCGGCGCTTGGGCGCGCCCACGCGGCCGGTCTCGCCCGTTGAGTACGGCGGGAAGTTGTAGTGGTGCATGTAGCGACGGAACTCGTCGGGCGTGATCGAGTCGATCTGCTGCTTCATACGCGGCATGCCGAGGGTCGTCACGTTCACGACCTGGGTCTCGCCGCGCTGGAACAACGCCGAACCGTGGGTCATCGGAAAGAGGTCGAGTTCGGCCGACAGCGGACGAATGTCCGTGACGCCGCGTCCGTCGATGCGCACGCCCTCGTCCACGATGCGACGACGAACGAGCTTCTTGGTGAGCGATTTGACCGCAGCCTTTATCTCTGACGTACGACCTTCGAACTCGCTGGACAGCTGCTCGATGATCGAGGCGGTCGCGGCGTCGAGGGCGTCGTTGCGTGCGGTCTTGGTGGTGAGCTTGTTGGCGTCGCGAAGAGCCGACTCGCCCACGGCTTCGACGCGGGCGTAGACGTCGTCCTGGTAGTCGAGTTGGGCGACGAAGTCCAGGGTCTTGATGGGACCGCGCGCGGCGATGAAGTCCTTGACGAGTTGACGCTGCAGATTGACCGATTCGCGGATCCAGAGCTTGGACGCCTCGAGACCGGCGGCGAGTACTTCCTCGCTCACCTTCGGAGCCCCGTCGGCGTACTTGACGAACGAACCTTCGGTGCCGCCCGCTTCGACCATCATGATCGCCACGTCGGAGTCGACCGAGTCGCTGAGGGCCCGACCAGCGACCACGAGTTCGAAGGTGGCCGCGTCACCCTCTTGGAAGGTGGGGTGGGCCACCCATTGGCCGTCGGTGGTGTAGGCCATGCGCACCGCTCCGATGGGACCGTCAAAGGGTATGCCCGAGATCATGAGCGCCGCGGAGGCGGCGTTGATCGCGAGTATGTCGTGCGGGTTCTCCTGGTCGGCGCTGAAGATCGTGCCCACGACCTGGACCTCGTTGCGAAAACCCTTCGGGAACGAGGGACGCAGGGGTCGGTCGATGAGTCGACAGATCAGAATGGCCTGGTCGGACAGTTTTCCCTCACGACGAAAGAACGCCCCGGGAATCTTTCCCGCGGCGTAGGCGCGCTCCTCGATGTCAACGGTGAGCGGAAAGAAATCGGTGCCCTCACGCACGCCTCGCGACGCGGCGACCGTGGCGAGCAACATCGTGTCGCCGATGCGAGCCAGTACGGCGCCGTCGGCGAGTTGGGCGAGGTGTCCTGCTTCAAAACTTAACGTCTTGTCGGTGCCCGTGATCGGGCTACTTACGCGGATTGCGTCAGTCATGGAATCTCCTTGTGTGTAGCAACACTCCGCCCGGATCCCAGTGGGCAACCTTCGCCGAAGCGACTGCTCTCCACTGGCCTCCGAGGCCTCGGATATGTTGTGCGCGTCGAGGCTCGACGCATTTCGGCTAGCGACGAATGCCGAGACGACCGATCAAGGCGCGATAGCGCTCCACGTTGCCGCGCTGCACGTAATCGAGCAGACGGCGGCGTTGGCCGATGAGCTTCATGAGTCCGCGTCGGGTGTGGTGATCGCCCTTGTGGGTCTTGAGGTGCTCGGTGAGGTGCGTGATCCGGTCGGTCAGGATCGCGATCTGGACCTCGGGCGAACCCGTGTCCGTGGCGTGAGCCTGAAAGTCCTTAATGATCTGCTGCTTCTCAGCCATAACGTACGTGCCTTATGAGTCGGGTCCTGGCGCGAGCCGCCCACTTGACGACCCACAAGATCAGCGTCGCTGACCGAGTTCCTATCCTAGCAGGACGTGCGCGGAAGGCGAAAAATCCGCGAAAACTGCGACGGTCTGCTCCACGTCGCGCTCGATCTGACGCACCAAGTGGTCGACGCCCTCGTAAGCCGCCTCGCCACGCAGGTGCTCGAGAAACGCCACGTCGAGCACCGAATCGTAGAGATCGCCCTCAAATCCGGCCACGTACACCTCGACCAGCACCGAGCCGTCGTCGTAGAACTGGGGGCGGGTACCCACCGAGATCGCGCCCGGCCACCACTGTGCACCGATCCGGGTGGCGCCGGCGTAGATACCGATACCCGGCATCAGATGGCTTGGGGGGAAACGCAAATTGGCCGTGGGGAAGCCGAGTTCTCGTCCACGCGCGTCGCCGTGAACGACCCGAGCACGCAAGGTGAACGGTCGTCCGAGAATCTTGTTGGCGAGGGCGAGGTCGCCCGACTGCAGTGACTCGCGTACCGCGGTCGAACTCCATCGCACACCCTCGCCGAAGATCGGCGCAGGGTGGACCGCGAAATGGTGTCGCACGCCGAGCGACTCGAGCAACGCGACCGTTCCCTCTCGATTGTGGCCGAAATGGAAGTCCTCGCCGACCACGACCTGACTCGTCGCGAGTTCCCTGACGAGTACCCGCTCGACGAAGGACGTCGCGCTCTCACGTGCGAGGACCTCGTCAAAACCAAGAATGCGTACCTGGTCAACCCCGAGACGTTCGAAACCTTCGAGGCGCTGTTCGAGCGAACCAATGAGCAACGGCGCGCGCTCGGGTGCCAGAACGGCCGCGGGATGAGGGTCGAAGGTGACCACCGTCGCACGCGCCGTATGGTGCCGGGCGATCTCGCAGAGCCGCGCGATGATCTTTTGGTGGCCCACGTGCAGACCATCGAACACACCGATCGCCACCGCGCTCGGATGGGTCGCCGGAGAATCGCCGTCGCGCAGGATAAGCATCGGCGCCAACCTAGCGTGACTCGCGACGCGCGTCAGCCGTGATGACGACTTGCGGTTTCCACTTCTCTCCGCGGCGACGAAGGACCCCCACGAGCGTCGAGTCCTCCCCGAGCGCGGCGATCTCATCGTCGCCGAACGCCTGGGCCAGTACCAGGTGCTGGCCCAGGCGCACACGTCTCTCCTCGTCCGCGCTCAGGGTCACGTGCTCGAGACGTGACACGAAGAGCCGCGGACTCTTGATGACGTCCTTGCCCTGGGCGAGCGACTGCTGGAAGGCGAGCAGCGTCATCGCGTCGCTCACGTCGTGGTCACCACTCCTAAGACGGCGCAGCGACGAGAGGTGACCCACCGTGTCCAAACGAGCCGCGAGATCGCTCAATAACACTCGCACGTACGTACCCACCGAACAGGTCACGTCGAACGTCCAGATCTCTGGTGTCTCGGTGGCTCGAAGGCTGAAGTCCGTGATCGTGATCTCGCGCGGCGCTCTCTCCACTTCCACGCCCTCGCGCGCGAGGGCGTGGAGTCGACGTCCGCCCACTTTGATCGCCGAGACCATCGGTGGCGTCTGACGCTGGGTTCCGCGCATCGCGCTCGCGCACTCGTTGACCGCCAACTCACTGAGAAGGGGTACTGGTCGGCGTTCGAGCACCTGACCATCGGCGTCGAGCGAATCGGTGGCGATCCCGAACGTGACCGTGCCGCTGTAACGCTTGGTTTCGGACTGGGCGAATCGCAGCAAGCGTGTGGACGGGCCAACCGCCAAGACGAGCAGCCCGGTCGCCATGGGATCGAGCGTGCCGGCGTGGCCGACTCGGCGTTCGCCCAGTTCGTGACGCACGCGAGCGACGACGTCGTGACTCGTGATGCCCTGCGGTTTGTCGATCAGCAGCAGACCGTTATTCGTCGTCATGTCGCTGTCGACGCAGTATCTCCTCGACGGTCGTCCCGCTCGCAACCGCTGGGTCGGCCACGAAGGACAATTTGGGCGTGCGCTTCAGTCGGGTCTGGGCGTTCACCGCCCCTTGGATCTGCACGCGACGTTCTTCGAGTGCGAGACGCGCGTCCTCGCCCAGCGAGTCGAGGTACACCGTGGCGTGACGCATATCGGGCGTCGTCTCGACGCCGGTGACGGTGAGCAGTCCGAGTCGCTCGTCGACGTCCGAAATGCGCAGCAATTCGTCCGAAATCACTTCGCGCAGAATCTGGTTGACCCTGGCGCTGCGAGGATAGGGATGATGACCGCTGGTCGAGTGGGCCATGACCTACGCCGTTCGTGGAATCTCGCGCTCTTCGAAGGTCTCGATGACGTCGCCTTCCTTCAGGTCCTGGTAGTCGGAGAGCCCGATACCGCACTCGAAGCCGGCCTGCACTTCACGCGCGTCGTCCTTGAAGCGACGAAGCGACGTGATCGAGCCCTTCCAGATGATGGTGCCCTCGCGCAGGAACCGGACCTTCGATCCACGGGTGATGACGCCGTCGCGCACGAAACAGCCCGCGATCGCTCCGATCTTGGGGACCCGGAAGACTTCACGAACCTCGGCCTCGCCCGTGACGATCTCTTCGAAGACCGGCGACAAGAGCCCGAGCATCGCGGCCTCGATCTCCTCGATGAGTTTGTAGATGATCTCGTAGGTCCGTACTTCGACGCCTTCGGCCTCGGCCAGTTCGCGACTGCGCTTGTCCGGTCGCACATTGAAACCGATGATCGTGGCGTTCGAGGCCTTGGCCAGCTGGACGTCGTTCTCGGTGATCCCGCCTACGCCGCGGTGCACGATGACGAGCTTGACGTCATCGCGTTCGAGCTTGCGCAGTGACTCGGTGCACGCCTCGAGCGACCCTTGGACATCGGCCTTCAACACCACGTTGAGCGTGGCGGTCTCGCCACGTTGGATCTGCTCGAAGAGGTCCTCGAGCCGTGCGCCGCTCGCCGAGGCGACGGGCTGATGTCCGATGAGTCGAGCACGGTGGGCTCGCGCCTCGGCGAGGGAGCGCGCGTGCGCGAGGTCGTGAGCGACGCGCATCTCATCGCCGGCGAAGGGAGGCTCGCTGAAGCCGAGGATCTGCACCGGCGTGGATGGACCAGCGCTCTTTATCTGCTTGCCGGCGTCGTCGATCAGCGCCTTGACCTTGCCGAACGCGGCGCCGGCCACGACGGGGTCGCCCACCTCCAACAAGCCCTTTTGGATCATCACCGTCGCCACGGGACCACGACCCACCTCGAGATTCGCCTCGAGGACCGTTCCCACCGCACGTCCCGTCGGTCGAGCGGTGAGTTCTGCGATTTCGGCGACCAGCAGGACCTGTTCGAGGAGCTCGTCGATGCCGGTCCCCTGCAACGCCGATATCTCGACGACGATCGTGTCGCCGCCCCACTTCTCTGGGACGAGTCCGTAGTCACTGATCTGTTGGAGGACGCGGTCAGGATTGGCGTCGGCCTTGTCCATCTTGTTCACCGCGACGATGAGTGGGACACCCGCCGCCTTGGCGTGGTTGATCGCCTCGACCGTCTGGGGCATGACGCCGTCGTCGGCCGCGACGACGAGAATCACGATGTCGGTGACGTTGGCACCACGTGCACGCATCGCGGTGAAGGCTTCGTGACCCGGCGTGTCGAGGAACGCAATGGACTTCCCCTTCCACGCCACGCGGTAGGCGCCAATGTGTTGGGTGATGCCACCCGCTTCACCAGCGACGACGTTGGTCTTACGAATCTTGTCGAGCAGCAGGGTCTTGCCGTGGTCGACGTGACCCATGACCGTCACGATCGGCGGACGGGGCTCGGCCGGGATCTCGTCGTCCAGGTCGTCCTCGTCGAAGAACTTTGCCAACAGGGCCGCTTCTTGCTGTTCGCCCGGATCGACCAGGCGTACCGACGCACCGACTTCGGCGGCGTAGAGCTCGATCATGTCGTCGCTGAGTCCCTGGACAGCAGTCACGATCTCGCCCTGGAGGAAGAGGAAGCGGATGATGTCCGCCGCGCTTCGATTCAACTTGGGTCCGACGTCCTTCGCGGTCGAGCCTCGCTCGATGATGATCTCGCCTTCGGGCACGGGCGCGCTGCTGGGCTGCCACGTCGTCATCTGGGTGGGCTCGAGCTCTTCGACGTTGCGACGACGACGCCGGGTCGTCTTGCGCTGGGATCCTCGCGGACCACCCGTTCCTCGACCCGAAGGAGCACCACGGCCGGGTCCCGACGGGGCGCCGGTCGACGGTGCACCCGTGCGGGGTCCCCCGAAACCCGTGGACGCGCCACCCGGACGAGACTGTCCACCGCTTCGCGGCGGCCCTGACGACGGCCGCGCACTCATGGGACGAGAACCCGTGGCACCGGGGGCACGATTGGGCCCACCCGGGGACAGCGGTCGACGCGCACCCGGAGGCGGTGGGATCGGTCGACCCGAGGAACTGAGCGGTCGTCCGGGCGGAGGAGGGATGGGACGACCCGTGGAACTGAGAGGCGGACGCGTCGACGCGCCACCGTCGCCGTCGCCGCCCGCGCCGCGCTGGGTGGGGCGAATGGTGGTGGGGCCATCGGGCGAGGCGGCCCGGGTGGGCGCGGGCTTGGGTGCCGCGGCACGACTACGGACGACCTTGGGTGCCTCGGTCGCGGGTTGTTTGACCGGCGCGACGTCTGCTGGCTCGCTGGTCACCGGTGCGCTCGCGGGCGCGCTGGCGCGCGCCGTTCGCGGTGCGGTCGCAACGGGCGCCGCGCTCGTGGTCTCGACCGGTGGCGCGGAACCGCTCGACGTCGCCGAGGTCGCCTTTACGGCTTTGATCGCCTTGGTCGCCTTGGTCGCCTTGGCGGGCTCTTCGGGTTGGACCGCGCGGCGCAGACCGTCCGCGTCCGCGCGTCGACGAATGCGGTCCGCCTGGGCGTCTTCGATCGAGGCCGAAGGGCTTGAGGCACCGATGCCCAGTTTTTGGGCGAGCGCCAGCAACTCCTTGCTCGTCATACCGAGCTCTTTGGAGAGCTCGTGCACCCGGATCTTCTTTTGCGCCAAAACGTTCCCTTATTCCATGTGCCCGCACTTCATACGAACACAGTTACGTATTCTTTCACAACTCCGGCCTTTTGCCGGCCTTCCATACCTCTCGCAGGACCCGTGCGTCGACTTCGCTCACCGTTGTTCGCAGCGAGCGTGCCAGCTGGCCGCACTGCAGACCTGCACCACAGTCGGTGTCCGCACACCACCACACTCCTCGACCGTCGCCGCGACCGAGATACCACCGTCCGGCGAGGTCGCGGCCGGCGCGGACCAAGTCGCGGTCCTCTCGCCGACGCCGACACACGACGCACGTGCGGATCGGCGTTATGCCTCTTCCTCCGTCGCCGGTGGCTCCTCGATCTCCTCGACGGCCACTATCTGTTCGGAATCGCCCTCGGCGTCGCTCACCACGACCTCCTCGACGACGACGTCGTGGTGGTCGGCCGTCTCGACGACCGCGACCTTCTCGTCGACGACGACGTCGCCTTCGGTCCACACCTCCTCGACGACTTCAGGCTCCTCGCCCTCGTTCTCCGATCGGATATCGATGCGCCAGCCCGTGAGACGCGCGGCCAGTCGGGCGTTCTGACCTTCTTTGCCAATGGCCAGGGAGAGCTGTTGGTCGTGCACGATCACCGTGGCGATGCCCTCCTCCTCGTTGAGCTGCACCTCGCGCACGCGCGCCGGTTGGAGGGCCGCTTGGATGAACTCCACGGGATCGTCGCTGTAGGGGACGACGTCGATCCGCTCGCTGCGCAACTCGTTGGTGATGTTACGAACGCGACTGCCGCGCGCGCCGACGCACGCGCCGACCGGGTCGACCATCTGATCGTTGGACGCCACGGCGATCTTGCTCCGGTGACCGGGTTCACGGGCCAGGGCCTTGATCTCGACGATGCCGTTGGCGATCTCGGGCACCTCGATCTCGAAGAGCTTGGCGACGAGCGCGGGGTGCGTGCGGCTGACGACGATCTGGGGGCCCTTGTTGGTCTTTCGGACCTCGACGATGTAGACCTTGATGCGCGCGCCGTGCTCGTAGCGCTCGAAGGCGATCTGTTCGGCCTGGGGCAGCAACGCTTCGACCCGACCGAGGTCGAGCAACGTGTACCGGTTGTCGTTCTGCTGGACTGTTCCCGAGACGATGTCACCTTCGCGATTGGCGAACTCTTCGTACATCTGGCGGCGCTGGATGTCGCGAATGAGTTGCATCAACACTTGCTTGGCGGTCTGGGCGGCGATGCGACCGAAGTCCTCGGGTGTCGCGTCCCACTCGCGCGTGACGTTGCCCTCGAGGTCGAGTTCGAGCCCCCACACTTTGATCTCACCCGTCTCGGGATTGATCTCGACTTCGGCGTCCTCGGCGGAGTCGGGACGTCGCTTGTAGGCGGCGAGGAGCGCGTTGGCGAGCGCGATCAACAGCTCACCCTCGTCGATGTTCTGATCGCGGGCGATCTGACCGAGCGCCTCGAGGAATTCAAAGTTTGCCATGGTTAGCCTTTCCGGCCCGAGGACGAGTTGGCCTTGCCCCGCGAAGGAGAAGGCTTGGCCTCGCCACCCCACGCGAAAACCGTGCGGGCGCGTTCGATGGATGCAAATGGCACGGTGACGTCGCCGTGTTCGTGGTCGCGAACGGTCACCGTGCTGGCGTCCACCGCCAGCACCGTGCCCTCGAGACGTCGGGTGGGCTCGCCGTCACGCAACTCTCGCAAGGTGACGACCTCGCCGACGGCCGACTTGAAATGCTCGGGCGTGCGGAGGCGCCGTTCGAGGCCCGGACTCGACACGTCAAGGGTGAAGCGGCCCGGGATCGGGTCGTTCGCGTCGAGCCACTCCGAGATCGTCCGGTTGGCCCTGGTGAGCGAGTCGAGGTCGACCCCACCCTCGCGGGTCACGATGACGTTCAGGGTCCCGCGCTCGAATTCGACGTCGTAGAGGTCGAGTCCGAGTGGGGATAAGAGCGAGCGCAGTGGTGTCTCAAATTCCATCGCCATCACGCTCCTCTCCGTGCCCCACGACGCCGGACAATGAGAAAGCGCGGGCCCGAGGCCCGCGCTTAAACGAGTCCAAACGTCCTTTGCGGACTGTTGCATGAAATTGTAGCAGTTTTAAGGGACTTTCACAACGGGCGCCGCGTCCGGCGCCCCGTCGAACCCCTGGTTTTCGCCCCCTACTCGCGCAGGGAGACGCGGTGAATCAGTAGGACTTGGCCACGATGCACAGCAAGTCATTCTCGAGTTCGCTCTCGGGGATCGAACCGTCGGCGCGCATCAGACAGCGCACGGTCACCGCCTCGCTGTTGAGTTGGGCCTCCTCGCTCGCTCCCACCAGGTCCCAGGACAACTTGGCGAATCCGGTCTGGGCGACCTCGATGGCCTCGACGACCGAGGCCACGTCCATGGTGTTCACGTCGCGCCACTCGAGGGCTCGCGCGTACAGGTCGCGCTGGATCGCCTCGAGGGCCTCGACGGCTTCGCTCGCCACGTTCTCGAGTCGCCAGGTCGACTTGTGCGCGTTGTCGCGTCGCGTGACGCTCACCACACCCTCGGCGAGGTCACGCGGGCCAACTTCGACGCGAAGAGGAACACCCTTTATCTCCCAGTCGGTGACGCGACGCCCGAAGGATCCGCGTCCCCGATCGACGCTCGAGCGCACCCCCTGGGCGACGAGCTGGGCCTGGAGTCGCTCGCACGCCTCGTTCACCTCGGGTTCGTCGCGCACCGCGATCACGACCACCTGAACGGGCGCGAGGCGCGGGGGCACGAGGAGTCCTTGGTCGTCACCGTGGGCCATGATGAGCCCACCGACCAGTCGCGTAGACGCGCCCCAGGACGTCGTGTAGCAGAGTTCTGCTTGACCTTCCTCGCTCTGGAAGTAGATATCGAATGCCCGGGCGAAGTTCTGGCCGAGCTCGTGACTCGTCGCCATCTGCAACGCCTTGCCGTCACGCATCATGCCCTCGCAGGTGAGCGTGTTGATCGCACCGGCGAATCGTTCGCGCGGCGGTTTGATCCCGAGGAACGTTGGTACCGCGAGCACCTCGTTCAAGAAGTCGTTGTAGACCTCGAGATGGATCTTGTTCGCGTAGGCCTGCGCGTCCTCGCGGGTGACGTGCGCGGTGTGACCCTCCTGCCACAAGAACTCCGACGAGCGCAGGAACAGACGTGGACGCAGTTCCCACCGCACGACGTTCGCCCACTGGTTGAGCAGGAGCGGTAGGTCGCGGTAACTCTGGATCCACTTGGCCATGAACTCGCCGATAACGGTCTCTGACGTAGGGCGCACGACGACCGGTTCGGTGAGTGGCTCGCCGCCCGCGTGGGTGACCACCGCCAGTTCGGGGCTGAAGCCCTCGACGTGTTCGGCCTCGCGCGAGAAGTAGCTCTCGGGGATGAACAGGGGGAAGTACGCGTTCTGGGCGCCGGCGAGTTTGATCCGGTCGTCGATCTCGCGCTGCATGCGTTCCCAGATGGCGTAACCGTAGGGACGAATGACCATCGTGCCGCGCACGGGACCGTTGTCGGCCATCTCGGCTTTGGCGACGACGTCCTGGTACCAGCGCGGGAAGTCCTCGGACTGGGCGGTGAGGACACTTTTTGACGCCACGATGCTCCTTACGATGCGTGGCGACAGCCTAGCCAAGGCCCGTCAGTGGCCGGTGCGGTGACGGATCCTCTCGATGCGTTCGTTCGCGTGATTCGCGTCGCGACCCTTGTCGTCGAGAAGCAGCGCCCGGTCGGCGGCGGCCTCGGCCTCGGCGCCGGCGTCCTTGGCTCGCAAGCGCGCCTCCACACCTTCGGCGGCGATCTTCTTCGCCTCGTCGACGAGTGCGGCGACCATCTCGTCCTCGGGCACGACGCGCACGATCTGTCCTTGTATGAAGAGGTGACCACGCTTCTTGCCCGCGGCGATTCCGAGGTCCGCGTGACGCGCCTCACCGGGCCCGTTCACCACGCAACCCATTACCGCGACCTGGATCGGCAGGTTGAGTTCCGACAAGGCCGCTTGGGCCTCATTGGCGACCTTGATGACGTCGACCTCGGCGCGCCCGCAGCTCGGACACGCGATCAAGTCCAAACCCTTGCGCTCACGCAGCCCGAGCGCCTCGAGCAGTTGGCGACCGGCACGCGCCTCCTCGACCGGATCAGCCGTCAGTGAGTAGCGCAACGTGTCGCCGATACCCTCGGCGAGCAACGTCGCGATGCCGGCGGTACCTTTCAAGAGACCACCGGGCAACGGTCCCGCCTCGGTGACTCCGAGGTGCAAGGGGTGGTCGAAGGTCGCCGACGCGAGCCGGTAGGCGGCGATCATCGTCGCGACCGAGCTGGCCTTGACCGAGATCTTCACGTCGTGGAAGTCCACTTCCTCGAAGTAGGCGAGTTCTTGACGCGCCGACTCGACCAGCGCCTCGGGCGTCGCGCCCCCGAACCGCTCGTAGAGGTCGGGGTGAAGGCTGCCGGCGTTCACGCCGATGCGAATCGGTACCCCGCGGTCCTTCGCCTCGGAGGCGACCAACTTGATCTCCTCGGGTTTGCGAAGGTTGCCGGGATTGAGGCGAAGACCGTTCACGCCCGCCTCGAGGGCGGCGAGGGCCATCTCGACGTGAAAATGGATGTCCGCGACGATCGGCACCGGCGATCGCGGCACGATCTGGGCGAGTCCTTCGGCGGCGGCCTGTTCGTTGCAGGTGCAGCGAACGATGTCCGCACCGTTGGCCGCGAGGGCGTAGATCTGTTGGAGCGTGCCCTCGACGTCGGCGGTCTTGGTGGTGGTCATGGACTGGACCGAGATCGGCGCGTCACCGCCCACCTTGACCGAACCCACCGCGATCTGACGGGTCGCCCGACGGGGGCTCAGGGAACTGGCGGTGACGTCCACGCACCCATTCTGCCGCGTCGAGCGACCTCGCCAATCGCCCCTACTGGAAGGGGTTCGCGATGGGGTGCACGATGTCCAAGTAGAGCGTGCTCGCGAACAATACCAACAGCACGGTCATGAACATGTAGATGAACGGCGTCAGGTAGTTGAGATTGGCGTGGTAGTTCGTTCCTCGCCGACTGCGCAACCGCTCGTAGGTAGCGATCGCGACGTAGCCGCCGTCGAGGGGCAGCATGGGCAGCATGTTCAGCATGCCCACGAAGATGTTGACGATCATCAGGATCTCGAGCAGCGTGGTCGCGCCCGACTGGGCGCCCTGGACCGCGATCCGCACGACGCCCACGATCGACTCAGGTCGGGTCAACTGGTTCTTCGGGTTGTTCGCCGCGACCGGTGAAGCGACCTGGTGGAAGAGACTCGAGAACTCGCCGGGCGAGAAGACGTGCACGATCGCGTGCGCCGCCGCGTCGATGGTGTTACCGATCTGGCGGACCGCTGAGGGCACCGCGTCGTACCAAGACGTGCGCACGGTCAACTCTTCGAGTTCGACCCCGATGTACGCGTCATCCTTGATGAGCTTCTCGCCGCGAACCTTGAGCGTGCGACCGAGTTCGGGCGTGGCGTAGAGGGTGAGCTGCTTGCCGTGACGCACGACGGTGATCGACGTCCTCTCGCCTGCTCGGTGGTGCACGAGACCCACCAGTTCGCTCTCGCTAGTGACGCGCGTTCCGTTGACGTCGACGATTCGGTCGCCCACGCGAAGCCCCGCGATCTGGGCGGCGTTCCTCGCGTGCCCCTCCCAGGGGGTGAAGCCGGCCACGCCCACCGCGCTCGAGGAGTACGTGCCGATGAAGCAGAACGACACCCACGCGAGCAGCAGTGCCATCACGACGTGCATCAACGATCCCGCCGACGCGAACAGCACCTTGCGCGGATACGAGGCCGACCGGTACGTGCGCTTCTCCTCCTCGGGGGCGAGTGGCTCACCCCAGGTCATCCCGGGGACCTTCACGTAACCGCCGAGCAAAAGGGCGCGAACCCCGTAGCGGGTCTCGCCACGCGTCGTCGACCAGATGACCGGTCCGAAACCGACGAAGAAGTCGGTCACCTTCATGCCCGCGCGCTTGGCGGTGATGAAGTGACCGAACTCGTGACCCATGACCATGAGGATGATCGCGCCGATCACGACCGGCAGCGCCCATCCACCCCACCAGGTGAGTAGTGCCGTCAACGCCGCCACACCGAGTACGAACAGGATGAGCGAACGAGTCTCGTGCTCGCTTCTTGGCTCGGGGTGAGTCGTGGTCATCAACGAGGCACCATACCGTGGGCCAGTCGACGAGCAGTCGCGTCGTTCTCGAAGAGCGACTCGAGTGAATCGAGCGGGTCGGGATCGTACTGGTCCAGCACGTCCGCGACGAGCGGGACGATCCGTGACCACTTGATCTGGTCGTTGAGGAAGGCGTCGACCGCGACCTCGTTGGCCGCGGACAACCACGCCGGCGCGGCGCCACCGAGACGAGACGCCTCGTACGCGAGGTCGAGCGCGCCGAAGGCTTCGCGATCGGGCGCCTCGAAGTCGAGTGACAGAGGTTGGTGGAAGTCAATGCGCCCCCAGCCGTGCGACAGACGAACCGGTGCGCCGAGGCAGTAGGCGATGGGCAGGCGCATATCGGGCAGCGAGAGTTGGGCGAGCACCGCACCGTCGACGTACTCGACCATGGAGTGCACGATCGACTGGGGGTGCACGACCACGTTCACCCGCGCGACTTCGATGCCGAACAACGCCGACGCCTCTAAGACCTCGAGGCCCTTGTTCATCAACGTCGAGGAGTCGACCGTGATCTTGGGACCCATGGTCCACGTCGGATGGCGCAGGGCGTCGTGCTTGGTGACGTGTTCGAGTTGCTCCTTGGTCATGCCGCGAAACGGTCCGCCCGACGCCGTGAGGTGAATCGTGCGCACGTCGGGGTGTCCCGGCAGCGTCGAGGCCTCGAGGCACTGGTGGATCGCGCAGTGCTCGGAGTCGATCGGCAGGATCTCGGCCCCGCTCGTTCCTCGAGCCCGCGCCACCAGTGGTGCCGCGGCGATGAGCGACTCCTTGTTCGCGAGCGCGAGACGCTTGCCCGCCGAGAGCGCACTGAGCGTCACCGGCAATCCCGCGAAGCCGACGACCGCGTTGACCACGACGTCGGCGCGGCGCGCAAGTTCGGCCAGGCCTTCGCCGCCCACGACCACTTCGACGTCGGGTCCGACGAGCGCGTCCAACTCACCGCGATCACGCTCGCTGACGACGCCGACGCTTCGCACGTTGAATTCCTTGGCGATCGCCGCCAATTCGGCCAGACGCTGACCACCCGATATGGCGACCAACTCAAAGCGTTCGCGCTCTCGGCGAAGGACGTCGAGCGTCTGGGTGCCGATCGAACCCGTCGCACCTAAGAGCGCCACGCGAGGGCGCGTCGGTGCCATCGCTAGCTCAGCTTGAGGAAGTGGGCCAGGTAGTAGAGCGTGGGCAGCGCGAACAAGAGACCGTCGATCCGGTCCAGCATGCCGCCGTGGCCCGGCAGGAGATGTCCCAGGTCCTTCACGCCCAGCGTGCGCTTGACCATGGATTCGAACAGGTCGCCCAGTGGCACGACCACGCAGAGCGCGACGCCCAGGGCAAGGGCCCGCTTCATGGTCCACGGACTCAAGTGCGGCAACAACAGCGCCGCGACCGTGAGCGTGAGCAAGGTCCCGCCGATTGAACCTTCGATGGTCTTGTTCGGCGAGAGCACCCGGTTGAGCGGATGACGCCCGAGCCAACGCCCGACGAACAGGGCTCCGGTGTCGTTGGCGACCGTGAGGATCACCGCGCCCAACAGATACGTCAGACCGTGCTTGTCGGCAAAGGTGTTCGGCGACACGATCAAGAGGGCGTAGGAACCGAGGACGCCGACCCAGACGTAGACGAAGATCGTCGCACCCAGCCCGTCGAGCACGTCGATCTTGGTCTGGGCATTCAAGTACCAGACGAAACCGAAGATCAGCAGCAGCACCGTGACCGCGCCGATGGCGACGGCGCCCTTGTTATAGGCCGCCACGCCCAGCGTGAGTACGGCAACGATTCCAAGGATGGTCGCCGGGTGCGCGCCGACCTCACGGAAGCCGGCGTAAGCCTCACCCGCCGCGAAACCCAGCACCGCGAGCACCATCACCGTCACGGGCAAGGTCCCGGCGGCGAAGACCCCCAGCACCGCCGCGGCGAGCACCAGGCCGGTGAAGGTCGCGAGCGTGACACTGCGTGGGGCGCTCTGGCGCACCGCGCGTCCCGCCAGCGGGTCGCGCGTGGCGCTTCGCCGGGTCCGCTCGGCGCGCGCCGGTTCGGGTCGCGGCGCCTCTTCGAGCACCTCGTCGGTGGCGACGTCGTCGTGCAGGCTGAACTCCCAGGGTCGCGCGTCCACATCCTTGGTCTCACCCGCGAGGAACGAGGCGTCGAACTGCTCCTCGTGCGCGACCCAGTCCGCCTCGCCCTCGCGCCACGCCGGCGCGGGGATCTGGGACCACGGGTCATCGCGGTCGGCCGCTTCGCGGGCGACGACGATGGGCACCTGGCCCGTGGGCGCGTCGGTCCAGTGCGGCAAGAGCGTCGCCGGGTCGATCGTGGGCACGTCGGCGACGACGTCGGCCGCCACGTCGGCGCCCGTGATCGTCACGCGCGAGTCGGTCGCGCTCACGACCGGGAACTCGCCCGTGGGCTCGTCCAACTCGTCGGTTTTCTTAGACTTCAAGAAGTTCCTGCTCCTTGTGCGCGAGCAGCGCGTCGACTTGCGCCACCTCGTCCTGGGTCATCTTGTCCAGGACCTTCTCCAGGTACTCAATGTCGTCACTGGAGAGGTTCTTGTCCTTTTCCAGGTTCTCGAGTTCCTGGCGCGCGTGACGGCGAACACCGCGCAGCGCGACCTTGCCCTCCTCGGCCTTGGCCTTGACGAGTTTGACGAAGGCCTTGCGCCGTTCTTCGGTGAGCGCGGGAAAGCCCAGTCGAATGACGTTGCCGTCGTTCGACGGCGTGAGTCCCAGGTCCGCGTTGACGATCGCCTTCTCGATGGCGGCCATGGCCCCCTTGTCAAAGGGCGACACGACCAGCAGACGCGGCTCGGGGACCGAGAAGTTCGCCAGTGATCGCAGCGCGGTCTCGGTACCGTAATAGTCCACCATCAGGTTTTCTATGAGCGCCGACGAAGCCCGTCCGGTTCGGACCGAGGCGAACTCGGCCTTCACGTGCTCGAGGGCGCGGGCCATGCGCTCGCGCGTGTCCTCCATGACCAGTTCGACGAGTTCGTTCTCCATTACCTCACCAGCGTACCGACGGCCACCCCGTCGAGCGCAGCGCCCAGGTTTCCCTCAGCCATCAGGTCAAAGACCCGCAGCGGCAGGTGATTGTCCTTACAGAAGGTGATCGCGGTCATGTCCATCACGCGCAGGTCGCGCGCAATCACCTCGTCAAAGGAGATCTCGTCGAATTTGGTCGCGTCGGGATTGACCCGGGGGTCGTGGCTGTAGACCCCGTCGACGCCACCGTGGGTCCCCTTCAGCACGATGTCCGCTTCGATCTCGGCGGCGCGCTGGGCGGCGGGTGTGTCGGTGGTGAAGTAGGGATTGCCCATACCGGCGGCGAAGATGACCACGCGGCCCTTTTCGAGGTGACGCACCGCGCGTCGGCGGATGTAGGGCTCGGCGACCTGGTCCATGCCAATGGCCGACATCACGCGCGTCGCGCGACCGTGCGACTCAATGGCGTCCTGGAGGGCCAGAGCGTTGATGACGGTGCCGAGCATGCCCATCAGATCGGAGTTCGCGCGGTTCATGCCCGCCATCGCGCCAGTCGCGCCACGCCAGATGTTGCCCCCG
This sequence comes from uncultured Acidimicrobiaceae bacterium, assembly GCA_963849155.1. GTDB lineage: Bacteria > Actinomycetota > Acidimicrobiia > Acidimicrobiales > RAAP-2 > RAAP-2. The sequence continues at coordinate 196,246 of CAWKGL010000004.1, forward strand.
CCCACCACGACGGCGAGTTCGAGTCCTCCGCGCGCCATGGCACTAGCGATCTCTCGCGCGAGGAAATCGACGGTCGACGCGTCGATGGTCTCGTCGCTCGCGGCCGAGGCGAGAGCCTCGCCCGAGAGTTTGAGGACCACGCGGCGCACTCGACCCCTAGCCGTGGACCACGACCTGGGCGAACGACACGATGGTCGCCGATCCCAGGAACTGTTGCACCGTCTGCTTCTCGTCCTTCACGAAACCCTGTTCGACCAGGACCCGCTCTTTGAACCAACCATTCAGTCGACCTTCGATGATCTTGGGCAGCGCCGCCTCGGGCTTGCCCTCGTTGCGCGAGATCTCCTCGACGGTCTTGCGCTCGGCGTCGACCTCGCTCGAGGGCACGTCGTCGCGAGTCAGGTACAGGGGCTTGGCGAAGGCGATGTGCACGGCGATCTCGTGCGCGACCTCGTCGCTCGCACCCCTGACGACGACCGCGACCGCGTTCACGCCTCGACCGCTCTGCTGGTGCAGGTAGGTCTCGACGACCTCGCCCTCGTTGGCCTCGAGCCGGTAGACCCGTCCGATCGAGATGTTCTCCTTCAGCGTCGTCAACAATTTCTCGACGTGACCCTCGAACTGACTGGTGGCGTCCTCGCCCTCGGCGCACACGCGAGCCGCAATCTCGTCGACCAGGCTCACGAACTCCTCGGACTTGGCGACGAAGTCGGTCTCGCAGCGCAGCTCGACGATGGCGGCCACGTTGGCGTTACGCACCACCGCGACCGCGCCCTCGCCCGCTTCGCGGTCGGCGCGCTTGGCCGCGGACGCGAGTCCCTGGACCCGCAGGTGTTGCACGGCCTTGTCCATGTCGCCGTCAGTCGCCTCGAGTGCCTTCTTGGCGTCGAGCATCCCCACGCCGGTCAGCTGGCGCAGGTTCTGTACATCCTTCGCGGTGAAACTCACCTTGATCTCCTCTTTGATTCCGGTAGGGCGAATTAGATAGTTGTCGTCTCGACGGGCTCGACGTCGATCACAGGTTGCGTGGGCGAGACGGTCTCCTCGACTGGCGCGCTCGGCTCGGACGCACTCTCGACGGAGACGGACTCGTCGACCGGCGCGCTCTCGACGACGGGTGCGGCCTCGGGCGCCTCGGCCGGCGGTGCCGGCGTCACGAACGGCGTGCTCTCGGCGACAGGCGTTACGGCGCTCGCGTTCTTCACGATCGTTGGTCGGTTCGCGCGGATGAAGCGTCCCTCGGTCACGGCGTCAGCGATCAAGCGACACAGCAGCGCGCCAGAGCGAATGGCGTCGTCGTTGCCCGGGATCACGTAGTCGATCACGTCGGGATCACAGTTGGTGTCCACGACCGCCACCACGGGCAGGCCGAGTTTGCGCGCTTCGGTCACCGCGATGTGCTCCTTCTTCGTGTCGATCACGAAGATCGCGTCGGGCACCCGGTCGAGTTTGGCGATACCGCTCAGGTTGCGGTCGAGCTTCTCGAGCTCACGACTGTGGCGAAGCGCCTCGCGCTTGGGCATGTTCTCAAAGTCCCCCGCGCGCTCCATGGCGCGCAGTTCGACCATGCGCTTGACGCGACCGGCGACGGTGGCGAAGTTCGTCAGCATCCCACCCAGCCAGCGCTGGTTCACGAAGGGCATGCCACACGCCTGCGCGTAGTCGGCAATGGGGCCCTGGGTCTGCTTCTTGGTGCCCACGAACAAGATGATCCCGCCCTCGGCGACCAGGTCACGCACGTAGGCGTAACTCGACTCGATGCCCGCGAGGGTCTTTCGCAGGTCGATGAGGTAGATCCCGTTGCGCTCGCCCAGGATGAAACGTCGCATCTTGGGGTTCCAACGGCGGGTCTGGTGCCCGAAGTGCACGCCCGAGTCAAGTAATTCCTGCAAAGTGACTAGCGCCACGTTCGTTTCCTTCCGTTCGGTTGCTCAATCCCTGCGGTGCACCCCAACGGGCGACCGTACGAAACCACAGGGACAACTCACGCCCACCCACCGTGGGAGGGCCAAACCATGTTAGTCGTTGTCCTCAGGCCCTCGGATGGGTCTGGTGGTGGACCTTTTGAAGTCGCGACTTCGAGACGTGGGTGTAGATCTGGGTGGTCGTGAGGCTCTCGTGACCCAGCAACTCCTGGACCACCCGCAGATCGGCCCCGCCTTCGACCAGGTGGGTGGCGTAGGTGTGGCGAAGGGCGTGGGGGTGCACGTGCCCGCGCGCAACCCGATTGTCCAGGATGCGCCGCACGTCACGCGGACCGAGGCGTGAACCGCGACGATTGAAGAACAGGGCCTCGGCGGGCGACTCGCGGGTCATCACGTCTTCTCGCGCGTCCTCGATCCACAGTCGTAGCGACTCGAGGCCGCGCCGGTGCAGCGGCACCAGTCGCTCCTTGCGACCCTTGCCCATCACGCGCACCAGTCCCTCGTCGAAGTCGACGCTCGCGAGGTCGAGACCACACAACTCACTCACCCGAAGTCCCGCACCGTAGAGCACCTCGCACACCGCCCGATCGAGCGTCGCCCACTCGTCGTCGCCCCAATCCTCGTCCAGCAGGTGGTCGAGCTGTTCACGAACGACGATCGTGGGCAGCGCACTGTGGGCCTTGGGGGCCGAGAGGCGCTGCGCGGGGCTCTCCTCGAGCAGACCCCGCCCGACGAGCCAGGCGAAGTAACTGCGCAACGACGCGCGCCGCCGAATGATCGAACTACGTTGATCACCCTTTTCGGTCATGAACGTCAAGTAGCGTCGCAGCGTCTTGGTCGCGACGGCGCGGGGCGCGAGGACCCCCTGGGCCCGCGCCCAGTTGACGAAACGCTCGAGGTCACCGACGTAGGCGCGCACGGTCGCCGGACTCTGGTTCTGGGCCCGCAACGTCGCGGCGAAGGCCTCGCGCATCCAGGCATCGCCAGCCCCGACCGGCTCGTTCGATTGCATTCTCCAAGGCTATCGAGGCCCGTGAGAACGGGCCGCGACCTCACTAGTCTTAGGCATGATTTCAAAGGAGGCCCGGTGGCTCGAATACTGATCGTAGAAGACGACGACCACATTCGCACCGCGCTGCGTCTGATGTTCGAAGGCGAGGGATTTGACGTCGACGACGCCGCGACGGGCGAAGCGGGGGTCGGCCTTTTCACGCGCATGGCCGCCGACGTCGCGATCGTGGACGTGATGTTGCCAGGTATGTCCGGCTTCGAGACCTGCCAGCAACTTCGCAACGCGAGCGACCTGCCCATCGTGATCGTCTCGGCGCGCGACCAGACCGTCGACGTCGTCCTCGGACTCGAGTCGGGTGCCGACGACTACGTGACCAAGCCGTTCGTGCCCGAAGAACTCCTGGCGCGGGTCAAGGCCCACCTGCGCCGTCGGCCCGACAAGAGCGCCAAGGCGTTCACGATGGGCGACCTGCAAGTCATCCCCGACGAGGGCGTCGTGCGTCACAGTGACGGTACCGAGTTGCACCTCACGTCGACCGAGTTCCGACTCTTGACCGACCTCGCGTCGATGAACGGCAAGGTCCTCAGTCGCGAGGACCTGCTCGAGCGGGTCTGGGGCTACGACTACTTCGGCGACAGTCGGCTCGTCGACGTGCACATACGGCGCCTGCGCACCAAGATCGAACCCGATCCCGCCAATCCCACCTTTCTCGTCACCGTTCGAGGCGCCGGTTACAAGTTGGTGCTGTAATGCGCCGACGAAGTCTTCGACTTCGCCTCCTCGTCACCTTCGGACTCGGCGCCTTCCTCTTGAGTTCGATCTTCGCGTCGCTCACCTACCTCGGGGTGCGACACGTACTCGTCAACGACCAGCAACAGACCGACCTTCGTTCGAGCTACGAGAACGCGGCACTGATCCGCACCACGCTCTACACCTCCCCGCCGGAACTGGCCAAACTGCTCAACTCGATCCAGAGCGCGACGGCCTCGAACGTACTGGTCCAGACCCACCACCAGTGGCTCTCCAAGAGCTCGAACGCCGCGACGGCTGACGTCTCGAACGCCATCATCGCGAGCGTCAACGCCGGTCACGCGACCGACCAGACCATCGACATCAACAATCGGATCATCTTCGTGGTGGGCTTGCCGGTGCCCGCGGTCGAGACCCAGGTCTACGAGGTCTTCCAGCTGAAGAACCTCGAACACACGCTTCGCGTCCTGCTGCTCTACATGAGTGCCGGCGCGCTCTTGACCACGCTCATCGGCATGGGTGGCGGGTTGTGGGTGACCCGGCGGGCCATCCGGCCCCTGCTCGAAGTCTCCGAGGCGGCCGCCCTGATCGCCCAGGGCGAACTGTCCACGCGCCTGGTCGTCACCCGAGCCGACGAAGAGGTCCAGCAGCTCACCGAATCGTTCAACCTGATGGTGAGTCGTCTCGTCGAGCGCCTCGAGCGTGACGCGCGCTTCGCGAGCGACGTCAGTCACGAGCTTCGTTCCCCGCTCACGACCCTCGCCACGACCGCGTCGGTCCTGCAGCAACACCGCGAGGAACTCTCGCCCGCGGGCCAGGAGAGTCTGAACCTGCTCCTCGCGGACCTCTCGATCTTCCAGGCCCTGGTCGAAGACCTGCTCGAGATGGCGCGTAGCGACGCGGGCGCGGTGCCCCTCACGATCGAGACCGTCCGGTCGGTCGAACTCGTCCGTCAATCGGTGCGATCGGCCGCGCGCCGTCACGGTCTGGCCGAACCCCCCGTCGACGTCGCGCCCGACACCGGCGACCCCCTCGTCCAGGTCGACCGACGCCGTTTCGAGCGCGTCATGACCAACGTCATCGACAACGCCCATCGCTACGCCAACGGCGCGGTGGCGGTTCGGCTCAACCTCGAGGGCGCCCAGCTCGCCATCAACATTGACGACGGCGGCACCGGGGTGCCGCTGGACGAACGCGAACAGGTCTTCGAGCGGTTCTTTCGGGGACGAGCCGCCCACGACCGCGGCATCGCGCGCGGAACCGGTCTGGGGCTCGCCCTCGTGCGCGACCACGTGGTGGCGATAGGTGGCACGATTCACATCCTCGACAGCCCCGAGGGCGGCGCGCGATTCCAGATCTTGCTGCCCGTGGTGAAGGACGCCCACTCATGAAACGCGTGCGCGCGCTCGTCCTCGTACTGGCCGGCGCCCTCGTGCTCGCGGGCTGCACCCTGGTACCCACGAACGAGAACCCCTCGACGATCGACCACGTCGGTTTCGAACTGCTCAGTCCGACGATCCCCGGCACGGACAACGGACGGGTCGTCTTCATCACGCGTCCGATCTACATCGTCGACGCCACGGGCCACTTGTCGCCGCTCAGTCGAATCATTCCCTCGCCCGCGACCCTCGACTCGATCCTCGAGGAACTGCTCGCGGGCCCCACGTCCATCGAACGTTTCGCGGGCTACACCAGTGACCTGCCCAAGGGATTCGTGCTGGTGGGCGCCACGCTGAAGGACAAGGTCGGCGTGCTCGACATCGCCACCCCGCTCACGTCACTGTCGCGCGAGGACCAGATTCTCGCGCTGGGCCAACTGGTGCTCACGGCCTATGACGTGGGCGCGACCGCCGGGATCGAGATAACCGTGGCGGGCACGCCACACCTGTCGTTGCTGCCCGACGGTTCGCGCCGACTGATCGTGACCCGCGAGGACTTCGCGTCGCTGCTCAACCCCTAGTGGAGTCGTTCGGGGCGGTACGCCGGTGCGCTGCTCCAGAGGTGCTCGAGGTCGTAGTAGTCGCGGTGTTCCTCGTCAAAGACGTGCACGATCACGTCGCCGTAGTCCAGGGCGATCCACTGGGCGCTGTCCCATCCCTCGACGTGCACGGGCGTCGCGCCCAGGGTTTCACCGACGCGCCGTTCGACCTCTTCGGCGATGGCGCGCACCTGGCGGTCGTTGCGGCCCGAGGCGATCACGAGCGCGTCAAAGGAGTCCACGAAGTCGCGCAGGTCCAGCACCACGCTGTCCGGGCTCAGCTTCTCGCCCGCCGCCTCGAGGGCGGCGTCGATCAGGGTGGCGACGTAACTGCTGTAGGGGCCGCGAGAGAACTCGCCGCTCGTCACGGCTTCACTCAGTGGGCCACCCCAAGCACGCAGAGTGCGGCACCGAAGGGCACGCAGAGGCAGAGCACCCCGAGCACGGCGTAGCGACGCTTACTCCGTCGCAAATCCTGACGCCGGAGGGGCGCCGGCTCCAAAACCGCGAGTCGAGCCGACTCGGTTTCGGTGACTTCGAAGATTCGAACCGCCATTGAACTCAAACTCTATCCCTGGAAGCTTTCGTAGAGCGGAATGACCGACGCGGGCACGTAATCCCTTAGGTTTTCGGGGTCCGCGGCGAGTTCTCGGATGAAGGTACTCGACAGGTCCACCGGGTCCATTTCGATGTCGTAGGCGTCCCAACCCGGCGACGCCCGGCCCGAACCGCCCGGTCGGGGCACCACCCCGACGCGAACCAGTCGCTGCAGGGCGGCGGCCTCGTGCCAGGAATCGATCTGTTCGACGAGGTCCGCGCCCACGACGAGGTCGACCTCGTCGCAGTCCTCGAGCAGTTCGCGCACGGTGTCGATCGTGTAGGAGGGGCCCTCGCGTCGTATCTCGCGATCCGACACCTCCACGAGCGCGAGCCCGTCAAAGGCCGCGCGCGCCATGGCGAGGCGCAGCGACGCCGGCCGCACGACGCTCGAGGCGACCTTCTGGTAGGGGTTGCCCGCGACGGTGACCTCGATGACCTCGAATCGTCCGATCGCCGCCGCCGCGCGCAGTGCCGCCACGTGGCCGAAGTGGGGAGGGTCGAAGGTGCCCCCAAAGAGTCCGAGGCGCCTGACCGTCACCCCTGAAGCCTACGTCGTGATTGCTGGTGACTCGCTCGAAGCCGTAACCTTGTGAGATGGTGTCGGCGAAAAAAGAGTGGAGTCTCAGCACGTGGCGTTCGCACCCGATCGCCCAGAGCCCGACGTGGCCCGACGTCGCCCACCTCGAACGCGTCGAGGCCGAACTCGCCACCAAGCCGCCGCTGGTCTTCGCCGGCGAGGCGCGCCGACTCCTCGACCACCTCGCGATGGTGGCTGACGGCAAGGCGTTCCTGCTCCAGGCGGGCGACTGCGCCGAATCGTTCGAGGACGGATCGGCCGACGCGATCCGCGACAAGCTGAAGGTCGTCTTGCAGATGGCCGTCGCCCTCACCTACGCCGCGGGCGTGCCGGTGATCAAGGTCGGGCGGATCGCGGGTCAATTCGCCAAACCTCGCTCCGAGGAGTTCGAAGAGGTCAACGGCGTGCGTCTGGACATCTTTCGCGGCCACATCGTCAACCACGAGGACCCCGATCCCGAATCGCGCCGTCCCGACCCCGAGCGTCTGCTCGGCGCCTACCACCAGAGCGTCGCGACGCTCAACCTGCTGCGGGCCTTCACGACCGGCGGGTTCGCGGCGCTGAGCCGCGTGCACCAGTGGAACCAGGAGTTCGTCGCCAACTCGCTCGAGGGTAAGCGTTACGAGGTGATCGCCGACGACATCGAACGCGCCCTCAGTTTCATGAGGGCCTGTGGCATCGACCTGCACGACGACAACGCCCTCCAAGCCGTCGAGTTCTACACCAGCCACGAAGCACTGATCCTGCCCTACGAACAAGCCCTCACGCGCCGTGACTCGCTCACCGGCCTCTGGTACGACTGCTCGGCGCACATGCTGTGGATCGGCGATCGCACGCGCCAACTCGACGGCGCCCACGTCGAATTCGCGCGCGGCGTCTCGAACCCCCTGGGGCTCAAGGTCGGACCGAGTGTGACGCGCGACGAACTGCTGCGCCTGGTTGACGTGCTCAATCCCGAGAACATCCCCGGACGGCTCACGCTCATCTCGCGCATGGGCCACGACAAGGTGTCGGACCTGCTGGGACCACTGGTCGAGTCGCTGCGTGACGAGGGACGAAGGGTCCTGTGGACCTGTGACCCCATGCACGGCAACACCTTCAAGACCTCAGGCGGGCACAAGACCCGACGCTTCGACGACATCTTGTCCGAGGTCGCGTCGTTCTTCGCGGTTCACGAATCGCTCGGCACCTGGCCGGGCGGGCTACACGTCGAACTCACGGGTGACAACGTCACCGAGTGCCTCGGTGGTGGGTCGCGACTGATGGAGGGCGACCTCGCGACCAACTACACCTCGATCTGTGACCCGCGCCTGAACGCCACCCAGAGCCTGGACATGGCCTTTCACGTGGCCGAGTTCCTCCAGGGCTACTCCCCCGCCAGGGGCGCGCGATCGTTGTAGCGCAGCAGCCGGCGGCCAGAGGATTTGAACTCGATCTCGGTCATCGACGCGTTCTCGGTGTTGAGGCGCAACCGCGCAGAGGGCGAACATCCTTGGACGAGTTTCATCGCTTGTTCGATGACCCCGCCGTGCACGACGAGCACCACCAGTTCACCCGGGTGGCGCTCGATGATGGCGCCGAGTGCGCGCACGCAGCGCTCGTAGAAACCGGTCCACGACTCGGCGCCGGGCGCGAGGGGTCGTTCGGGCTCGAGGTCCCAGTCCGGCTCGCCGAAGCGCTCGATCAACTCCTGCCAGGTGAGCGCGTCGGCCTCGCCCGGGTGTAGTTCGCACAGTTCGCAGTCCTGGGTCGCGCGAAGTTCGGGCAACCCGCCCTCGAGCAGTGCGGCGGTCTCAATGGCGCGCGGCAGCGTGGAGGTGTAGATCGCCGTCGCGTCACGGAGTTCCTTGGAATACGCGAGGCGGTCGCGCAGGGCGAGGACTTGACGGCGTCCGAGATCGGTGAGTCCCCCACAGCCGAGCGGCCCACCGACGACGCCGCGCGCGTTGCAGTGCGCCTCGCCGTGGCGGATGAGCACGAGCCGCGTGCCGCTCGGCGCGTCGCCACGCGTGCGAAAACCCGGTGGCGGTTCGACGGTGCTCACGCCAACTCACCGACGAACGCCTCGAGCTGGCGCAACGTGCGGCACTCGACGACGCGCTCACAGTAGGGCGCGTACGCACTCACGATCGAGTCCCCGCTGTTCCAGTAACTGGTGGGCTCGGGGTTCAACCAGTAGACGGCCTTGGCCCGGTACTTGAGGTCCGCGATCACCTCGACGTGGGCTTGGTGATAGTTGTTGCGCGCGTCACCCAGGATCAGGATCGTCGAGCGCTTGGTGAGCTGGTCCGCGAATCGTTCGTGGAAGGTGAGAAACGCCCGTCCGTAGTCCGAATGGCCGTCAAAGGCGATGACGTCGGCCTCGGCGTTGATCCGCGACACCGCCTCGGCGGGGTCGTCGACGCCCTCGAAGAGTCGGCTGACCTCGTCGAGCCCGTCGACGAAGACGAAGCTGCGGACCTTGGAGAACTGCGAACTGATCGCGTGCACGAGGTGCAACGTGAAGCGCGCGAAGGACGCGACCGAGCCCGAGATGTCGGCGATGACGATGATCTCGGGCTTGGCCGGACGAGGGGGCTTGAAGCGCAGGTCGATCGGCACGCCGCCGGTCGACAGGCTGCGCCGGACGGTGTGGCGCAAGTCCACCGGCCCGCGACGACGACGCCGACGCCGACGCGCGAGCCGCACGGCGAGTTTGCGACTGAGCGGTCGCAGGGCACGCTCGAGTTGGGCCATCTCCTCGCGGTTCGCGTGCATGACGTCGATGTCCTCGGGCAGCGGTTTACGAACCGACTTGGCGAGCGCCTCGGCCCCGCGGTCCTCGACCAGTCGCTCGCGGATCTCACGTTCGATCTCGGCCTTCAGTTGCTCGATGCGCGCGTGCGCCTCGTCGCGGCTGAGCCGCTCGCTGAGTGCGTCACTGGTGTGTTGGTCGGCCAGGCTCGCGTCGCTCAGACGCTGCTCGAGTGCGTCGAGTTCGAGATTGCGCAGCGTGCGGTACAGGTAGTAGGTGCCGCCCACGGGTCGTCCCAGTTCCACCCCGGCGTAGCGCGTGACCGCCTCGGCCGCCGCGCGACGAAGGTCCTCACGGTTCCCCTCGCGCAGCGCGCGAAAAAGCAGGTCGGCCAGTTCCGCGGCGGACATACGTGACGACGCTCCGCCGCCCTCGCCGCGCGCCTCGCCCGGCCCCGACGCGCCCTGGGCAGCGTCGAGCGACTCGCCGTCGAGCAGGTCCTGCACCGCCTCGAAGGAACGGTTCGAGAAGAAGACTTCGAAGGCCGTCGAGAAGACCGGCATGTGGTCGCCGTCCTTGACCAAGGTCGCCGCCAGCGAACTCTTGACCAGCGCGCGGTCCGAGAGGTCGATCACCTGGACCGCGCGCGCGGCGTCGACGTGTTCGCTCATCGAGACCGGGATGCCCGCCGCGCGCAGCTCGGCGATGAAGTCGCCCAGCAGGTTAAGCAAGGGGCTTCGAGCGACCGAGGAGTTCTTTGGTGGCTCGCTCGATATCGGACTGGTACTTCAGCAAGATGTGCAGCGTCTCGGCGGCGTCGCGCTCGCCGATCTCCTCGCGTCCGAGTACGACCAGCGTGCGCGCCCAGTCCAGGGTCTCGGAGACCGACGGGGACTTCTTCAGATCCAGCGTGCGCAGTGAACGCACGACCTGGGCGATCTGTTCGGCCAGCACCGCCGAGATGCCCGGGACGCGCGCGAGGATGATGTCGCGCTCGCGTTCGATGCTCGGATAGCCCACGTAGAGATACAGACAGCGCCGCTTGAGCGCTTCGGAGAGTTCACGGGTGTTGTTCGACGTGAGGAACACCATCGGGATCTGCTTGGCGCGCACGGTGCCCAACTCGGGGATCGAGACCTGGTACTCAGAGAGGATCTCCAAGAGCAGCGCCTCGGTCTCGAGTTCGACCCGGTCCACCTCGTCGATCAACAGCACCACGGGGTCGGTCGCGGTAATCGCTTCGAGCAACGGACGCGTCAATAAGAACTCCTCGGCGAAGATGTCCTCTTCGAGGTGGGCCCACTCCTCGGCCGAACCCTCGGGACGTCCGGCCTGGATGCGCAACAGCTGCTTGCGGTAGTTCCATTCGTAGAGTGCCTTGCTCTCGTCGAGTCCCTCGTAGCACTGCAGACGGATGAGCCGGGCGCCGATGGAATCGGCGACCGCCTGGGCGAGGGCGGTCTTGCCCGTGCCGGCGGGTCCCTCGACGAGCACCGGCTTGGCGAGCCGGTCCGCGAGGAAGGTCACCGACGCGATGGCCTCGTCGCTCAGGTAGTCGTTCTCGGCGAGCAGCTTTTGGATCTCACTGGGTGAGTCGAAACGGACCGGGGGCACGTGCAACAGACCGAGTCGCTTGGCGAGCTCCTCGCGGGGGTCGAGCGCACTCATCGGACCTGCCCCTCGCCGCGCACGACCCACTTGAGGCACGTGAGTTCGCGCAGTCCCATGGGACCGCGCGCGTGCAGCTTCTGGGTCGAGATGCCCACCTCACCGCCGAGTCCCAATTCGCCCCCGTCGATGAAGCGCGTGGACGCGTTCACGAGCACGGCCGCCGCGTCGACGCGCCGGATCCATTCCTCGCCGCGTGCGAGGTCCTCGGTGAGAATCGCCTCGGAGTGACCCGTGCCGTAACGCGACACGTGCGCCACGGCCTCGTCGAGCGAATTGACGACCTTGACGGCCATGATGAGGTCCAAGAACTCGACCTCGAAGTCCGACTCGGTCGCCGCGGTCGCGTCCGGGAGTATCCACTTGGCGCGCTCGTCGACGCGCAGTTCCACCTCGGGCATCGCCAGAGCCAGTGCGGGCAGGAATGACGAGGCGACCTTCTCGTGCACGATCAGGGTCTCGGCGGCGTTGCAGACGCCCGGGCGCGAGGTCTTGGCGTTGACGACGATGGCGAGGGCGCGCTCGAGGTCGGCGAACTCGTCGACGTAGACGTGACAGTTCCCGTCCCCGTCCAACACGTAGGGGACCCGCGCGTGCTCGCGCATCGCCTTGATCAGGCTCGGGCCACCGCGCGGGATCAAACAATCCAGCACGTCGGTCATCTGCATGAACGCCGTGGCGACCTCGTGGCTCGGGTCCTCGACGAGCGCGACGGCGTTCTCGGGCAGACCCTCTTTGGCGAGCGCCTCGTTCCAGAGCCCGACGATCATCTTGTTCGTGCGCATCGCCGAGGACGAACCACGCAGGTAGGCGGCGTTGCCACTTCGAATACAGAGGCCCGCGACGTCGCTCGTCACGTTGGGCCGGTTCTCGTAGACCACGCCGATCACCCCCAGTGGCACGCGCAGTCGCTCGACGCGCAGCCCGTTGGGTCGCACGTTGCGGTCCACGACCTCAAAGAGCGGGTCGGGGGCCGCGGCGATCTCGCGCAAAGCCGACGCCATCGACTCGACGCGGCCCTTGGTGAGCGTGAGTCGGTCGCGACCAGGGCCGGTCTCGTCGTAGGCGGCGACCTCGGCGGCGTTCACGCTCAGCAGTTCGTCGCCGAGCTCCTCGAGCAGGTCCGCGACGCGTTCGAGCACGCCGCGTCGCTGTTCGTTCGACGCCTGGGCGAGGGCCTTGGATGCTTCGCGCACGGCGCGGCCCTGGGTCGTGAGATCGTGGACGGTCATGGTCTCAGCGTAACTGAGCCCTTACACCCGCCGGAGCAAGACCAGGTCGTCGCGGTGCACGACGACGTCCTCGCCCTCGCTGAAACCCTCCGCGCTCTGGCGAACGAGTCCCTTGGCCACGATCTGGCCCTCGGGCCCCCGTACGTCCACGGCGTCACCCTCGACGAAATCCCCGTCAAAGGACTCGACGCCCACGCGCAACAGACTGCGCCCGTCGTTCTCCAACGCCATCAGTGCGCCCTGATTGATTCGCAACGTGCCCCGACTCGCGACCGCGAAGGCGATCCAGGACTTTCGTGCCGACAGGCGCTCGGCGCGTGGATGGAAGGTGGTGCCAAAACCGGTCTTGGGACTCAGCGCCTTCACCAGCGGGGTGCGCGAGCGTGCCGGGGCGATCACGGTCGTGATCCCCGACCAGGTGGCCATGCGCGCGGCCGCCAACTTCGACGCCATGCCACCGCTGCCCACGGCGGTGCCGCTCGAGCCGGCAACCTCGACGAGGTCCGCGTCAATAGCGTTCACCTCTTCGATCAGCGTCGCCGACGGGTCCAGACGCGGATCCGCGGTGAGCAGTCCGTCGGTGTCGGTCAGCAGCACCAGGTGCGTCGCTCCCACCAGGTTCGCCACGAGCGCGGCGAGCCGGTCGTTGTCCCCGAAACGGATCTCCTCGTCGGCGACCGCGTCGTTCTCGTTCACGATGGGCACCACGCCCAGGGCGTGCAGGGATTCGAGGGTCCCGCGCGCGTGCAGGTACTGGCCGCGATGGCTGAAGTCCAGGGGCGCGAGCAGGACCTGGCCCACGGCGGTGCTCAGCTCGCCAAAGGCGTTTCGCCACGCGTGCATCAACAAGGGTTGTCCGACCGCCGAGACCGCCTGCAGCGTCGCCGCGTCGTTCGGGCGCTGTTTGCCCCCGCCAACCTCGGCCCATCCCGCGGTGATCGCCCCCGAGGTCACGACGACCACGCGCCAACCCTGCTGGCGCAGTTGAACGACGTCGGTCGCCAGGTTCACCAACACGTCGTAGTCCACGCCGCCCGAGAGGTCGGTCACCGACGAAGTGCCGAGCTTGACGACCACGCAGTTACTCATCGCCGTTCTCCAGGTCCAGTCGGCCGTGTCGCGCGAGGCGCTCGCGTCGCGTCGCGCGGTGGTGGTCGCCGCGGTCGAGTCCCGCGCCGACCTCGTCGCGCCACCACTCGAAGGAGAGTGGACCAATGCTCACCACGTCACCGTCGAGCACGCCCGCGCGCGACAGCAACCGGTCCACGCCCAGCGCGCGCAGTCGTCGCACGATCTCGGCGAGCGCGTCGTCGTCGGTGAGGTCCTGGAAGCGCACCGCACGCAGCGCCGGGCGACCGGTCACCACCCAGGCGTGGGGACCCTCGCGCGCGACGGTGATCTCATCGGGCAGTGGCTTGTGCACGACGACCTCGTGCTCGAGCGTCGCCGCCTCCTGGGCGCGAACCTCGTTGACCAGTTGGGCCAGGCGCCCGACCAGGGAGTCGATGCCCTCGCCGGTCAGCGAGGAGATCGCGAGCACGTCGGGCATCTCGTAGGCCGCGACGTCGTCCTTGGACCCCACCACCACGCGTGGGCGTTCGAGCAGGTCCGCCTGGTAGTCGCCGAGTTCGCCCAGCAGCACCGCCAACTGCGCCGCCGGTTCAAGGGGTGCGCCGTGCGAGAGGTCGAGCAACACGCACAGCACCCGTGCTCGTTCGACGTGGCGCAGGAAATCGTGACCGAGTCCGCGGCCCGCGGCGGCCCCTTCGATGAGCCCGGGTATGTCGGCCATGACGAACTCCGTCGCGTCGCCGGGTCGAGCGCTGCGAGCACCCACGCGCACCACGCCCAGGTTCGGCACGAGCGTGGTGAACGGATAGTCCGCGATCTTGGGCCGCGCGGCCGAGACGCGCGCGATCAACGTCGACTTGCCGACGTTGGGGAACCCGATCAGCGCGACGTCGGCCTCGAGCTTCAGTTCCAGGTTGTACCAGTGTTCTTCGCCCACTTCACCCTGCTCGGCGAAGGCCGGCGCGCGACGGTGGTTCGAGAGGAAGCGTGCGTTGCCCTGACCACCCATGCCCCCTTGGGCGGCGAGCCAACGGTCACCGGGCCCCTTCAGGTCGACCAGGAGTTCGCCGGCCTGGCTGTAGACCATGGTGCCCAGCGGCACCGTCACCACGACGTCCTTGCCGCGCGAGCCGTGCTGGCGCTTGGACGTTCCGTGTTGGCCGTCGGTGGCCCGGCGAAACGGGTGGTCGCGAAAACCCAGCAACGATGCCTGGTTGTTGTCCGCCACCAACCAGACGTCGCCGCCCTTGCCGCCGTCGCCGCCGTCGGGACCTCCCTTGGCGACGTGGGCCTCGCGGCGAAAACTCACGCAGCCAGCCCCGCCGTCGCCCGCTTTGGCGTGCAATTGAGCCGAATCGACGAAGTTGGACACGCGGCCATCCTACGACCACGTGCAAATGGCGCCCTAGCCAACGAGTTCGTCGAGGGCCTCGTTGAACACTTCGGCGTGGCGGCGCACCTGGTCGATCGTCGTCGCGGGACACATCAGGGCCATGTTGTGAAAGGGCGTGATCAAGACCCCGCGATTGACGCAGTAGAGGTGCAGGTACTCCTCGAGCAGTGCGTCGCCAGCGCGCATCGACGCGCCGCCATTGGTGGGCGCAGGACTCGCGAAACGATATTCACACCGGGCGCCCAGTTGGCTGACCGACCACGGCAGCGCGCGCCGTTCAATGGCGCGCGCAAGGTCGTTGGCGAAGATGGTCGCGAGGTCCTCCATTGGCCCAAAGGCGTCATCCACCAACACCTCGCCCAGCACCGCGCGCATCGCGGCGAGGCTGAGGGCGTTGCCCGCGAGGGTGCCCCCGACCCCGCCCACGTCGACGATGTCCGCACCGCCCGCGAGCGCCCTCGTGACCCGTTCGGCGAGTTCTTCGCTCAGTGCGTAGGCGCCACACGGCACGCCACCACCGAGGGACTTGCCGATCGTGAGCGCGTCGGGCTCGAGCCCCCAGCGTCGTGTCGCCCCACCCGGACCGGCCGAGAACGTGTGGGTCTCGTCGAGGATCAGGAGGGTCCCGGTCTCGCTACAGGCCTCGCGCACGCCCTCGAGAAAGCCCGGTTGGGGCAGCACGATACCGATGTTGGTGAGGGCCGGCTCGGTGAGGACCGCCGCCACGTCGCCGTGGGCCAGTTCGCGTCGCAGCGCCTCGAGGTCGTTGAACTCGACCACGCGCGTGGTGGTGCTCGGGTCGACCGCGGGCGCGACGTTGCCGGGTCGACTCGCGCACCGTCGCGAGTCGTCGAGTACGACGAAGGTCTCGTCGACCGAACCGTGGTAGGAGTAGGAGAAGACCAGGATCTTCGCGCGCCCGGTCGCCAGACGCACCAGGCGCAGTAACCAACGGTTGGCGTCGGTCGCCGAAAGGCTGAACGACCACTGGGCCAGTCCAAAACGACGCGAGAGTTCGGCGGCGACCCATTCGGCGTCCTCGTTGGGCATCATGGTCGTCACGCCCCCGAGTGCGCCGACGCGCCGCGAAACCGCCTCGACGAGCGCGTCGGGCGAATGACCGGCGAAGGCGCCCGTGTCGCCCAGGGCGAAGTCCACGAGTTCGTTTCCGTCCAGGTCGCACACGAGTGCGCCGCGCGCCGTGGCGAATCCCAACGGAAATCCGCCCGGCCACTTGTTCATCCAGGTCATGGGTACGCGCGCGAACAGGTGTCGAGCCTGCTCGTGCAGTTCGTGCGAGCGGGGATGGCCCTCGTGATAACGACGTCGTTCCTCGCGCGTCAGGCTCGCCAAATGCTCTCGATTCAAGTAATCCATGGGCATATCGTAGGCTTTCGGCGTAAATCCGACTGTCGTGGCGATTGATCGAAAAAGGCTCCGAACAGGGATTTCACTTGAGCGACGGTAGGTCCAGGGGTGAATAATGGCTAGAAATCCCCATTTTTCAACACTTCTGCGATAAAGATGGTTCCGGTCCCTGGGAACACTCCCAGTCCGTTTCAACGAAGAGTAAGGAGTCGACCGGTGAACAAGGCCGAGTTAGTAGATGCAATTGTTGCCGAGAGTGGCGCAGCCAAGAACACGGTAGCTGAGGTCCTCAAGGCCTTTGAAGAAGTGGTGGTTAAGGGAGTGACGGGCGGCGAGAAGATCGTACTTTCGGGCTTTCTTTCCTTCGAGCGCGTCGAGCGAAAGGCTCGCACCGCCCGCAACCCCCAGACCGGCGAAGCCATTCAGGTCAAGGCGTCGCGCGCGCCGAAGGTCTCCATTGGTTCGACCTTCAAAAAAGCGGTCAAGAGCGCGATGTAGCACGTTTCATCAACGAAAAACCCCCGGGCGAGCCCGGGGGTTTTTCGTTTTAGGAGGAAAGCTCAGTCAACGAGGACGTCAACGAGCTTTCGGCCGCCTCGGTAGCCAAACTTCACGGTTCCCTCAGCGAGCGCAAAAAGAGTGTCATCCTTGCCGATTCCCACGTTCTTACCCGGGTGGAACTGGGTACCACGTTGGCGGATGATGATGCTCCCCGTCTTGACGGCGGTGCCGTCGAAGGTCTTCACGCCCAGGCGCTGGGCGTTGGAGTCGCGACCGTTCCGAGTCGAACCGCCACCTTTGGTCTTTGACATCTCAGCTCCTTGGGCCTATTTGGGCGAAATCTTGGTGATCTCGACCGTGGAGTACTTCTGGCGGTGCCCCCAACGCTTTCGCTGGATCGATTTCGCCTTGTAGGTGAGGGCCCGGATCTTGGGGCCCTTCTCGTCACCGACGATCGTGGCACTGACCGTGGCACCCTTGAGCGCGGGCCCGGCCACGACGCTGTCGCCGTCGACCAGCAGAACGGGCTCGAGGGCGATGGAGTCGCCCACCGCTTCGCTGCGCAGGTCAACGCGGACCACTTGGCCCTCGGTGACGCGTTCTTGGGAGGTTCCTACTCGGATGACGGCGTACATAAGGTTTCCATACTAGCAAAGAGCGAGGTCACAGTCCCGTCGCCACGACGAACCCTCGACCGTCACAGACCGCGCACACCGACGAGACCGACTCCAAAAGGCCTTCGTTGACACGCTTTCTGGTCATCTCCACGAGTCCGAGTTCCGAGATGTCAAAGACCTGCGTGCGGGTCTTGTCGCGCGAGAGGGCCTGGCGAAGCGCGGAGGCGACCGCTTCGCGATTCGCCCTGGCTTCCATGTCGATGAAGTCGATCACGATGATCCCGCCGATGTCACGCAGGCGCAACTGGCGCGCCACCTCCTCGGCGGCCTCGAGATTGTTGCGAAAGACGGTCTCTTCGAGGTTGGTCGTTCCCACGTTCTTGCCGGTGTTGACGTCGATGACCGTCAGCGCCTCGGTGCGCTCGATGATGAGCGATCCGCCCGAGGGCAAGAACACCTTGCGGTCGAGCGCTCGATGGAGCTGCTCGTGCACGAAGTAGCGCTCGAAGAGCGGAAGCTCCTCGCTCGACCGGTCGTAGAACTCGATCCGGTCCGCGAGTTCGGGGTTGACGGCGAGCACGTACTCGCGAACTTTCTCGAACAGTTCCTGATCGTCGATGATGACCCCGCGGTAGTCCTCGTTGAGTTCCTCTCGCAGTACCCGAACCGCCAGGTCCAGGTCCCGGTAGACGAGACGGGGTTGGTTGGACTTGGCGACCTCGGCCTCGATCGCGGCCCACTTTTCGGCGAGCGACGTGACGTCACGTGCGAGGTCCTCGGCGCTGACGCCCTCGGCGGCGGTGCGGATGATGATGCCGTGCCGTTCGGGCTTGACGTCGTCGACGATTTTGCGAAGACGGCGACGCTCACCGTCGGGGAGGCGCTTGGAGATGCCGATCGTCGAGGAATTGGGTACGAGGACCGCGAATCGACCCGGGATCGAAACCTCCTGGGTCAGACGAGCGCCCTTGGCGCCGATGGCGTTCTTGGTCACCTGACACACCACGGTCTGGCCCGCGCGGATCATCTCCTCGATGCGTCGACCACTCTGGGTCGGTCCCTCGACGTCGTCCTCGTCAAAGGAGACGTCGCCGCGGTACAACACGGCGTTCTTGGGGATCCCGATGTCCACGAACGCCAGTTCCATACCCGGCAACACGTTCTGGATCCGACCCACGTAGATGTTGCCGTCGATCTGGTTGGTCTCGTCGGCGGCTTTGGCGACGGTGTACTCGACCATCGAACGACCCTCGAGAGTGGCGATGTGTGTGGCCTCCTTCGTGGTGTGCACGCACATCAAGTAGCGACCCTGCGCACGGGTGCGCCGTTCGCCCCCTCGACGCCTGCGTCCCTTCGCCCTGGCGGCACCGTTGTCAACGACGCTGCCCTCGGGCGCGGACGCTTCGACGGGGGCGTCGTTGGTGCGCGACTGGTTCTGGTTGCGCGCTCCCCCACTCTGGCCACCCTGGCCGCGACCACGGCCGCCTCGGCGACGCCGGTTGCCGCTCGGTTGGGCGTTCGGTGCGTGGGGACTCGCGACGCCCGGGCGAGTGTCGCCTATCTGGGGTGCGGGACGGGTATCGCCAATACGCGGACTAGGGGACGCGACTGACTGACTGGGTGGATTGGTTTCGTCGCTCACGACGGGTACTCCTTGAGTTCTGGAAGGTGGGCCGGTGCGCTGCACCGTGAGGGTGGGTCAGGGCGCGGATGAGTGGCGACGCGCCGGTGGGGTACGAAAAAGGGGCGAACCGGTCCACGGCCACGAGAAGTCCCACCCAGATGAGTAGGGTCACTTCACTGACGTGTACCACGATGTCCTCAATGCTTGCAAGGACGGGGTAGGGACCGCACCCTTGCGACGTTCTCATCGCGCACCGTGCATTTTGCACAACTGCGCCCAACGACACCAAGGTTACTCGGCTTTCACCTCAACCAGGCGCTTTGACCGTGGAAGTCGTGGTCGAACCCGACGTGGCCGTGGGGAGGCGAAGCTGGGCCTTCAGTACGACCGGACCCACCGTGTGCGAGACCAGGTAGTTGAAGGTCTCGGCCACCACCGGTGCGGCGGCGTCGGCGCCGTAGCCACCCTCGGCGACCACGCAGAGCACCACGTACTGGGGGTCGTTGGCGGGCCCGAAGCCCACGAACCACGAGTTCGGTTCGAGGCCCGGCGCGTTACTCGCCGTGCCGGTCTTGCCGGCGATCGGGTAACTCGCGAGCGAGAACTTCGCGATGCGCGCGAACGTCCCGCTCGCGGTGCCGCGCGGGTTCTCCACGACGCCCTCGAGACCCTGGAGGATCGGGTCGCGCACGCTCGGGGGAAGGTTCACGTGGCCGAGCACCCGTGGCTGATAGCGCTCGACGACCTGATTGTGGGCGTTGATGATCGCCGCCGCGACCTCGGGCGCGTAGCGCGTGCCGCCGTTGGCGAAGGTGGCGTAGGCGTTGGCCATCTCGATGGGCGTCACCGCGGTGGTGCCCTGGCCGAACGCCATCTCGATGTTGTCGCCCGTGTACCACGCAACCGTGGGGAACGCGGCGGGCGCCTCGGCGTGCAGGATCTTGCGAACGGCCGGCGAGTCCACGCGACCCTGGGTCTCGTTGGGCAAGTCGATGTTGGTGTACTGGTCGAGACCGTATTCGTGGGCGACGTTCTGGATCGGCGTCTGGCCGTACTTGGCTTGGTCCGCCCAGAAGAGGTAGCCGAGGTTGTAGAAGTAGTAGTCCGACGACACCGTCAGCGCGAGGGGCAGGTCCACCAGTCCCGCGCCCTGGTTGTCGTCATCGTGGAACACGCAACCGTGGCCACCCTGCAGACACCCGGGCACCTTGAAGGTACCCGTGTCGTCGACGTACTTGTACGCCGGGAACAGCCCCGTCTGGAGAGCCGCGGTCGCGGTGATGAGCTTGAACGTGCTGCCGGGGGTGTAGAGACCCTGGATAGCGTAGTTGTTAAAGGCCCCCTCGGCGAGTAATTGTTGGAAGGTCGAATTCGACAGACCGTTCACGAACGAGTCCAGATTGAACGACGGGTAGCTCGACATCGCGAGCACCGCGCCCGTGTTCACGTTCATGACGAGCGCGGCGCCGTTGGGCGCGGGCGGGTGTTTCTTCGTGGTGGGGTCGATGGAATTGCGAACCGCCAGGATGTCGTTGGCGAGATAACCGTCGAGTGCGCGTTGCAGGCCCGTGTCGATGTTCAAGACCACCGAATCACCGACCGTCGGGTTGGTGGTCTTGACCGAGCCGAGGATGTTCCCGAACGCGTTCACCTCGAGCGTGCTCGTGCCGTCGTGACCGCGCAGGTATTGCTCGTAGTACGCCTCGATGCCGGTCTTGCCGATGACCGAGTCGGTCTGGTAGCCCGCGTTCGGATTGGCCTTGATCTCGGCCCCGGTGATCGGACCGACGTAGCCCAGGACCTGGGCACCGAGCGAACCGCCGTTGGGGTACGTGCGCGTGGAGACGTTGAGCACCGAGACGCCGGGGAACTCCTTGGGGTGCAGTTTGATGAACTCCACCTCGGTCGCGGGCGCGTTGGCGAGGATCGGCGCGGGCTGGTAGGGGTCGTACTGGGGATTCGAGAGGTCGGCGTTGATCTGCTTGACGCTGAGCCCCGTGAGCGACGCGAGCGCACCCTTGATCGGCGGGTAGAGCGCCGCTTCGGCGCGCGAGAGTCGGATCTCGACGGTGGTGACGTTGGCGACCAACGGCTGACCGTCGCGCGCGAGGATCAGACCCCGGGTCGCGGGGATCGTCGTGACGCGAAGCGAATTCTCGTTCACGGTCGCCACCGAACTCTTGTACTCGACGACTTGGAGGATGAAGAGCCGCGCCAGGATGATGACGAGCAGGATCAGGAAGAAACCACCGATCAGCCGCCAACGAAGGACGGGTCGACTGCCCACCTCCTCGGGTCCGGCGACCAGGTCGCGGATGCCCACTGACTTGGGTTCGTTGATGACCCGTCCGCGACCGCGGAAGGGATTGAGCGTCTCCCATGGTCGCCAGAGTCGCGAGAACCACGTTCCGGTCGGCCGGTCACGCCAGTTGTTCTTCAACGTCGCACTCGTTCACCGACTGACGCGACCGCTCTGGCCGCGCGCGTGACGATGCGCGCGAGCAACAAGAACGCGACGGCGTTCACGACCATCATCGCGGCGAGGCTGCCCCGCCACAGTTCGAAGTTGAAAGCGAACACCCCGCCAAAGGTGTAGAGCAGCGGAGCGGCGAAACCCGCCGCCGCCGCGAGTACCGGCGTCACCCAGTAGGCGGCCGAGTCGAGGTCACCCACGCCTTCACGACCGAGCAGCGACGCGCCGTAGGCGAGGACGAGACCAACGATCGCCGTGAGACCGAAGGGTGTGGTCGAGTGCGTGTCGACGAGTACTCCCCCGAGCAGCGCGACGTAGAGCGCAAGACTCGTAAAGCCCGCCAGCCCCATCGCGACGGGCCACAGCCAGACGAGCATGATCACCGTGCCGGCGAATCGTAGTGACGAGAGGATATCGAGTTGGATGGCGACCACGAAGAGTGTGACGACGGTCGCGGGCAACAGCGTCCTTCTCACGTGGAAGGCTCCCAAAGTACGACGTCGACGTAACTGAGGTGGCGCAGGTCGGCCGTGGGACGAAGTGTGAGATTGTAGGTCGCCGCTCCTGGCGTAAGGGTCACCGTGGACACCTTGGCGACCGGCAGCCCGGGCGGGTACAACCCACCCTGGAGGCCGTCGGTGGCGAGCACCGTTCCCGGGGATAACGAGGTGGACAGGGGGACCGACGTCGCCGAAAGTCCGTTGTTGACCCCTCGCCCGCTCACCAGGATCGGTGTCGTGCCCTTGCCGAAGGTGACCCCGATCAGTGAGCTGGTGTCGCTAATGAGACGCACGGTGGCGCCATTGGGTGTCGTGGACAAGATGCTGCCCACCAGTCCCCCGTTGGCCACCACGGGCATGCCCACGAGCAGACCCTGATCGCGACCCTTGTCGATGTCGACGGTCGCGGCGAAGTTCGTGGGCGACAACGTCGTGACCTGCGCGGCGACGGTGGGCAACGAACCGACGAAAGGGACGTCCAGCTGGGTGGTCACCTGTTCGAGCTGGCGCTCGAAGGACCACGTCTCGTTCTCCTGTTGGAGGGCCTTGCCCAATTCGTAGCGGAGCTTCTGGTTCTGGGCCACGACGTCGCCGTAATTGACCGCGCCCGCGAAGAAGTGGCCAATGGGACGCGCGACCTCGTTCACGCTCCAGTTGAAGGGACTGACGATGGCGTTGGCCGTCGTGCGCAGTCCAGAGAACACGCCGCCGGTGGCATAAAGCGCCACCACCGCGACCGTGAGCGCCGCGCCGAGGGTCAGCGCCCTGCGTCGCGAGCGATCCGTTGCCATGACCTAGGGCTTAGCGCGTAGGCGTGGTCTTCAACAAACGCGCGAAGGTGTCAAGTTCCTCCAGGCACATCCCGCTGCCGAGGGCCACGCAGTTCAGCGGGTCGTCGGCGACGATGAAGGGCATGTTGCATTCGGCCTCCAAGCGCACGGCGAGCCCGTTGAGCAAGGCCCCGCCGCCCGTGAGAACGACGCCCTGCTCCATCAAGTCCGAGGAGAGTTCAGGAGGCGTGCGGTCCAGCGTGACCTTGACCGCGTCGATGATCGCCTGGAGTGGTTCTTCGATGGCCTGGCGAATCTGTTCGGTGGAGATCACCACGGTCTTGGGTAGACCCGTCACGAGGTCACGTCCACGGATCTCGGCTCGCAACTCCTGCTCGAGCGCGAAGGCCGAACCGAGTTGAATCTTGATCTCCTCGGCCGTTCGTTCACCCAACGCCAACTGGAACTCCTTCTTGACGTAGGACACCAGCGCCTCGTCGAGTTCGTCGCCACCGACACGGATCGACTGGCTGGTCACGATGCCGCCCAGGGAGATAACCGCGACTTCGGTCGTGCCACCACCGATGTCCACGACCATGTTGCCGGTGGGCTCGTGGATGGGAAGACCGGCGCCGATCGCGGCGGCCATTGGCTCTTCGATGATGTAGGCCTTTCGCGCGCCGGCAAACTCGGCGGCCTCCATGACCGCGCGTTGCTCGACCCCGGTGATACCCGACGGTACGCAGATGATCATGCGGGGCTTGGCGAAGCGGCGCTGGTGGACCCGATGGATGAAGTAACGGAGCATCTTCTCGCAGATCTCGAAGTCGGCGATGACGCCGTCCTTCAACGGCCGAATGGCCTGGATGTTGCTTGGCGTGCGGCCAATCATGCGCTTGGCCTCGGCCCCCACGGCGAGTGGCTTTCCGTCCTTCACGTCAACCGCGACGACCGACGGTTCGTTCAAGATAATGCCGCGTCCTCGCACGTAGACCAACGTGTTGGCCGTGCCGAGGTCCACCGCCATGTCGCGACCGAGCAGTGAAAAACGATTATCTACCATTGGAACCCTTTAGCGAGAGCCCTACGTACGCCCTCTTATCCTTTAAGGCTAGGCCAAGACCGCCAGCGTCACTCGCAATTCTTACTTACGCCAATTCTGGGAAGAAAATCGCAATTTCGCGACGTGCCGACTCGAGCGAATCGGAACCGTGGATGAGATTCTCGGCCATGTTTATGGCCAAGTCGCCACGGATCGTGCCTGGCAGCGCTTCTTTGGGGTCGGTAGCACCCATGAGTGCGCGCACGACCTTCCAGGTGTCCTCGGGGCCTTCGACCACGCAGACCAGGGCCGGACCGCTCGTGATGAAGGCCACGAGGTTCTCGTAGAAGGGTTTCCCCTCGTGTTCGGCGTAGTGGCGCTGAGCAGTCGGAACGTCAATCGTGCGAAGTTCGCTCGCCCGCAGGCGAAGTTGCTTGGCCTCGAGGCGTGCGAGGATCGTCCCGACCAGTCCGCGCTTCACGGCGTCGGGTTTGACGATGACCAGGGTTTGTTCCACGAAGGCAAAATCTAACAGTCCTAGGAAAGGTGACGCGACGCGACGTGCAGGATCTCACCGCGCACCTCGGCGACGAGATACAGGCTGCCCGCGACCACGATGAGGTCCTCGTCGCTCGACCGCTCCCGCGCGTGCGCCAGGGCAGCGGTCGCACTCGGATGTTCGAAGGCGACGCCACCGTGTCGGCGCACCGCCGCGGCCACTTCCCCGGCGGGCACCGCCCGGGGCGACTGGGGAGCACAGCAGTGGAACTCGGTGAAACCCACGTCGACCAGCGGCGCGACCATGTCGTCGAGGTCACGGCCCGTCAGCATGCCCAGGACGCATCGACGCGTCCCGCTGACGAAGAAGGCACCGTCGAGGGTCGCGCACAGGGCACGCACGCCCGCAGGATTGTGCGCACCGTCCACGACGATCATGGGCTTTCGTGCGATCAACTCCATGCGACCGGGCATCCTCGCCACGCGCAGCGTCGATTGGACCACCTCGTGACCCAACGCGCGACCCAGGAACGCCTCCGCCGCGACGATCGCGGTCGCCGCGTTGACGCCTTGGTGAATGCCGTGGAGCGATACGAGCACGTCCTCGTAGCGCTCGAAGGGTGTTCGCACGGTGATCGCGCGACCACCCAACGCGAGCTCGTTTCGTTCCACGACAAAGGAGTCGTCCAATAACCACAGCTCGGTCTCGAGTTCGGTGGCCTTGCGCTCGGCGATCTCGACGACGATGGCGTTGGTCGTCGCCACGACGGCGAGTGACTGGGCACGAAAGATGCCCACCTTGTCGTTCGCGATTGCGCTGATTGTCGGACCCAGCACCGCGGTGTGATCGAGGTCGACGTTGGTCAGTACCGCCACGTTCGAATCAATGACGTTGGTCGAATCCCACGTGCCGCCCATCCCCACCTCGATGACCGCCACGTCCACGCCCTCGTCAGAGAAGTGCAAGAGCGCCGCCACCGTCAACAGTTCAAACCTCGTCAGGACCACGCCGCTCACTGATTCGACGTCGGCGAGCCTCGAAAGCAAGCCAATCAGACTTTCATCGTCCAACGGCTCGGCGTTGACGGCGATTCGCTCGTTGATCGCGTGCAGGTCTGGACTCGTGAAGGTACCCACGCGCAAGCCCGTCGACGTCAACAGCGCGCTCGTCAGCGTCGTGGTCGTGCCCTTGCCGTTGGTGCCGGTGATGTGCACGGTCGGGTAGTCCATCTGGGGGTCGGCGAGCAAGGCCAGGGTGTCCAGAATTGGTTGCAGCGTGGGTACCGGCTGTCGATTCGGCGCGAGTCGTTCGAAGTCGACGTGCGATTCCAGCCAGGTCAGCGCTTCGACGTACGAACCAAAGCGCACGGCTTAGCTAGCGCGACGGGTTCGCGTCGCCTTTCGCATTTCGTAGGTCGGCGCGATCTTCTCTCGCACGCTCTCGGCGCTCACGATGCACCGGTGCACGTCAGAACGTCCCGGCACGTCGTACATCGCGTCGAGCAGCACGCTCTCGAGGATCGAACGAAGTCCCCGAGCCCCGGTCTGACGTTCGAGTGCGAGCTCGGCGATCGCTTCGAGCGCGTCGGGCTCGATGACGAGTTCCACGCCGTCCATGGCGAGCACCTGCTGGAATTGCTTGACGAGTGAGTTCTTCGGCTCAGTGAGCACGCTGACCAACATCGCCAAGTCGAGTTGCTGGACCGCGCCCACGATGGGCAGACGCCCGATGAACTCGGGGATGAGCCCGAATTTGACCAAGTCCTCGGGCAGGGCATGACGAAACAACTCGACGTCGCCCTTGCGCTTCGATTCGACGGGCTGATTGAAGCCCATCGACTTCTTGCCGAGACGGCGTTCGATGATCTCTTCGAGTCCCGAGAACGCGCCACCGCAGATGAACAGAATGTTCGACGTGTCGATCGTGATGAACTCCTGGTGCGGGTGCTTGCGCCCGCCCTGGGGTGGCACGCTCGCCACGGTGCCCTCGAGGATCTTGAGCAGGGCCTGCTGGACGCCTTCTCCCGACACGTCGCGAGTGATCGAAGGATTCTCCGCCTTGCGAGCGATCTTGTCGATCTCGTCGATGTAGATGATGCCGCGCTCGGCGCGCTTCACGTCGAAGTCCGCCGCGGACAGCAACTTCAACAGGATGTTCTCGACGTCCTCTCCCACGTAGCCCGCCTCCGTGAGTGCCGTGGCGTCAGCGATCGCGAAGGGTACGTTGAGCATGCGCGCGAGCGTCTGGGCGAGAAAGGTCTTGCCGCATCCGGTGGGACCGAGGAGCAGCACGTTGGACTTCGCGACCTCGACGTCGTCGTCGTGCAGCGGCCCGGTCTGGATCCGCTTGTAGTGGTTGTAGACCGCCACCGACAGGATCTTCTTCGCGTCCACCTGACCGATGACGAAGTCATCGAGGAACGAGGAGATCTCGCGCGGCGTGGGCAGATCCTCCAGGACGAACTCGGGGCGATCACCGAACTCGTCGGCGATGATGTCGTTACAGAGGTCGATGCACTCGTCGCAGATGTACACGCTGGGCCCCGCGATGAGTTTCTTGACCTGCTTTTGTCCCTTGGCGCAGAAACTGCACTTGATGAGATCGTTGTTCTCGCCGAACTTAGCCATGGGAGGGCTCCGCAAGGATCTGGGAACACAGCGCCACGCACTCGTTACAGATGAAGACGTCGGGACCGGCTACCAGTTTCTTCACGTGCTCTTGATCCTTCGAACAGAAACTGCACCGCACAAGGTCGTCTGAACCCACCAACTCTGACACCGCTAACCTCCGACACGACCTCCGCTCGACCATCCTACGAGCCGCGGACTCGAAAAAACGGTACCTAGGGTCGAGCGGCGAGGACGTCGTCAATGAGGCCATATTCCACGGCTTCCTGCGCTCCGATGATGAAGTCGCGGTCGGTGTCCTTCGTGATCCGGTCCACCGTCTGGCCGGTGTCCGAGGCGAGCATGGCGTTGAGCATGTCCTTCATCCGAAGGATCTCGCGCGCCTGGATCTCGATGTCCGACGCCTGTCCCCCGACTCCGCCCCATGGCTGGTGCAACAGGACGCGCGCGTGGGGCAACGCGTAACGCTTTCCCCTGGTTCCCGCGGCGAGGAGCACGGCGGCGGCCGACGCGGCCTGTCCGAAGCAGAACGTCGACACGTCGGGCTTGATGTACTTCATCGTGTCGTAGACCGCGAGCAGGCCGGTGATGTCGCCACCCGGGGAGTTGATGTAGAGACTGATGTCCTTGTCGGGGTCCTCGGATTCGAGAAAGAGCATCTGGGCGCAGATCAAGTTGGCGATCGTGTCGTCGATCGGCGTACCGAGGAAGATGATCCTCTCTCGCAAGAGGCGACTGTAGAGGTCGTAGGCGCGCTCGCCGCGGTTCGACGACTCGACGACCGTGGGGACGAGATAGTTCTGGGCTCGAAAGTGTTCGTTCACGGGCCCAGCCTAGGCGTCGGCGTCGCCGTCTCGTTGCGCGTCATCGGAATCGGCGACTTCGTCGGCGTCCGTCGATTCGCCGTCACCTGACTGGTCCTCGCGCAGTAATTGACGGTCGATCTCTACTCCGTCGGGATCGATGAAGGTCACGTGATCACTGAGCCACCGGGAAGCCTTCATCTTGGCGACCTCGGCGTTAAAGGACGCGACCCGACCGGAGTTTCTCAGGTTCTCGCGCAGTAGGTCCGCGTCGACGTTCATGGCCTTGGCGGTCGACTCCAATTCGTCGTCGATCTCCTCTTGGGACGGCTCGAGATGCTCGGCCTTGACGAGCGCGCGCATCGCCAGGTCGATTCGAACCGCCTTTTGGGCGTCCTCGCGCAACGTGGCCAAGAGTTGCTCGGGCGCCTGGTTGGTGACCTGGAGGAACATCTCGAGGTTCATCTTCTGTTCGGAGAGCCGGTGACCGAGATCGTGAAGTCGCTCGTTCGTTTCGGCGTCGACCAGGACTTCGGGCACCAGTTCGGCGTCGACGAGATCCCCGAGCGCCATCAGCATGGCGTCACGCTGGGATAGCTGCGCTTCGACGACCTTGCGCCGGCGCATCTGGGTGAGGATGGCTTCGCGCATCTCCTCGACGCTCGTCCACTCGGTGTTCTCCTCGACCCATTCGTCGGTAAGTTCGGGAAGCACCCGTTCCTTGACCTGCTTGAGTTGCATCGTGTACGTAGCGACCACGCCGCCGCCGAGGCTTCCGTTCACCTTGAGCTCTTCGCCGGCCTTCAGCCCGATGATCAATTCGTCGACACCGCCCGTGATGGTTCCCGAGCCGACCGTGTACATGTAATCGCTCATCTCGAGTGGTTCGACCTCAGTGGCGATCTGGGCGACGTGCAGGTCCATCGTCACGAGATCACCGCTCGCAATGGGACGATCCACGTCACGCAGCGTCGCGTCGGTCTCGCGGAAGCGGTCGATCTGGGCGTCCACGTCGCTGTCGAGCACGGTGGGCGACGGTATGGTGACTCTCAATTCTCGCTGGCCCTCGATCGCCAGCTCCGGCCGCACTTCGACCTCGGCCTCGAACGTAAGGGGGCCCTCGTCCTCGCCCGCCACGATGTTGATGTCGGGTTGGCCAATCGGGTCGCTCAGGGTGTCGGCGACGGCTCGAGCGTAGAAGTCGGGTACCGACTCGCGTATGGCCTCGGAACGAAGTGCCTCGAGTCCACCCAGGTGCGCGATGAGGACGTTCTTGGGGACCTTGCCCTTGCGAAATCCCTTGATGCTGACCTGCTTGGCGAGCGCCGCCGCCGTCTCGTCCAGGGCGAGCGCCATCTCGGCCTCGTCGACCTCGACGACCAATTTGATTCGGTTGTTCTCCAGGATTGTCGGTGTGGCGCGCATAAGGAAATTCAGCCTACCGGGAGTTGCGCGGACCCTAAATCATGATGCTGAGTTGCTGGGCGAAACGCTCAGCGAGCGAGCGGTCGCCGCGCACGTCGGTCGACGACGCGCTGAGAAAAGCGTCCGCGCTGATGCGACCCGCGCAACGGCGCCAAAACAGGGCCACGGGCGTCGTCACCTCGAGCGTCGCTGGTCCACCTAAGGACCCCACGGCGCTCGCGCGTCCGTCGCGAATCTCAAGAACGATGGTTCGAGCTTGGCGTCCGATCAGGTTCACCCGCAGCGTCGCCCCTTCGGGACTGTGCATCTTCTTGGCGAAGACGTAGGGCAGTGCCGACTCGAACCGGTTGAGGACGATCTGCTCGCCCGCACCGTGATCGTCCTCGGGCTGGAGCAGCGCGTCGCGCACGTCCTGGAGATGGATCCAGCTGTCGAGTACACGGGTCTCTTGGAATCGGTGGTAGGGCCGTTCGCCCTCGGGACTCCAGCCGACCTTGTTCCACTCATCGTCGCTCAACGAGCGCAGAGACGCCAAGGAACGACGCGCGGCGTCGCGGAACTCGTCGAGCACTTGGAGACCAGGCTCGCTGCGTCTCGTTTGCACGAAGGCCTCGTTGATCTCACCAATGGGATTACGTACGTGACTGGGCCAGGGACCTTCGTACGCCGGCACCGGCGTGCCGTGCAGCATGAGCTCGAATCCAAGCAAGTGGCTCACCACGTCGCGGACGCTCCAACCCGGGCACGGGGTCGGCGCGTCGTAGGCCGACGCGGGTTGGGGGCGAAGAAGACGGTCGAGCGACGTCCAGGTCTCCTCGAGCGCGTCGGTGATCCATTCGTACGCCACTGTCCCCCTGTCGAAGCGCCGTCGTGAAGTGATGGGACGACTCCTTCAATAGTGTCACGCGGATATGTGTAACGATGGATCGACGGGAAGTAGCGCAGCTTGGTTAGCGCGCCTGGTTTGGGACCAGGAGGCCGCGGGTTCGAATCCCGCCTTCCCGACCGCGCCACAAGCAAGACGGTCCCGACCACAAATGAAGAACTCCGAGTCGACCTCGGCGAGCAAAGGTCGAACAGGTGACGAGCCCTTCGATAGGCTTCGCGCGTGACCGCCCCGCCGCTCACCATTGACGTGCAGCAACTACGGGTGACGCGACAGGGCAACGAGATCCTTCACGACCTTTCTTTTCAAGCCCGCGCGGGCGAGCTCGTCGGACTACTCGGGCCGAGCGGCAGCGGCAAGAGCACGCTCATGCGCTCGATGCTCGGACTCCAAAGGGTGGCGAGTGGCCAGATCCAGGTCCTCGATACCGCGGCCGGTTCGCCGTCGCTGCGCGGCCGACTTGGTTACATGGCCCAGGGCGGCGCGGTCTACCTCGACCTCACGGTGGAAGAGAACGTCAGGTACTTCGCAGGCGTCCTCGCCCTGTCGCACGAAGAAGTGGACCGCGTGCTCGGCGTCGTGTCGCTCGCGGGATTCACCCAGCGGGTGGTGGCGTCGCTGTCGGGAGGCGAACGCGCCCGCGTCTCGCTCGCGACGGCGCTGCTCGGTTCGCCACCGATCCTCATCCTGGACGAACCGACCGTGGGACTCGACCCGATCCTGCGACGCGACCTCTGGCACACCTTCGAGCAGATCGCGTCGACGGGCACCACGGTCCTCGTCTCGAGCCACGTGATGGACGAGGCAACCCACTGCGAACGACTGCTCTTGTTGCGTGGTGGCGAACTCATCTTCGACGCTTCACCCGCGCGGTTACTCGCGTCGACGTCGGCGAGTTCGTACGACGACGCCTTCGAACAGCTGATCGAGGAAGGTCCATGAACGTCCGGCGGATCGTGCTCACGACGCGACGGATCCTCGAACAACTGCGCCACGACCCACGCACCGTGGGTCTGTTGCTCCTCGTGCCCTCAGCCCTCATTGGACTCTTGGCCTGGACCCTCTCTGGGCGCCCCGGCGCTTTTCAGTCCTTTGGGCCCCAACTGCTCGGCGTGTTCCCCCTCATCGTGATGTTCCTCGTGACCTCGGTGATCACGTTGCGCGAGCGCACGGTCGGTACTCTCGAGCGTCTCTTTACGATGCCGATCACCAAGGGAGAGTTCATCGTCGGTTACGCGCTCGCGTTCGGTCTGCTCGCGGTGGTCCAGAGCCTTCTGGTCTCCACGCTCTCCTACACCTGGTACGGACTGGCCCACCAGGGCGTGCCGTGGCGAATCAGCGTGGTGGCCCTGTGTGCGGGTCTGCTCGGGACCGCCCTCGGACTCGCGCTGAGCGCCGTCGCGCACACCGAGTTCCAGGCAGTTCAGTTCATGCCGGCGTTCATCCTGCCCCAACTGCTCTTGTGCGGACTCTTGGTACCGGTGGGTCAACTGCCCTCGGTCCTGCGATACGTCGCCGACGTGCTCCCGATGACCGCCGCGGTCCACATGATCGAGCCTTTTCAGTCCGACGGCTACTACGCGACGCAGTTCGCCATCATGGCCGCCTACATCATCGGCGCCTTGGGCGTCGGCGCGGCCACCCTGCGCCGCCGCACGAAGTAGCCGGTGAACAAACGGCGACCAGGTCATTGAATGAGAACGGCCCGCGACGTTCAGTGTTCTTCGCGAACCACCAGTACCGGACAGTGCGAATAGTGAACGCACTGCGTGGAGACCGAGCCCATCAACAGTCCCATGAACCCACCGACGCCCCGCGAACCGATCACGAGCAAGGTCGCCTCTCGACTAGCTTCGATGAGAACTTCGGAAGGGTTGCCCGGTACCGCCAACCATTCGACGTTGACGCCCTCGATGGCGGGTGACTTGGACATGACGCCCTGGAGGAAGGTCTTGGCGTCGTTCTCGACCTGTTGGTAGTAGTCGTTGCCCGTCGAACCCGTCAGTGCCGACGCGAGCACCGGATAGGCGTAGGTCACCCGCAGGTTGCCCTGGCGAAGACGGGCTTCCTCAATGGCGTATTCGAGCGCGGTCTCAGAGAGAGCAGAGCCGTCGATGCCGACGATGATGAGTGGAACGGCGTGATTATTAGTCATGGGGCACCAACTCCTTGATCGAAGACTCTTCGAGACAACCCGCTCGTTCTCAACTTACTTCGCCTGCGCATCGCTGGCCCCGAAGTGTTCGGTGACCAAGGTGGGCGTGTCGCGGTTGAGCACCTCGCCACGGAAGAACGCGGGCATGAACGACTGCGTGACGAACATGAGGATGATCCCGAGGATCAGACCTCCGACGTCGAGGGTGAACGTGCCTCCCACCTCGTGACCGAAGACGTCTAAGTGCGTGGTGCTGTTCGCGGGATTCCAGTAGTACCAGAACGACCAGACCAGGATGAAGTACAGAATCAGACCACCCACCAGAGGCATGACGCCTTGGACAAAGAAGTTCTTCACGCTCGAGGTCAGGTTGTGACGGTAGTACCAGAAGCACGAGAATCCCGTCAGTCCGTAGTAGAAGGCGATCATCACCCCGAGCGCGTCAACCGAGTCGGCGATCACATGGCCGGCCGAGAGGAAGTTCATGATGACGTAGAGGACAATCGATACGAGTCCGAAACTGACGGTCGCGACGGTCGGGGTGAGAAAGCGCTTGTGCATCTTGGCGAAGACCTGGGGGATCGCCTTGTGCACCGCCATCGAGAGCACGGTGCGCGCGGTGGGAAGAATGGTGGTCTGGGTTGACGCCGCCGCCGACGACAGCACCATCAAGAGCAGCAGGTGCGTGAGGACTGACGCGAACGTCGACGTTCCAAAGATCGCGGGACCCAGAATGGACAGGACGTCGTTAGCGTGCGCCGCGTTGCCGAGACCGATTCCCGTCGAACCAATCCCGGCGAAGGACTGGACCGCGAGGATCACCAGCGCGTAGATGCCGAGCAGCACGAACGTCGAGATGATGCCAGCCTGGCCGGGCACGGTCTCGGCGTCCTTCGTCTCCTCGTTCAAATTCAGCGCGGTGTCCCATCCCCAGTAGATGAAGAGCATGTCCGCGAGTCCGACGACGAAGTCGCTGAAGTGCTTCACCCCGAACGGATTGAACCACGAGAGCGACGGGACGATGTGACCCACCGGAGCGGTGCCGTTGCCGACCCGTACGAGCGCCCAGACCGACAAAACCGTCAGCATCGTCAGCTCGATCCCCAGCAGTGCCTTTTGGAAATTGGCGGAGACCTCGATGCCCACGTAGCAAATCCAGGTCATGAAGACGATCCACGCAATGCCCACGAGCAGCACCCACGGGCTCGACGCGTCACCGCCAATTCCTTTCGCGTTAAAGAGGTCAAAGACGTACTGTCCCGCGATCTGGGCGAGGCTCGCCATGACGATGATGTCGGCCATCAACACACCCCAACCGCCCATCCAACCAACCCGGGGAGTGAAGGCCCTCGTGCCCCACGTGAAGGAGGCGCCGCAGTCGGGGTCGGCCTTGTTCATCTGCGCGAACGCCAGCGAGACGAAGAACATGGGTACGAACGCGAGCACGGTCACGATGGGCGCTTGCACGCCTATCGCCACGACCACGAAGCCCAGAGTCGCCGCCAAGCTGTACGCCGGGGCGGTCGAAGCAATGCCGATGACGACACTGGAGATCAAGCCCAGCGCGCCACTCTTGAGTCCCTTTTCTTGCGCCCGGTTGGCCGGCTCCACGATCAATGCCACGGTTCCATCCCCTTCAACTTTGAATGGAAACCTAGCCTTTCGGTTGCGACAACGCCAGCAGCGCGGTGAACTTGCGATGAAATTTCACAGAAAGAGTGATGATCCACTACCGGGTCTTATCCGTCGCCCGCGATCGATGGTGCCCCCGGCAGGAGTCGAACCCGCAGCCTGACGGGTAGAAACCGTCTGCTCTATCCAGTTGAGCTACAGGGGCTCTGCACAATCGTACTGACCGACCGTCTGCCTACGAGCCCACCGCAATCCTTGTGCAATACTTAGAGGTCTTGGTGGGCGTAGCTCAGTTGGTTAGAGCGCCAGGTTGTGGTCCTGGAGGTCGCGGGTTCGACCCCCGTCGCTCACCCCAACGTCGACACCACACGCCGGCCGTCTCCCGACGATATCTTGCGATTTGGGGCTTGGATTTGCCGTGTAGATTTCGCTCAGGCAACTCCACAGGAGTTCGAAGGGGGCAACAATGGCGATCGTTCGCGACTCGTTTTACATCAACGGTGAGTGGGTAAAGGCCATCTCCAAGGAGACGCTCGAGGTCACCTCCTCGGGCACCGGCGAACACTACGCGACTATTCCGGCGGGCACCGTCGAAGAGGCCAACCTCGCGGTCGAAGCGGCCGCCGCCGCCTTCAGCGCGTGGTCGAACACCAGTCCCAAGGAACGCGGTGAGTTCCTCGTTCGAATCTCGGAGAAATTGGCTGAACGCTCCGACGAAATCGCCCTCGACATCGCCAACGAGGTGGGTATGCCACTGATGCTCGCCAAGGGCATCCAGGCGGGCCTTCCCACCATGACCTTCGCGGACAACGCCAAGCGCGCGGCCGAGTTCACGTGGGAAGAGGAAGTCGGCAACTCGACCCTCGTGCGCGAGCCCGCAGGCGTCGTCGCGGCGATCACGCCGTGGAATTACCCGCTTCATCAGATCGCTAACAAAGTCGCCGCCTCGCTCGCCGCGGGTTGCACGATCGTCGTCAAGCCCAGCGAGGTCGCACCGATCAACGCGTTCATCCTGGCTGACATCATTCACGAGGTCGGTCTGCCCAAGGGTGTGTTCAACATGGTGACCGGTCTGGGACCAGTGGTCGGCGAGGCGATTGCGGCCCACCCCAAGACCGACATGATCTCGTTCACCGGTTCGACCCGAGCGGGCAAGCGTGTGATGCAGATCGCCGCCGAGATGGTGAAGCGAGTGTCACTCGAACTCGGTGGCAAGTCCGCGAACGTGATCCTCGAGGACGCGGACATCCCCAAGGCGGTCGCCGACGGCGTCTTCAAGTGCTACCTGAATTCAGGCCAGACGTGCTCGGCCCTGACGCGCATGGTCGTGCCGCGATCAAAGCTCGCCGAGGTCGAGGACATCGCCGTGGCGACCGCGGCCTCGTTCGCCCCCGCCGATCCGATCACGGGGTCGAGCCTGCTCGGACCCCTCGTGAGTGCGGCGCAACAGCAGCGCGTGCGCGAGTACATCAAAAAGGGGATCGACGAAGGAGCGCGCATCATCTGCGGCGGCGTGAATCCGCCCGAAGGACTCGAGAAGGGCTACTACATCGAACCGACGATCTTCTCGGACGTCACCAACGACATGACCATCGCCCAAGAAGAGATATTCGGGCCTGTCCTGTCCATCATTCCCTACGACACCGAAGAAGAGGCGATCGCGATTGCGAACGACTCGAACTACGGGCTCGCGGGCGGCGTGTGGGCAGCGACTGACGAGAAGGCCTTCGAGGTCGCTCGAAAGATTCGTACGGGTCAAGTCGAGATCAACGGTGGGAACTTCAACGTCGTCGCGCCCTTCGGGGGCTACAAGCAATCGGGCATCGGTCGCGAACTCGGGCAGTACGGGTTCGAGGAGTTCCTCGAGGTCAAGGCGATCCAACACAACTAATCAGTCGAGTTACTCGTGCGCGTCGGTATAGACTCGTCACGCGCCGGTAGCTCAATTGGCAGAGCATTTGACTCTTAATCAACAGGTTCCGGGTTCAAGTCCCGGCCGGCGCACCAGTTGCCCCTGCGTCGTCACGGCTCATCGGATTTCGGCGGAGTCACACGCCGCAACCCTCGCGCCGCTCGCGCGGACGCGAGGAGTTGAAAGAGCATTCGCCAACACGAAACCCGTCACGGCTCACCAGCAAAGTAGCTCGAGATCGAACACTCACGAATCGGCCAACGGCGATCGCTCCTCGCTCCCAGCACCGTGTCGAGCACTGCGTTCACCTCCGCGCACTTCTTCGAAGTAATTCCGCCGACGAGCAATGTCCTGTGGCTTCGCGTGATTCGCGGTCAGACTCCCCATTGCCAGTCTTTCGAGGTTCTCGAGACTCTCGACCATGCCCCGGCGCCAGAATTCACCGTCGTGGAGGAATTCCTTCAGACCGTCGAAGAGCCGACTCCCGTCGAAGAATTCGGTCACTCGAGTCAGGTTCGCCCCGAGTGGTTCGAGTTCCCACCCCCAGTAGCGGGTCGTCGAGGCGTCGCCGCCGCCCGGAAATGCGGACGTCTCGTACACGTGTCGTCGAGGCTCCCACACGATTCGTCGATCGGGAACGAACTCGACCACGTGATTCTCCATCCCGTAGTCCCCCATGCTCCAGTGCGTCATGTGCATGACGAACACGTCACCGACCTTGGTGAGTGAGGTCTCGTCGGCGCGCTGCGCCATTCCGGTGCCGTCGATGAGCGGATGCATCGACGGATTCGCCAGGACGGTGAATATCACACGGGCCGGCGCTGGAATGTCACGCGAGACCGCGACTGAGCGTACGAGTGGACCGTCCATCGGACAGATCCTACGATCACGACCAGCCGAGGGGCCATGAACGAGGGAAAACTCAATCGTGCGGCCTCACAGTCCACAAGTGGTCCGAGTAAAGGGTGCGCCGGGCGTTCAGCGCGCGGTGCGAGACCCTTGACCGGCGCCGTCAACTCGAGAGCGTCTGTTGACCACGTCAACGCAGGCTTTGACTTTGTGACCCGGTCGTCACCGCCGCGTGGCCATCCGATCGAGCCTTGGCGCCAGTGACGTGGTGGCCCGGTGATGAACGACTCCGTCGATACCGGAAGTCGACCCGGGCGTCTCGGGATTCGCTTCACCCGGTGGCCGAGCACCGGTACATGGTCTCGAGCCAACCCCGCCAAGCCTCGTCGTTTGCTCCTTGAGGAATCCTGGTCCGAAAGAGTCACGCGGTGGCCACCTGGCGAACGTGAAAATCACGCGTCTCGAGCGGATTCTCACCCCCGGCCGTTCGAACTACCCCCGTGGTGGTGGCGATAAGGCGAAGGGTCTGATAGAACTCGACCGGGTGCCAGAACCGTGGTTTCCCAGAAGGGTGCGACGCAACCACGAGGGTTGCGTCGTCCAGGTGGAAAAGGGAGTCAGTTTGTTTACTCGAACCAACCAGCTGCGGGCACGCTCAAAAGCGTTCCTGGGTTCACTCGTCGTGGCGTCGACACTCGTCGTGTCGCTTGGCGTCGCCGTCCAGCCCAGCGGAGCGCTGAGCAGCAGTGCGTTCTGCAAGACGATCTATACCTGGAAGCCGGTGTCGCCTCCCTCGTCGTTCACGACGACGGGCTACCACAAGTGGGCACTTGAATACCTCCCGATCTACGAGAAGTTGGCGTCCGAGGCGCCGAACGCCGCGACCAAGAACATCTTGAACGCGATCGTCAAGATCCTGACGTACTACTCGACGGCCGGTTCAGCCAAGGCGCTTGAGGCGTACGCGCTCGCCAACGCCAAGACCTACCAAAACGACGCCCAAGCCCTCGCCAAAGCCATCATCGCCTGCGCGTAGCGGGAACCAACATCCCAACCGTTCATCGGGACTAGCAATCACGAAGAGCCCGACGCGGTCGTAGAACCGTGGCGCCGTGTCGGGCTGTTCGTCGTGGAAGACGGGATCGAGATCTCCGACTGAGAGACGCATCGTTCGACTTTCTTCAACGAGGTGCTAGCGTCTGGCGTCACGAACACTTCGACTACGAGAGCCGGACGACCGAGGACGGCTTCGAGCGCTCTTCGCTCGCGACGTCCACGTCACGTGCGCTGTCGTGGACGTCGAAGGAGCCCGTCGATCTCGTACTTTGGTTCCCCGATCACTCGAACTCTCAAGGGACGCGAAGCATTCACCTTGAGGGCCCCGACGTCCAAGGGCGCTACCGTGGCTGGGCTCGAGCGGCGTTGATGGTCGGATCAGCCAGGCTCCGCCTCGAACCCGGCTACACGAGGCTTAATGGTGGGTCCCGAACCGGAACGTGTGCCGTCTCGCCGCACCGCGCCCAGGCACTGGGCGCCGGGCAAGCCCGTAGAGCGACTCAGATCGAGATCACGTTGACGCGAAGAACGTCAAGCCATTCCGACTTCAGTGGTCCTTGTTCCCTTCCCACGGGAGAACCATGGGAAGGGAACAAGGACCTCGAGGATCTACCTTTCGGTGAAGGCGACGACGACCCGATTACCCGCCGACGTTCCCGCCACCTGGGACTGGATCGTGAAGGTGATGTTCGTGACGCCCAGTGACCGCAGATAGCTCTGCACGGCGCGGGCGCGAGCCAGCGCCAACGCCTGGTCGTTGGTGTTGTTGGGCAACGTGGCGTAACCCACGAGCTTGACGGCAACGTCGCCGTTGGACTTGATGAGTCGCGCCAGCGACCGCACTTGCGCCTTCAGCGCCGCCGTCAGCGCCGCGGATCCTTCGTTGAAGTCGCCGATCGTCAGAACCTTCGTAAATGACGCCGACGTGTTAGCGACGGCCGACCACTGCGCGTAGAGCGTCGTGGTGGAAGTCAACGTCAACGGCGACGTCACGAGGGAACCGCCAGACTCTTGGGTGTACCAGCCCTTGAAGGTGAAGCCAGCCTGCACGGGCGTCGGGAGTGCCACCGACGTTCCCGACGCTCCGGTGATGGGTACTTCGCCACTCCCACCGTCGGACACGAAGGTCACGGTGTAGTCGGTCACCGATGGGGTCGTGCCGCCCGATGGCGCTCCGCCACCGCCACCCGAGGGAACGGCGTTCCACTGGGCGGTGAAGGTTATGGCACTGCCACCGCTGTCCAACGTGTACGAAGCGCCGGGCTGGTAGACGGTGGTCCCGTCGCTCCAGCCGGCGAACGTATAACCCGCGGGCGCAGCCAGTGTTGCCCCGACCGTGATGCCCGTTCCGTTGGGTCCGACGCCCGACGAGGGCAACGACGTCGCGCTCGTCTCGGCTCCGTAGCTATAGCTGTAGTGGTCACAGGGCGCGATCTCCGCGGTGAAGGTCGTTACCGACATGGTCAACTCGTAGGACCCGCCCGAAGGGTACGTCGTGGACGTACTCACGTTGAACGTCCCACCTGAGCCGTCCCACCAGCCAATAAAGCAGTTGCTCGAGGACGCGGGTGTGAAAGTCGCCAAGGTGATCGACGTACCTTCGCTCGATGACGTCGAGTCCCCACCCGACTCCGAACCACCGGTAGTCACGTAACTGAACGTCGCGGGGATCGAACTCCATTGTGCGTACCAAGTAGTAGGCGCCGATGGCCAAGCCGTCGGCGCTATCGGCGAGCCTGGGCCCGACGCTGTGTACCAACCATTGAAGGTGTGATACTGGAACGTCGGTGTCGGCAGGACATCGGACGTGTTGTAATCGTAGGTTTCGGAGGTCGGACCCGATCCGCCGTTGGAGTACGACAACGTAACGGTGACCGGGACACCCGTCCAGACCGCATAGAGCGTCGCGACGCCCGTGACGGTGTAACTGTCACCCGAGCCGTAGTAGGTGCCACCGTCGTTCGAACACGTGGTACCCGCGTCAGCCGCAGAATAAGGCGCGTTCACGCTGACCGGGTTGGTGCACCAGCCGTCGAAGTTGTAGTTCGAGATCGAACCCGGCGTCGGGAGCGTGTGCGTGGTCTCGTAGTTCCACGTCATGTTGAAACCTACATGTTCGGGATCCACGAAAGAAATTTGCTTAGGCACGCCCGTCCAGATCGCGAAGAGGTCGAAAGTCGCACTACTCGTCGGATCACCACTGTCAAGGAGATAGGAGGGGCCCGCAAAGTAACTGCCCCCATCGCCCGCACACTGGCCGCTGGCGCTACCGGCCGACGAGGCCTCGTTCACACTCACCGACACCGAACACCAGCCGTCGAAGTTGTAGTTCGTGTACGAAGGAGCAGTCAGCGAGATCACCGCGCCGTCCAGACCAGTCTGCGAGAAATTCGAACCCAGACCTTCGAGACCGAGGTCGACTGTGTCGGTGGCGTTCACCGTCCACAGGGCGGTGAACGTAATCGGTTCTCCCGCACTGTCCAATTCGTAGGTGGTCGACGCACCGAGCAACGTCGGATACGTGGGGACCGGTGCGCCACCAATCGTTGCCGCCCAGCCGTCGAAGGTGAACCCGTTGAATGACGGGGCACTCGCCAACGTGATCGTCGTCCCGTCGGCCCCGCTGCCCCCGTTCGGCGGACTCGCGCTGTCGAGGGTCTCCAGCATGGTGGTCGTCACGACACCGAGGCTGTACGTGTAGGTGTCGGTCGAACTCCAGATCGCGGTGAACACCAATGAGTAACCCTGGCTGTTCAGTGTGTACGAGGAACTGGCGGCGTAGAGCTGGTCGCCGGCACCGTATCTCGTGCCGTCAATCGAGGGATACCAACCTTCAAAGAGGTGCCCCGGGTAACTCGGCGCGCCCGCCAGGGTGATCGACGATCCGTCGGCGCCGTTGCCACCCAGTGGTGCCGTATCGGGCCCGCCATTCAGACTGTACGAGTATAAATCGGTCGTCGACCACTCGGCGGTGAACGTGATGTCGGCGCCAGCACTGCTCAACGTGTACGAGCCACCCGCAGGATAGAGGATGTCGCCCGAAGCGTAATTCGAGCCGTCGTACCAACCGAGGAAGCTGTCACCAGGAATCGAAGGCGGACTGGCCAAGGTAACAGTTGAGCCGTCGCCTCCCACGCCACCCATTGGAGTCACTAAAACACTCAGGTCGACATTACCGGGAGGGGAGCCCAAATTGTAGGAATAAGGATCCGCAAGGGACCACTCCGCGGTGAACGTGATGGGGCTACCAGAACTTGCCAGCGTGTACGAGCCGTCGGCTGGGTACAGGGTGTCGCCGGGGGCGTACAGACCCCTCGAACTGTCGTACCAACCGAGGAAACCGTAACCGGTTGCGGTGGGCGCGCCCGCCAACGTGATCGTGGAGCCGTCGGCCCCACTGCCGCCCGGCGGCGTGGCGCTGGGATTATCGGGAGCACTTCCTCCTGGCTCACCCAGACTGTAGGAATACGAATCGGACGTCGACCACTCCGCGGTGAAGGTTATGGCGTTGCCGTCACTGCTCAACGTGTACGAGCTACCCGCGGGGTAGAGGATGTCTCCCGGCGTGTAGGGACCGTTGGAATCGTCGTACCAACCCAAGAAACCGTAGCCCGGCACCGAGGGCGCGTTCGGCAACGTGATCGAGGAGCCGTCGGCCCCACTGCCACTCTCTGGCGCAGTGACGCCAGAAGGCGGTGCGTGGCCGCCGGGCGAGCCCAAGCTATAGGAATAGGGGTCGGCGAGTGACCACTCCGCCGTGAACGTGATGTCCGAACCGGCGCTATCCAAGGTGTAGGTGCCCTCGGCGGGATAGAGAACCGAGACACCAACAGCGTACGTCCCGCCCGAGCCGTCCCACCATCCGTCAAAGATGTAGCCGGCGTCACTCGGCGCACTCGCCAGAGTGATCGTACTGCCGTCAAAGCCGCTGCCACCAACTGGGGGCGTGCCGGTCGCTGTGCCGAGGCTGTACGTAAAGTTGTCAGTCTGCTGCCACACGGCGTACAACACGCCGTAGGTGGAGTTGCCGCCCCCAATCAGCGTGGTGTTGAACGAAGGGGTGTAACTACTCACAACTGCGCCGCCCGGTACGTACGACCATCCCACAAACGTGTATCCCGGATCGACCATCGTGCCCACTGAAGCCAGCAACGGTAGGGCCGTACCCTTCGTGGTCGTGACCGCAGGGGTCGAAGGACTCCCACTCGGAGTCCCGGTACCTTGGAAATCCGGATTGAAGACCACGGTCTCGATTCCCGTGTCGAAGTTCGCGTACGCGATGTCCTCGCTAATCATGCCGTCGGGAGGCGTATTGCCAATCACAAGTCCCGTATTCGCCGGAATGGGATCGCCGGGATAAGCAGGATCAATCCAACCAGTGAACGTGGCGCCCGACACGCTAGGGGCGGGAGGGGTTTGGCAATAGCCCGATGTCGGGGACGACTGGTTTGTAAAGCACACCGTGCCCGAAACTCCCAGGACCTCGAAGTACGAGACGACCTCATCTGGCGACGCACTGGTGTACCACAACGCGGTCATGGTGACGTTCTGTCCGTCCTGGCCCATCACGTAGAGGGCACCAGGTCCGTACGTGTTGGAACCGTCACTCCAACCAACGAATACGATTTGATAACCCATGCCGATGGCGGTCGGTGCAGCGGGCAACTGGACCACGGTGCCGTCGGGCTCAGAAGTGGTCAGCGGAGCAGCCGGAGGGTAGTACCCAACGGGATACGAAGCCAGGCTGTACGTGATGGTGTCATTGGACGGCGTGTTGGCGCCTGCGGGCGTCGCCTGGAGGAGCGCCAAGGGAAGGGACATCGCCGCGCACATCGCGACCACGACGACGCTCGAAAAGAACTTGCGGGCTACCATTTTTTGACTCCTTAGTGATCTGCCCTTAGTCGCACGGCGCCGCAGATCATTCGACGTACGTTCCATACAGTTCATTCACAAAACTTCTTTCTAACACAGAAGGGTTACTAATCGTAAGGAAAATTGACCAGATGAATACTTCGGACTCCGCGCTCATCGAGAGTTCATCGCGCGTTCATACGGGAACTTCATCTAGTACTTCAAGTGTTTACTTAATGAGGCACGCACGCTGGCCTCTCAATGAGTCAACGACGCGCCGCGAGTGACTCCCAGGCCGCGATTTGGAGCGCCGAACGCCAATCTGCCGACGGAAGCCCTACAAACACTCCGCGAGACCGAAGAGAAACTGCTGGATGGTACGAATGAAGTTCATCAACTCGGGTTCGCAGGCCGCCAGCTTCTCCTCGCTGAGCAATCCGTTCGCCACGGCCGTCGAGCGCAGCGCGATCTGGAACGTGCTGAGCCACGCCCACGCTTCGGCTTCGTTGAGGAACTGTTCTTTAAGGGTCATGTACGCGAGTTCGGCGTTGGTCGAAATCTCGCGTTGACGGTCCAGCGCCGCGACGGGACTGTCGCTGTCCTCACTCGGATCAATCGGCGCGTTGAGACCGGCGTGCCATTCGTGGGTCGCGTCGCGCTCGGCGGCGACGACCCGGCCAAAGGCTTCCCGGGCCACCACGCGGCCTGCCTCGTTGAGTCGGACCTCAATACGACCATCACGGCGACGAACGAAGAGGCGACTACCCGCCATCACTCGACCTTCTCGATGGT
The DNA here is from genome assembly GCA_963849155.1 of uncultured Acidimicrobiaceae bacterium. Taxonomy (GTDB): domain Bacteria; phylum Actinomycetota; class Acidimicrobiia; order Acidimicrobiales; family RAAP-2; genus RAAP-2. Next base: position 239,571 of record CAWKGL010000004.1, read on the forward strand.
GGACTGCAGACCGGCGACTTGTAACTTGACGCAGTACGACTCGGCGCGCTCGCGCTGTCCCGACCACACCACCGCGCGCCCCTCGTGGTGCACCGTCAACATCAATTGCGTGCACTTGTTGTGCGAGTAGCCGAAGATCCGCTTGAAGATCACCACCACCACCGACATCGGGGTGACCGGGTCGTCCCAGACAATGACGTTCCAGGGCCGTTCGGTCTTGACGAGGTCCTCGGTGAGGACGTCGCCCTGGGTCGAGCTCGCTGTCGGTGACGGCGCGGTCATGGTTCCAGTGTCGCAGGTCGCTGTCGCGAGCGAAAGGCCGCCGCCGTAATCTGATGTTCGACGAAAGGTAGTGTCCGTGAGCGCAGTGAACTGGAAAGAGGCCCCCGAGCGCCTTCGCCGCCGGGCCAACCTCAGTATCCGTCGCGCGGTCGGGCTCACCACCAACCCGCCGCCGAGGTGCGTCGACCCTGATGAAGCCTATTTTCCCGTGAACGGCACGGCCCGACTGGTCCACGCCGACCTTTCTTCGATGTTGGTGGGCGGCATCGGGTCCTTGTTCCTCCAGATGCTTCATCCCCACGCAATGGCGGGTGTCGCCGATCACTCGCACTATCAGCACGATCCCTTGGGCCGGCTCTTGCAGACGGCGAACTTCATCGGCGCCACGACGTTCGGCGACCGCGCGGCGGCGTACGCATCAATCGAACGCGTACGTGCCGTACACGTCAGTGTCCGCGGTGTCGCCGACGACGGCGTGGCCTACGACGCGAACGACCCGCACCTCTTGGCCTGGGTGCACGCCGCCGAGACCTCGATGTTCCTTCGCGGCTACCAACGTTTCGGAAAACAGCGACTCACCCGCGATGAGGCCAACGCGTACGTCACGGAGATGTCGAAACTCGCTCACGACCTCGGTGCGCAGAACCCCCCGCGCGACGTGGCCGAACTGGAGGCCGCCCTTCTACGTTTTCGCCCCGAGTTGCGACTCAGTCAGGACGGCCTCGAGGCCCGCGATTTCCTGCGCGACGGCTTCGTCGATGGCCGGCTCACCCGCGCGGCCTACCACCTACTCGTCTTGAGCGCGCTTGATCTCATGGATCCTTGGGCGCGCGAACTCCTGGGGATCAAGAAGGCCTCGGCACTGAAGCGTGTCAGCGTCCGAGTGGCCACGCACGCGATGTGCGCGCTGATACGACTCTTCGTCCCACCACCCGAGCGCTAGGTCGCCGTCGAGAGACCGCCGTCGACGACGACGACCTGCCCGCTCACGTAGGGCGTCGACGCGAGCGCGACGATCACGTCGGCCACGTCATCGGGCGTCCCACTTCGCCGAAGCGGCGCGACCGCAGCGACGAAGTTGCGTTCGAGTTCCCAGTCCTTGGTCCAGGGCGTGTCGATCAGTCCCGGTGCGACGGCATTCACCCGAACCTCCGGCCCCACGGCTTTGGCGAGCAGCGCGGTCAGGTGGTTGAGCGCCGCCTTGGAGACGGCGTAGGGGATCGACGAGCCCGTCGCCCGCACGCCCGCCATCGACGAGACATTCACGATGCAGCCGCCAGACTTTCGAAGTTGCTCCATCGCCGCGACGCACAGGTTCCACGTGCCAAAAACGTTAATGTCGAAGATCTCGCGCCAGACGTCGATCGTCGCGGCGTCGAGGTCGCGGTGAGGAATCTTTCGCGTCACCCCCGCGTTGTTCACCAGTACGTCAAGTCGCCCGCACGCGTCCACCACGTCGTGAACGATCCGCACGCACTCCTCGGGCTCGGCGATGTCACCTTGGACGTAGAGAGCGTTCGGCGTGGTCTGGGCAAGACGCTCACCCGCGTCAACGCTGTGGGCCGAATTGAAGACGACCCGATCGCCAGCGCGAGCGAAGCGCAGTGCGGTCGCCTCGCCGATGCCACTCGTCGAGCCGGTGACCAGGACGACGCGGTCCATCAACGACGCCGTCGAAGTCGCCACGATCCGGCCCAGTGCTGACCGGGCTCGAGCACCACGATGTCCTTACCGCTGCGAAGCGCGTCGGGAGGACAGGTCATGGGTTCGATCGCGATGGCGGTTCGACGGCGTCCTTTCTCCAACGTGTCGCCGGTGTACACCTGCAGATAGGGGAAGTTGCGGTCGACGCTCAACTCGACCTCCCCACCGCTCGAGTCGACGACCACTGCGCTCGCCATGCCCGAATCGTCGCGCGCGAGTTCGGTGTAGGCCACGTCGAGTTCGTGACCACTGATTGACTTCAAGGTCGAGAAGTCGAGTTGATTGCCCGCGAGGGGAAGTATCTCGCCGGTGGGCAGTTTTCGTGCGTTCAGTGCGATGTATCCACGTGCCGGCACTTCGAGTTGGGCGCCTTCGATCGTCGGGGTCGACACCGCCAAGTAGGGATGGAACCCGACACCGAAGGGGATCGGGACGTCGTCGCGATTGGTGACGGTCGTGGTCACCGTCAGGCCCAACGAGCCCAAATGATACGCCACGCTAATTTCAGAGAGGAACGGGTAGTCCGGCGTCGGATGCAGGAGCAGCGTGAGCACGCACCGGTTCTGGTTGACCGAGTCGATGCGAAAGGGCCGCCAGCGCACGAGGCCGTGGATGGCGGTCGCGTGCTGCACGTCGTCAATCGTCGGGTGCGCCACGCGGTCCGAGAAGGTCCACTCGCCGTCACCGATTCGATTCGGCCAGGGGAAGAGGACCTGTCCCCGCGCGCCGGTGGGGACCTCCTCGCCGGCGAAACCTTCGATCACGGCGACGCCGCCCTTGACGTAGGTGCGAAGCGTCGCTCCTACCTCGGTGATGACCGCACGCTGGTCACCGTGCGCGATGGCAATCTGTTCACCCGACGGCAGCATTAGTCAGTTATCCCTCTCGTCACTGACCAGTAACTTACGACAGTTAGGGTTGGTCTGATGCGTATTCTCATAACGAACGACGACGGCGCGCTCGCACCGGGAATCGCGGTACTGGCCCGCAGCGTCGCACGCTGGATCGAGAACTGTCCCGACGGTGAAGTCCGCGAGGCCATCGTCGTCGCCCCCTACAAGAATTACTCCGGCATGTCATCGGCGGTGGGTGACGTGTTCGAGCACCCTTCGGTCAAGTACAGACGTCACGTCATCAGCGGGGCCGAATCCATCCCGACCTACGCGCTCGAGGCTCCGCCCGCCTTGTGCGTGATCGTGGGGGCGATTGGAAGCTTCAACTTCCAACCGGATCTCGTCTTGTCGGGCATCAATGCCGGTGCGAACGTCGGACGAAGTCTGCTGCACTCGGGCACGGTCGGCGCGATACTCACCGGGGCGCAGTTAGGTCTTTCGGGACTGGCGGTCTCGGTCCAGTGGGGCGAGGACGTCCACTTCGACGCCGCCAGTGACCTTGCCATCGAGGTACTCGACGAGTTACTCAGCGCGCCCTCGCGCACGCTGCTCAACCTCAACGTGCCCAACCTCACCCTCCACCAGATAAAGGGCGTGCGACGGGGCCGAGTCTCGACCGCGGGCATCGTCAAAGCCGCCGGTCCCCGCGCCGGCGGGGAACCGCTCGCGGACGAAGGCGAACTCCCCTTGCGACTGGGCGCCGCGAGTCCTGAACTCGGCGACGTCAGCGACGAGGACGCCGACGAGGACGGCGCACTGCTCGCCGCCGGTTACGCGTCACTCACCCCGGTGCGCGGACCCCACGAGGACACCGATCCGGCGCTCGACGGACTCATTCACGCCGCACTCGCGGCGATCGACCGACACCTCGGGACGATCTAGTCGTCGCTTCGAAGGCGACGTTGTTCCTTCAACCGACTGCGCGCCTTCTTCTCGTCGACGCGACGGATCTTTGAGGCGCGCGTGGGCTTGCTCGGTTGGCGCGTGGGCGCTACCGTCAGCGCGCCGGCGATCTTCTGTGCCAAGTGCTCGAGCGCGGCCGACTTGTTCTGGCTTTGTGAGCGAAACCGACTCGAACTCGCGCGAACGACCGCGCCCACCCGGTCACTGAGCAGCGCTCGGTCGCGTTCGGAGAGCACCGTTGAGTCGAGCACACGAAATGACGCGACGACACGAGTCAGTGAACGGTTGGCGTGTTGACCGCCGGGACCACCTGAAGTCGTGACGCGCAGGTCAATCTCCTCACTCGGTATGACGAGGCGCGAACGAACCCGCAACGACCCGTCTTCCAGCACGCGCGGTATCGCTGGCATCTACTCGACGCTCGGAAATCGGACCATCGCGATCTGTGAGGAACACGCGACGAGTTCACCCCGGGAATCGAAGAGTTCACAACGTTCGTCGACGGTTCCGTCGGCGATGACCACGCACCATTGACGCACGCGCAACCACTCGCTCCTCGGAATCCGTCGAACGTAGGACGTCAATTGCAGCGTGGGCACCCAGCCAGACGAGCCGATGGGCATGGTCGCGGGCGGCATGGCGTCGCACGCGAACAAGACGTTCCACGCGTCCCACGTGGCTTGACCGTCGTTGAGCCGGATCCAGCCCTTCACCTCAGCGGACGTCGACTTCTCGCCGAACCACCAACCCACACAGGACGGGTCAAAACGCAGGTCGAGCATCGCCATGTAGGTCGCGCCCGAGCCGGCCGGGAGCTGAGCAGACTCGTCGAGCGGCGCCACCGAGAACGGACTGGCCTGGCTGTAGCGCACGTCCGAGTCCTCGCCGAGGATCCCCAGGGTCACCAGCGCCTCGGTCTTCACGGCGTCGTCTTGGGAAAGGACGACGTGCGCGAACGAGACGCCGCGACCGACGCGACGAATCTCGACGTCGATCTGCGCCGGTCCGAGATCGGCCGCGTGCACGAAGTTAGTGGTGATCGAGGTGACGTGCAGGTGGTGTGCGCCACTTTGTGTGCTCGCGGCGAGGGCGGCGTTGGACAACACGCACTGCAGGTACCCACCGTTGGGCCGCCCCATGACCGTATAGATCGGCGAGAGTTCCACTCGCCAGCGGCGCGGAGCGATCGGCTCGACGGCGGCGGCGTCTCGAAGTGCCTGGCTAGCCTCGGTGCGCGTCACGAACCAACCCTAACGGTGGCTTCGCACCCGACCAGTAGATTTGGCACGTAGAAAGGTGTCGATCATGACGACTATCCCGCATTTCGTACACGGCGAACGCGTCACCGGCGAAGGTGGATCGCCCGTGTACAACCCCGCCACCGGCGAGGTCAGCGCGACGGTGCCGGTTCCCGACAACGCCGCGGTCGACCACGTGGTCTCGAGCGCTCGCGAAGCCTCGCTCACGTGGCGCGACTCTTCGTTGTCGACGCGCACGAATATTCTGTTCACGTTTCGTCAACTACTGGTCGAGCACGCCGACGAACTCGCCCAGCTCATCACCAACGAACACGGCAAGACACTGCCCGACGCGCACGGTGAATTGGCACGCGGCCTCGAGAACGTCGAATACGCCTGTGGCCTGACTGAACATCTGAAGGGCGGTTTTTCCAGTCAAGTGGCCGACGGCGTGGACGTGCACTCCTTGCGCGAGCCCGTCGGCGTGGTCGCGGCCATCACACCCTTCAACTTCCCCGCGATGGTTCCGTTGTGGATGAGCGCCAACGCGTTGGCGACGGGCAACGCGGTCGTCTTGAAGCCCTCCGAGCGTGACCCTTCGGTCTCGGTGCGACTGGGTGAACTGCTGGTGGAGGCGGGGCTACCCAAGGGCGTCTTCAACGTCCTGCAGGGTAACGCCAGCACCGTCAACGCGTTACTCGTGCACCCGGGCGTCGACGCCATCAGTTTCGTCGGCTCGACGCCCGTCGCTCGTCACGTCTACGAGACCGGTACCGCCCACAACAAGCGCGTCCAAGCCCTCGGCGGCGCGAAGAACCACATGGTCGTGCTACCCGACGCGGACCTCGACGTCGCGGCCGACGCCGCGGTCAACGCCGGTTTCGGCGCGGCGGGTGAACGTTGCATGGCCATCAGCGTCGTCGTGGCCGTGGGCGACATCGCCGACGAGTTGATCACCAAGATCACCGACCGCATCGACAAGCTGTCGGTCGGCCCCGGGAGCGACCCGGCGAGCGACTTCGGGCCCGTGATCACCAAAGAACACCGTGACCGTATCGTCGAGTACGTGAAGACCGCGCCCGCCGACAACATCCGGGTCGTGCGTGACGGCACCGCGCTCGCCGACTCGCCCGGCTTCTTCGTCGGACCCTGCCTGCTCGACGGCGTGCGCCCGGGCACCAAGTCCTACGACGACGAGATCTTCGGCCCGGTGCTCGGCGTCGCGCGAGTGGCGACGTACGCGCAGGCGGTGGCGCTTATCAACGCCAATCCCTACGGCAACGGCACGGCGATCTTCACCCGTGACGGCAACGCCGCGCGACGCTTCAGCAAAGAGGTCACGGTCGGGATGATCGGGATCAACGTCCCGATACCGGTACCGGTGTCGTCGTATTCCTTCGGGGGGTGGAAGAACTCGCTCTTCGGCCACGCGCACATCTACGGCCCCGAGGGCTTCAGTTTCTACACGAGGGCCAAAGTCATCACGACACGCTGGCCCCAGCCGTCCGAATCCCAGATCGACCTCGGATTCCCCACCACGCGCTAGCCGGTGGCTCACATCGTGCGCCAGGTGCTCGACTGGCTGGGCGCGGGCCTTCGCGAGAGTCTCGCCATGATCTGGACCACGTTCTGGCCCCTGGTGCTGGGCTTTGGTCTGTCGGGTCTCGTCCAGAGCCTGGTGCCGCGGAACGGCCTGCGCGCGTCGCTCGGGACGACATCGCCGCGGAGTGCCGCGCGCGCGACCGCGCTCGGCGTCGTGTCCTCGTCGTGTAGTTACGCCGCGAGTGCGATGTCGCGAGCGCTCTTCGCGCGTGGCGCCTCGTTCACCAACTCGCTCGTCTTCCTGGTCGCCTCCACCAATCTCGTGATCGAACTCGGCCTGGTGCTCTATTTCCTGCTCGGATGGCAGTTCGTCGTCGCGGAATTCGTCGGCGGCCTGATCATGATCGCGGGCCTCGTGCTTTTGACCAGGCTCTTCGTTGGCGCGCCGGGCGAGGACCGGCTTCGAGCGCGCGTTCGCCGCGAGGTCCCCGAGGATCGATCCTCGTCAGTCGGCCTGCGCGATCGCCTACGCGATCCTCGCTACTACCGCGAGGCGGCGCGCTGCAGCCTCGGTGACGTGGTCATGCTGCGCAAGGAACTGGTCGCGGGGTTTCTGGTTGCGGGATTTCTGATCGTCCACGTGCCGAGCGCGTGGTGGTCCCACGTCTTCGTCTCGGGACACGGAGTCTGGGCGCTGCTCGAGAACGCCGCCGTGGCGCCGCTCGTCGCGATGGTCTCGTTCGTATGCTCGGTGGGTAATGTCCCACTCGCCGCCGCCCTCTGGGTCCACGGCGTTGCCTTTGGCGGCGTGATCAGTTTCGTCTTCGCCGACCTGGTGACCCTGCCGCTGCTATTCATCTACCGACGCTTCTACGGCACGGGTACGGCGTTGCGCCTCGTGGCGCTGCTCTGGCCCCTCATGAGCCTTGCGGGCGTCTTGGTGGACCTCGCTTTTCGCGCGGCGTCTCTGGTTCCGAGGTCACGATTCTCCCCCACGCTCGCCGGTCACTTCGCCCGCGGGTCGACCCTGGTGCTGAACGGTCTGGCGTTGGTGGCGCTGGTGGTGCTGTGGCTACTCGCGCGACACCCCGACGCCGGCGTCGCGGCGACTGACCCGGTCTGTGGCATGCGCGTCGAGACCAGTGCGCCCGCGGCGACGCGCGTGCACGACGGCGTGACCTACTACTTCTGCTCGCCGCGCTGTGCCACGAAGTTCGACGACGCGGACCTGGCCCCGGGTCCAGGTCCCAACGCCGTCGACCCGGTGTGCGCGATGGCCGTCTCAGCGCACGACGCGCCGAGCGCCCGAGGACGCGGCGGCGTGACCTATTATTTCTGCAGTCCGGGGTGTCGATCGACGTTCCTCGGACTCGAGCGGTCCCCCGGCTCGAAGACCACTGAACGAGGACCCACACCGTGAGCCGACAACACACCAGCGTTCGTGCCTACGGCGTGCTGATCCACGACCAGCGCATCGCGCTGGTTCGATCCTCGAACCAGCGCCACAACCCCGCGTTGTGGTGGCTACCCGGTGGGGGCATCAAGTTCGGCGAGGCACCCGAGGACACGCTCGTTCGCGAGTTCAAGGAGGAGACCGGTCTCGAGGTCCGTGAACCGGCCCTGCTCGGCGTCACCAGCGACGTGCGCAGTCGCGACAACGGCGACCAGAGTCACACCGTGCGAATCCTGTTCACCGTGCGACTCGCCGGGGGCGAACTTCGTCACGAGATCCACGGCACCACCGATCACGCCGCCTGGTTCGACTTGGGCGAGCTCGAGTCGCTCAACGTGGCCGACTACGCCCGCGAGGCGATCGCGTCCGCTCAACTGAAGTAGATCCTGGGCATCTCGCGCTTGAGGAACTTGCCCGCGGCGTTGCGCGGCAGCGGTTCGTCGGTGAACGAGACCCTCGTGGGGACCTTGAAACTCGCCAACCGCTTGACGAGGTGTGCGTGCAATTGTGCCTTGCTGAGGTGCTGTCCCGGTTTGAGCATGATCACGCAGGCGACCTCCTCGCCGAGGCGCTCGTCGGGTAGTCCGAAGACCGCGGCCTCGTAGACACTCGGGTGCTCGTAGATCGCCGACTCGACTTCGGCCGAGTACACGTTCTCGCCGGCGCGCAGGATCATGTCCTTTAGTCGGTCCTCGATGTAGAGGAAACCCTCCTCGTCGATGTAGCCCAGGTCGCCCGTGCGCAGCCACCCCTTTTGGATCGTCTCGGCGGTCGCTTCGGGTTTCTGCCAGTAGCCGCGAATGAGCGTCGGCGACTTCAGCCAGATCTCACCGCTCTCGCACGCGCCCAGGACGCGCTGATTCTCGTCGCGGATCTCGACGTCCATCACGATCGTCGGCGTGCGGCCGGTCGACGAGGCGTGGGTCACGTAGTCGTCGCCGTAGTTACCCGGTCCGTACGCGTTGGTCTCGGTCATGCCGTAGCCGAGGGTCGGGCGACCGTGCGCGAACGAGTCGTTCACCCGCGCGACCAGTTTGGGTGGCGCCGGAGCGCCGCCGCCACCCACCGAGGTGAGCGAGGAGGTGTCGTACTTGGCGAAGTTGGGGCTCTCGAGCATGTCCCAGGACTGGGTGGGTACGCCGACGAAGGCCGTGACCCGGTGGCGCTCGATCAACTGCAACGCCCGTTCGGGCTCCCAGCGGTACATCATCACCAGTTTGAAGTGCCACGAGAAGCACGACATCATCACCGGGATGCAACCGGTCACGTGAAAGAGCGGGACGATGAGGATGAAGCACGGCGCCAGACCGCTGCCGTCCTCGTCGGGTTCTCGGCGCGCGGCCTGGATGGCGGCGCCCGAGGAGAAGGCCATGATCGCCTGACAGACCGCGCGGTGCGTCGAGACGGCACCCTTGGGAAAACCAGTCGTGCCCGAGGTGTAGAGGATCGTCGCGTCCATCTCGGGAGCGATCTCGACGTGGGGCATCACCACGCCCTTGATGACCACGTCGTTCCAGTGTTCGACGCCGGGCGCCAACGGCAGCAGTTCGTCCAGGCGCACGCCCAGCACGCGCACGTCCGCACGCTGGCAGGGCGCCTCGGCACGCGCGACGCGCTCGGTGTCGGCGATCAGCACCCTGAGACCCGAGTCGTTGATCGCGTAGTCGAGCTCGTCCTCGGTCCACCACGCGTTGAGCGACACCGACACCGCGCCCACCGAGATGATGGCGGCGAACGAGACGATCCATTCGGGCAGGTTTCGCATCGCGATGCCCACGCGGTCACCGGGCTTTATGCCGTAGTGGTGCACGAGGGCGTAGCCCAGCGCGTCCACCTCTCCCATGACGTCCTCGAAGCTCCATTCTTCGTCTTCGTAGACGAGGAAGGTCTCACCCACGCCACGCGCGAGGTCGAAGAACTGACGCAGGTTCGCCGGGGCGTTCTTGAACTCGCGGTTCGTGACGCCGTCACGCTCCACCTCGATGACCTCGAACGGTTGGCCCGGCGCCGACACCGCGGCGATCGCCTCTTCTACGCTCAGTGCCACGAATCCCCCTTGGTGTCCACAAATCCTACGCAGAACCGCGCGGTCCCTCGTTGCATTGCTAGAACGGACGGGTGGCCACCGAGACCCGAAGAACGCGGCGCACTCGCTGATGCGCGTGCGGGTCCACGTCCATCCCGGTAGCGCGCAACCGGGCGTCGGGGGCAGCTACGACGGCGCCCTCGTGGTGCGCGTGCGGGCGCGGGCGCGCGAGGGCGCGGCCACGCAAGAAGCCCTGCGGGGAATCGCGGACGCCTTTGGCCTACGCGTCGCCGACGTGGTCGTGGTCCGAGGTGCCCACTCGCGCCACAAACTGGTCGATCTGCGAGGCGACGACGACGCCCTCGCCGAGCGGCTGCGCGCGCTGCACGAGTCCGCGCGGGGCTGAACAGCAACTGTGCGACAATGACAATGTCGTCGAAAGGAATGCCATGCTCGCTTCGAACTACCCACTGCTGGACGTCTTCGTCTCGACCCTCTACTTCGCCCTGTTCATCGTGTGGCTCATCATCATCTTCCACGTCATGGTCGACATCATGCGCAGCCACGACCTGAGTGGCGTCGCCAAGGCCGCGTGGGTCCTGTTCATCCTGGTACTGCCCCTCATTGGCAGTCTGGTCTACCTGGTGGTGCGCGGTGGCTCGATGCACGAGCGTCAACTGCACGCCGTGGCGGCCCAGCAGAAGGCCTTCGAGGACTACATCCGAAAAGTAGCCAACTCCAAGGAGTAGCGGGTCACAACGCCGCCGGAGCGGCGAGCGCGGTCTTTTGGGCCATGCGCTCGACCGTGTCGGTGATCTTCTTCACCACCGTCTCGAGGCCCACGCGCGCCTTCTCCGCCTCGGGGTTCAGACCCTCGAGGTGCTCGAGGTCCCAGAGGCCAAGGACCGGCGCCAGCACGTCCTTCAGGTACTGTCCGAGACCGTAGATGCCCTCGCGCGAAATACGAACCGCGTGGCGCGTGAACGAGGGGATGCCGGTGCCGGGCATCGCGAAGGCGCTGATCTGCTTGGCGGCCGCGATCACCATCGTCGAGGGGTCGATCGCGAAGCCGGCGAGGGCCAGATCGCGGTAGAAGAGGTAGTGCTTGGTCTCGTCGCCGGCGATCAGGCCGAGCACGTTGCGACCTATCTTGTCGTCCTTGGGCAGCTTCGCGCCGGTGTTTCGGTGCGCGATCTGCGTCGCGCGCTCCTGCAGCGAGACGTAGGTGATCATCTCGGCGAAGGACTCGGGCGCGGGAACCTCGCCTTTGCGCATCTGGACGCGCCGTCCTTCCTCGAGCAAGGTCGGGTCGATACAGCGGCTCACGTGGACCCAGTCGCGCATGACCATGGCGTGGCGGTTCTCTTCCATGGTCCACTGGTTGTTCCACTCGCGGATCGGGTGGCCCTTGGGCGATCGCTCGGACAAGGCCGTCGTGTAGTACGGCAGGTTGTCCTCGGTCAAGAGATTCACGTAGATCGAACTGCGCACGCCGTCGCTGAGCGGATAGTCCGACGCCGACCACGGACGCTCGCTGAAGCTCTCGCCCTGACCCCAATCGATCTGTTCGTGGGGGAACCAGAGTCGCGGTGCCTCGAGGTGGCGGTTGAAGAGCCGCTCGACGTCCGGGGCGATCTCGACGAGGAGATCGGTACTACTCGAGGGAACTCGCTTTGGGCTCAAGTGGATTCTTTCGACGTCGTGACACGGGCTGGTTCCCAGCGTAACGCTGAGAACTCTCGTGCACTCGGCACTCTTGTGATTGACTGCACAAGGGCGGCCCGGGCCACTCTTGTAGCCTTGAGCTCTTGTGAATTTGCTCGAAACGCTAGTACCAGCGGACTTTCGTCGGTCACTGGACGCGCCGCTTCGGCGTTTCTACACCTGCACGTTCATCGCGTGCATCGCGATGGGTCTCACGCTGTCGCTGTACGTGGTCTATTTGCACAACGTTCGCGGATTCTCGACGGGCTTCTCGACACTGCTGCTCTCGATCTCGGCGATCGCCGGACTCGCGTCGGGTCCGCTCTGGGGAACCGCCACCGACCGATTCGGACCCATCCGCATGATCCTCGTGGCCTACGTGGCCGACGCGGCAGCACTGGTCCTCTTCGCCTACGTGCACACCAAGGCCCAAGCGGTGCTCGCCGCCTTGCTGCTCGCGGTCTTCGGGGGTGCGGGCTGGGGACCCGCGGCGACGCTGCTCAGTCGCCTGGTCCACGAAGACCACCGCCAGCGCGCCTTCGGCTTCAACTTCATGCTCGTCAACCTCGGCATCGGCTTCGGAGGACTGGTTTCGGCGTTCATTGTCAACACGCAGCGTCCCATCACCTTCACCATGCTCTACCTCTTCAACGCCGGCGTGACCCTGGTGGCCGCCGGACTGATCGTCACGCTTCGCCGGTTCGGTGGGCCCGTCACCGAACACCACGACGACCCGGTCAAGAGCGCCGAGGGGTGGGGCGTCGTGCTGCGCGACAAGCGGCTCGTCCAGATCGTGCTCGCCATGCTGGTACTGATGATCGGTGGCTACGGTTCGCTCGACGCCGGCTTCAGTCTCTTCGTCGTCAATGACCTCAAGCTCACGGTCCACTCGATCGGCGTGATGTTCTTCTTTAACACCACCACCATCGTGCTCGCCCAGCTCTGGGTGCTCAATCGCATCCACGGCAAGAGTCGCACGCGGGTCATGGCCACCACCGCGTTGCTGTGGTGCGCGTTCTGGATCATCCTCGACGTCACCTTGGCGGTGCCGAAGTTCGTCGCGTTCGCCTCGCTCTGCTTCGCGATGGTGGTCTTCGCCGTCGGCGAGACGATGCTCTCGCCCGTCGGACCCGCGCTCGTCAACGACATCGCGCCCGAGCACCTGCGAGGACGCTACAACGCTGCCCAGGGTCTGACCTGGGGGGTATCGGGCTCGGTCGCGCCCGCCATCACCGCGCTCTACTTCGCCAACGGACTGGGGAACTGGTGGCCGTTCAGCACCGGCGTGACCGCGTTATGCGGTGGGTTGTTGATGCTGAACCTGCGCCGTCACCTCAACGCCCGCGAGGACGGCCGCGAGGTCACCGGTACCGCGAGCTAGGAACTCGGTGCCGCCTCGTCGGTGCCACTGGTTTCGCCGACGAGTTCGCTCACGCGTCTGGCCCAGGCGAGGTGTTCGGTGCTCTGGCCCGCTTCGTGCATCAGCGCCCGCTCGCGGCGTAAGTGGCGCGCGACCCGGGCGAGGTTCGAGGGCAGGGCGGCCGCGACCCGATTGCGGACCCACTGCGCGAGCGCCGGCGAGGCGCCCGCCGTCGACACCGCCACGAGGACGTCGCCGTCGCGGTAGTTCGCCGTGAAGTGGAACGTCGACCTCGCCAGGTCGTCCACCACGTTCACGAGGATGCCTCGCTGGTCGGCCTCGTTGACAATGGCGTCGTTGACCGCTGGGTTGGCGGTCGCGGCGACGACCAGCAGGGCCCCGGCGAGGTCGCCCGTCTCGTAGGGTCGAACGAGCAGCTGGTCGAGTCCATCGGGCAGCGGCGCGAGTACCTGCTCACTGATCACGGTCACCCGGGCCCCGCACTCGAGCAGCGCGGTCGCCTTGTCCGCGCCGACTCGGCCCGCGCCGACTACGACCACGCGTCGTCCGCGTAAGTCCGCCACGAGCGGGAACATCACGCGAGCGCCCACGAACTCGCGAAGGACTTCACACGCCCGACGTCCAGTGCCGCCACGGCGCCGATGACGAGCACTGCCGGCGCTCGCACCGCCAGGGCGCCCAGCTCGTCGAGCCGGCAGCGCACGCAGCGTTCGCGCTCGGTCGACACCCACTCCAGGGCGGCGACCGGCGTCGACGCGGCGAGCCCACCGGTCATCAACTCGTCGGCGATCTCGCCGCGGCGCTCGACGCCCATCAAGACCACGAGCGTGAGGTCCGCGTTGGCGAGTCGCGCGAAGTCCACGCGAGAACCGGCGACCGAACTCCCGGTCACGACGGTCACGCCGTGCGAGAGTCCACGATGCGTCACCGGAATGCCAGCCAGTAGTGGCGCGGCGAAGGCGGAGGTCACCCCCGGCACCACCTCGACCTCGATGCCGTTGGCGTTCAGCACCTCGGCCTCTTCGCCGCCTCGCCCGAACACGAACGGGTCGCCGCCCTTCAGTCGAACGACGCACTCGAAGTCCTGGCCGAGGGCGACGAGCAGTTCATTGATCCGCTGTTGGGAATGCGCGAGACCAGGGACCTTACCGACGTCGTAGCGTCGCGCTGACTCGTTCGCGAGCGCCAACACGTCGGGTCCACAGAGTCGGTCGTGGACCACGACGTCGGCTCGCGCGAGCAGTCGTGAAGCCCGCAGGGTCAACAGCTCCGCGTCGCCGGGTCCCGCCCCGACCAGGTAGACGGTCATCGCGGCGTGCGACCCGGGGCACCGCACTCGTCGTGCCCCGGGGCGATGAGACGTCTCGAATGGTTCATGGCGGTGTCTCACTTTCGCGACCGACAGTCGAAGTGCCCTAAACCTTACCGGAATAGTCATAATTAAAGCAACCGCCAACGGCCGGGTTTAGCCGGCGGTGGGCTCGCGAGAGACGCCACTCGACCCCGGGCGCGACGGGCGCCTCGTTGGTCGCCGCTCGGTGCTTCGCGCCTTCGCGGCTCGCTGCAGTCGTGGTACGACGAGCAGCACGTAGAGCGTCGAAATCAGGGCGAGGACGGCGATGACGGCGAACGGCACGGCCGAGAACCGGCGCGAATCCTTGGGGTCCGCGAACGCGGTCGCCACGAAGAGGGCGCTGAAGAGCACGACGCCGAACGACGCCAGCGGGCGGGCCCACAGCATGCGAAAGGGTCGATGTGTCGTCACGCGCGAGCGAAGCCGTAGCACGCACAGCGATCCCACGGCGTAGATCGCACACTCGATCGCGGCGCCCACCGAGACCAGCATGAGCCACTGGCCCGTCGCGAAGACCAGCGCCGCCACCGCACCCGAGAGAATCGTCAACGACGTCACCGCGACCCAGGGCACCGCGTTGATGTTCAATCTCGCGAACGAGCGCGGCAGATTGTTCTCGCGCGCCGCGGCGTACATGAAGCGCGACGCGACCAGGAATCCGCCGTTGAAGGTGTTGAGCGCGGTCAACACGGTGAGCGCAAGCATCCACAGCTCGCCGACCGTTCCCAGGGCCGCGGTACCGAGCAGGAGCTGGGGCGTCGCGCTGGCGTGAAGCGACGCGTAGGGCACGAGGTGCGCGAGCGCCAGCGCGAAGAGTGTCGACACGATCCAGATCAGTACCGGCGCGACGAAGAGCGCCCGCGTGATCACCTGGGGTCGACGAGCCTCTTCGGCGGTCGTGGTCACCCATTCGAACGCCGCGTACAAGAACAGCGCAAAGGCGATTGCCTGGATGCCCGAGAACGAACCGTGGCCAAAGAGGCTGAAGGGTTGATGGAACGCGCCGCCCACGTGAAACACGGCGATCACCGAGAGCACCGACGTGCCCGCCAGGACCGTGTACGTCACGATTGTCTGGACCCAACCCGCGAGCCGTACGCCACGCAGGTTCGCCGCGAGAGCGAGGCCGAGCAGCACCACGATCCACACGTAGGCGAGTGCGCTCGGTTCGTGCAGGACGTGACGAACGGCCGCGCCGATCAAGAAGGCGTCGGCCGCGATGACCAAGACGACCGTCGTCATGTAGGTGAAGGTCACCGAGAGCGCGGTCCGGTTCCCCACGGCTCGACCGAGGTAGAGCCTGATGCCCGCCGCGGTCGGGTAGAGGCCGTTGAGTTCCGAGAAGATCGACGACACGAGGACCACGAGCAGCCCGCCGATCAGGATCGCGAAGGCCGCGGTCGCGCCCGGGGCGTACGCCAGGATCGACACGACGCCGAGGTAGTCAATCGCGGCGAAGGCCAATCCCGCCGACGTGGCGGTCGCCGCGGCGCTGCCCACGGATCGGCGAAGCGTCGCCGGGGTGGACATCAGGAATCGGGCCAGATGACGTAACTGATCGCGTCGAGGCGCATGACGTCCTCCTGGGAACCCTTCACCGTGATCTCGCCGCGCAGATATTTCTGCACCGGGTTGAGGTCGCCCCAGAACATGTCACAAAACGTCTCGCTCGTCGTCGTCACCACGATGTCGGGCACGCCCTCGAGTCCTCGGGGTGTCGAGAGGATCTCACCGTGGTCGACCGTCATGGAGAACGTGACGTCATTGTCCGAACACACGAAGTGCAGGACTCGCGACCAGTCACGCTGCATCTTTCGAAGTCGTTCGTTCCCGTTGCAACTGCGCGTGTAATCGGCCAACGCCTCGTCGATCTCATCCCACTCAGCCATCAGTGATCGCCCGATTCGGTCGTTCGACTGGGGCGACGGCGTACCCTCGCGACGTCCTCGAGTGGACCCGCCCCGGCCGCGAGGTCGGCGAGCGCGCCGCCCACGGCGTCGAGCAAGTAATCGATCTCGGGCTCTCGCACGACGAGCGACGGCATCAGTCGCATCACCGAGGGCTGGTTCCCGCTGTAGATCGCGAGGACGCCGTGCTGGGACAAGTGATAGGACATCCGAGGACCGAGCGAGTCGTCGGCGTACTCGACCCCCACCATGAGTCCCTTGCCGCGAACCTCTTTGATGAACTCGGGATACTTCGCCGCCAGCACGTCGAGCCCGGCGAACAAGCGCGAACCCATGGCGGCCGCGTGCTCCACGAGCCCGGTCTCGTCGATGACGTTCAAGACTTCGAGTGCGACCGCGCAGGCCAGGTCCGATCCGCCGAACGTCGAGAGGTGAATGAAGGGATTGGGGATGAGAAATTCGCGAAGTTCGTCGGTAAACAAGGTCGCCGAGATCGGCACCAGTGACCCGCCGAGTGACTTGGCCGTCGTCATGATGTCGGGTTCGACACCGTAGTGTTCGCAGGCCCACCATTTACCCGTACGTCCGAGTCCCGTTTGGATCTCGTCGAGGATGAGCAGAGCTCCCACCCGGTCACAGGCTCGTCGGACCTCAGCGAGGTACTCGTCGGGCGGCACGATGATGCCCCCTTCACCCTGGATCGGTTCGAGCAAGACCGCAGCGGTTCGCTCGTCCAAGACGGCTTGCAGCGCGGCGAGGTCGCCGAAGGGCACCTGGACGAACTCGGGCATCAGGGGCTCGAAGGGCTCGCGAAAAGCCGCCCGACCCGCCGCCGAGAGCGAGAACCCCGTGTGGCCGTGATAACCGTTCACCGTCGAGATGATGGTCGGGCGTCGGGTCGCTCCGCGAGCCAGCTTGATGGCGAAGTCGTTCGCCTCACCCCCACCGGTTCCGAACATGGTGCAGCACAACTCGCCCGGAGCGAGCTGCGCGAGGCGACTCGCGAGCGCCGCCTTCTCGGCCGAGCAGAGCAGGAAGTTGCCGTGGTCGAGGCGATCGAGGGCGGACTTGGCTGCCGCGACGACGCGCGCGTTGCGCCGCCCGACGTTGAAGGAACCCGCCGAGGTAAAGCAATCGAGGAATCGACGTCCATCGAGGTCCCAGACCCACGGTCCACTGCGTTCGGCTTCGATGATGTCGAGTCCCGCCGAACGCATGACGCGCACTTTCTGTGGATTCAGGTAGCGCGCGAAGTCCTCGAGTGCGCGCTGTTTGGCGCTCGGGTCAGGGATGAAGTCGATCTCGGTCGCCCAGTCTGGGGAGAGTTCCTCGCTCGTCACGCCCGAATGGTACATCTGGCCAGGCCCGTGTTGATCTCGTCAACTCCATTTGTCAGTGCGAGGTGTTGCCTTTGTCGCCGTCGCCGTTCGTTCGACGAGATCCTTGCGCCAGAGCGCCGCAACGAGGGAGGTCGCTGACCTATCGTCGTGTCCAGCGCGTCTCGAGAGCCGAAGGTCAGGAGTTGATCGTGAGAGTCACCCTGTTGGGTACGGGTTCACCCCTGCCGAGCCCGGACCGGGCCGGTCCCGCCACGCTCGTTCGAGGTGCGTCCGACACGGTCTTGTTCGATGCCGGACGCGGCGTCGTCATGCGCCTCGCCCAAGCCGGCGTGCTGCCACCCATGTTGAGCGGCGTGGTGCTCACCCATCTGCACAGTGACCACGTGTGTGACCTCAACGACGTGATCACGACGCACTGGGTGATGAACCCCGAACCCGTACCACTGCGGATCTTCGGACCCGTGGGAACCGCGTCGTTCGTCACGGCGACGCTCGACGCCCTCTCGATCGACGTCGGTTATCGCCTGGCCCACCACGCCGACCTTCACCGGGGGCCGATGGTGGACGTGACCGAGCTGACCGCCTCGACGGACTTCGAACTCGGCGCGTTCGCCGTGCGAACCGGAGCGACCGACCACCGCCCCGTCGAACCCTCACTGGGTTATCGGGTGAGCGAAGGCGGTCACAGCGTCGTCATCGCCGGTGACGGCGTTCCCTGCGCCTCGCTCGACGCACTGGTCAGAGACGCCACGGCCTACGTGCAGACCGTCGTCCGTGAGGACCTCGTTCGACTCATCCCCAGCCCACGCCTTCAGGACATCCTCGACTACCACTCGAGCGTCGAGCAAGCGGCCGACACCGCCCAACGCGCGCGCGTCAAGGCCCTCGTCCTCACCCACCTGGTGCCGTCGCCGTTTCCCGGCACCGAAGACGAATGGCGCGCGTTGGCGTCCGGCTTTCGCGGGCGAATCGTCCTCGGTGACGACATGACCACGCTGGACCTGGACACCATGGCGGTGACCCCGTAGACGAGTTCGGCTACGCGCGCGCTTCGCTGAACAGGATTTCGAATCGAGACGGCCAGGGCGGTGTTATGGGCGCCAGCGGCTGGTTCGCGACCTCGACGCTGTCAAAGAGGTCCAACTCGAAGTCGACGTAGTACTTGGCGCGGCTGGTGACGACGTAGGAACCGTAGCTCTTCGCCTTGGCGCAGAAACCCTGCAGGCCCGCCAGGTACGAGGTGGCGATGCTCAGCCCGTAACAGAGGGTGCTCGTACCGGTGTTGTAGACGCGCACCTCGAAACGCACCCGCCCGGACAACACGGGTGGATTCGCGACCTCGAATCGGCACGTGCTGGTGACCTGGGCTCGCCCCTCCTTCGAACAACGCAGGGGCTGGGCGAGAACGCCCTCGGCCTGCCAACGCCACGACCGCGACGGCGTGCCGTGACCCAAGCCCAGGGCCAGCGTGCCAAGGCAGAGTACGACCACCACGGCGACGACGAACCATCCTCTTCGAGACGGTGTTCTCACGAGCGCGGTTCGCAGATCACCAGCGGTATCGCGCGCTGGGCGCGACGCCGGTAACCCGCGTAGGGACGATACGCCGCGACGACCTGGGGCCAGAGTCGTTCGCTCTCGGACTCGGTCGCCACGCGAGCGCGCATGGGCAGTGTCGTGCCGCGGCGCACGACCTCCACCAGCGGATTGGCCAGGATATTGCCGAACCAGTCCGGGTCGCGGTCGTCTCCGCCCTTGGACGCCACCACGACGAGCGAGCCGTCGAACTCGACCGGCACGGTCAGCATCGTCGATCGAACGACACCGCTGCGGCGCCCGACGACGCGTAACTCCACGACGGACATCCCAAAGGCGCGCGTACCGAGTCGGTTGCGGCTCGCGCGAAGGACCAGGCGATGCACGCCATTGAGTCCCTTGAAGCCGAGATCGACCACCGCGTCTCGCACTCGCATCTCACGACAGTAATCCACGGGGCGCGAAGTCGCCGACAGATGAACTACGCGACGTTCACGCTCGCCGGTAGGTGTCCAGTCGCCACGTGCCGGTCATCTCGTAGTCGCACAGCGACGAGGTCAACGTGCACATCACCTCGAGCACGACGCTCGGCGCCGTGCCGACCGGGACCTCGAGGACCAGTCCCCGTTGCGCGTGGTCCTGACGGATCGCGAAGGTGGCGCCGCCCAGCAGTTGCGCCACCCGCTCGCGACCCAGGCGACCGCGCGAGTGCAGCACCCCGAGCGACGACGGTTGGGCGACGCCTTGTCGGTCCGCCACGGTGATCAGCGACGCCATCACCACGCCTCGATTCGACCACAGACCAAGAAAGTTGACCTGAAGATCGGGGACGTCCTCGACGACGTCGGGGATGAGGTTGCACCAGCCACGACCGGCGCCGATCGACTGAATCGCGGCGAGGGCCTCGCGACGGTCGTCGGAGAAATGCAGTTCGCTACGCACGCTCATGTCGCTCCTGTCACGCGAGGCCAACCGGCGACGACACTAGGCCCAACCGAGTTCGACGAGTCGGGGGTCGCTGATGCCGAAGTGGTGGGCGATCTCGTGGATCACCGTCTTTCGTATCTGGGCGCGGACCTGCTCCTCATTCGAACAACCCTGGCAGATGGTGGTCTGGTAGAGGGTGATCCGGTCAGGCATGACCCCGCTGTAACTGAGGGGTCCGCGCTTGGTGAGCGGGATACCTTCGTAGAGCCCGTAGAGGTTACGACCCGGGGCCTGACTCTCGACGAGGATCACCACGTTGTCCATCTGGGACGCCAATTCCTCGGGCAAGGACGCGAGGGCCTCGCTCGCGAGTTCCTCGAACCGTTCGTTGGTGACCGCGAACATCACCGCAGCCTACGGGAGCGTGCGACGGGTCGACTCGACGGGCTTTCACGTCGCTGTCGCGACGACGCGAGCACACCAACGCGAACGGACTGCGACCTCGGGCGAGTCGTTCGAGGGCCAACGATCAGCCCTCGCGCGCCATGGCGCGACGCAACGCCCAGGCGTAGTCCGCCTTGCCGTTCGGCGCGCGTTGCACGAACTCGCCGACGACGACGTCTTTGGGGATCTTGTAGTGGGCGAGCACGGGACGCAGGAACTCGCCGATCTCCTCACGCGACGGTGCCGGTGGCGCAGTCGACGCGATCACCGCGACGACGCGCTGGCCGAAGCGCTCGTCGGCAACGCCCACCACGAGACAGTCCTCGACCAACGGATGACGCTTTATCGCCTCTTCGACCTCCTCGGCGAACACCTTCTCGCCGCCGGTGTTCACCGTCATCGATCCCCGGCCCAGCAACGTGATCGCGCCGTCGGCGTCGACGGTGGCCCAGTCCCCCGTGAGCACGTACCGTTCGCCGTCGATCATGACGAAGGTCCGCGCCGTCTTCTCGGGATCCTTGTAGTAGCCGAAGGCCGCGCTGCGACTCGCCAGCACGCCCGCCACGCCCGATCCCGGCTCGACGGACCGGCCTTCATCGTCGACCACCTTGGTCTCGGGCGTCAGCGCGAAGTGAGCCGTCGCGGCGCCGCGGGTGTGACTGGCGCGGCTCGCCCCGAAGCCCAGTCCCTCGGTGGAACCGAGTGAATCGCTCAGAACCGCGGTCATGCGCGAACGAAGCTGATCCTTGATCTCGGCGCTCCAGATCGCCCCCGACGACAGCACGTGCTCGACACTCGAGGTGTCCACCGGCCGACCTTGGTCTTCTCGTGCGCGCAGTGCGCGCAACAACGGTCGGGCGAAGGGATCACCCACGATGACGATCCTCGTGGCGCGTTCGCGCTCGACGAGGCGCCACACCTCATCGGCGTCGAAGGGACGCGACTCCAGCAAGACGACGGTGCCGCCGGTCATCAACGCCGGCATGGCCCCGATCCACATGCCGGTGCCGTGCATCAAGGGACAGCACGTGACACTCACGACCCGACCGGTCTCGGTGAGTTCGTCGAGGACCGCGCGCAGGCTCGTCGCGTCATGGGGCACCGCGTTCACCACGCCCAAGACCACCGCGCCGACGAAGAGCTTCTCGATGAACTCGCCCTGGTGGAACATGACCCCTTTGGGCATCCCGGTGGTGCCACCGGTGTAGAGCATGTAGAGGTCCTCGGGACTGCGAGCCTTGCGCGCTTGTGGCTCGTGCGCGGCTAGAAGCTCGTCGAAACGCCAGGCGCCCTCGAGGTGCGAGCCGTCGTCGTCGACCTCGATGAGGATGCGTAGCGCGGACAGTCTTGTTCGCACTCGTTCGACGCACGGCGCTAGGGAGCTATGAAAGACGAGCGCTTCGGCGTCGGAGTTCTCGATGAGGTAGACCAGCTCTTCGTCCAGGTATCGGTAGTTGACGTTGACCGGCACCGCCCGGTGTTTGAACGCGCCGTACTGGGCGATCAAGTATTCGGGGCAGTTGTGCAGATACAGCGCCACCTTGGCGCCTTCACCCACGCCCGCCTTCGCCAACGCCGACGCGAGACGCGCCGCACCATCGTCAAACTCTCGATAGGTGATCCGTCGGCGCCCGTAGACGAGCGCGTCGTACCCGGGCACGGTATCGGTCACGTGCTCCCACACCGAGGCAAAGTCCAACACCGTGTTCCCCCAAGTCGCCTGGACGTCGGCTCACCGGGCGACCGGCGAACGTGGTCGAAAGGCTAGGCCACCCGCACCCGTTCGACCAATACGACTCGTCCCGTCGTTGACCAGACGGGTCTTAGCTACAACCGCTCGTGGCGCCGCAACTCGAACAGACGTAGCACGAGCCCGCGCGCTGCATGGCGTTGCCGCACTGATAGCACATGGGAGCGTCGCGCTGTTCGTCACGACTCAGCAACGTCGGCCGCTCGCCCGCACGAGGCTTCTCTGAAACGTCGAGCAACGTGGGCTGGGCGCTGACGCCGATGCTGGGCGTGGCCTGCTCGGCCACTTCGGGCAAGGTCGGTTGGATGCGCTCGCTGGTCGACAGAACGCCCAACTCATCGCGCTCGTCCTTGCTCAAATAGTCCAGCGCCAGACGACGGAAGATGTAGTCCACCAGAGACGTCGCGATCCGCAAGTCCGCGTCGTCAGTCATGCCCGACGGCTCGAACTTCATGTTCACGTACTTGCGAACGTACGTGGCCAACGGCACGCCGTGCTGGAGACCCAGACTGATCGAGATCGAGAAGGCGTCCATGATGCCCGCCAACGTCGAACCCTGCTTGGAGACCTTGATGAAGACCTCGCCGGGTCGGCCGTCTTCGTACTCGCCCACCGTCACGTAGCCTTCGCAGTCCGCCACCCGGAAGGCGAACGTCGTCGACACGCGCCGACGTGGCAAACGCTCGCGAACGGCGCCGACCAGGACGTGCGAACCTTCGGACTTGGCGAGTTCGAGGGCGGATTCGAGCTTGGTGATCTTGGTGTAGAGCTCGGCCGCCACCGAGTCCGTCGCGGTCACTGACGATGACGACTCCTCACCGACTTTCTTCGCCGTCGAGAGGGGCTGACCGACCTTGCAGTTGTCGCGGTAGATCGCCACCGCCTTGACGCCGAGTCGCCACGCGTCCATGTGCAGGTTCTCCACGTCCTCGATGGTGGCGTCTTCGGGCATGTTGACGGTCTTGGAGATCGCTCCCGAGATGAAGGGCTGGACGGCGCCCATCATCTTGACGTGGCCGAGGTAATGGATCGTGTTGTCGCCCATCGAGCACGCGAAGACCGGGAGGTGTTCGAGGCGCAGTCCCGGCGCGCCGACGATCGACTTGTTCTCGTCGATGTAGGCCTCGATGGCCGCGATCTCGTCCTCGGAGTAACCCAGCACGTGCAGCGCGCGCGGCACGGTCTGGTTGACGATCGACATGTTGCCGCCGCCCACGAGCTTCTTGAACTTCACCAGACCCAGATCGGGCTCGATGCCGGTGGTGTCACAATCCATCAAGAGTCCGATCGTGCCGGTGGGTGCGAGTACCGACGCTTGGGCGTTGCGAACGCCGTGACGACTGCCGAGGTCGACCGCTTCCTCCCAGGCCCGCTGGGCGGCCTGGAGGACGTCACTCGGCGCCAAGGACTCGTCGATCTGGTAGGACGCGTCGCGGTGCATGCGCAAGACGTTGATCATGGGCTCGGCGTTCTCGGCGAATCCCTCGTGCGGTCCCATGCGACCGGCCGTGCGCGCGCTCGTGGCGTAGGCGTGACCCGTCATGAGCGCGGTGATCGCCGCCGCCCAGGCCCGACCCGCGTCTGAGTCGTAGGCCAGACCCGAGGCCATCAGCAGAGCCCCGAGGTTCGCGTAACCCAGACCGAGTTGGCGGAACTTGCGCGAGTTCTCGGCGATCTTCTCGGTCGGGTAGTCCGCGGCGCCCACGATGATCTCCTGGGCGGTGAAGAGGACCTCGATGGCGGCCTTGAAGGCCTCGATGTCGAAGTGGCCGTCGTTGCGCAGGAACTTCATGAGGTTGAGGCTCGCCAGGTTGCACGCGGAGTTGTCGATGTGCATGTACTCCGAGCAGGGGTTCGAGCCGTTGATGCGGTCGGTGTTGGACGACGTGTGCCACTTGTTGATCGTGGTGTCGAACTGCAGACCCGGGTCAGCGCACTCCCAGGCGGCCCGGGCGATGTCGCGCCAGAGTTCACGAGCCTTGACGGTGCGAACGTTCCAACCACCTTGACGCGCCACGAGATTCCAATCCGCGTCGTCGATGACCGCCTGCATGAACTCGTCCGAGACCCGTACCGAGTTGTTCGCGTTCTGATACTGGATCGAGGTGATGTCCTTGCCGTCCAGGTCCATGTCGAAGCCGGCGTCGCGCAGCACGCGCGCCTTCTTCTCCTCGTTCGCCTTGCACCAGATGAACTCCTCGACGTCGGGGTGATCGGCGTCGAGGATGACCATTTTCGCCGCCCGCCGCGTCTTGCCACCCGACTTGATCGTTCCCGCCGACGCGTCCGCGCCGCGCATGAACGAGACCGGACCCGACGCGGTACCGCCGCCCTCGAGCGCCTCGGCGCTCGAACGAATCTTGGAGAGGTTGACGCCCGCTCCCGAACCGCCCTTGAAGATGATGCCTTCTTCGGTGTACCAGTTGAGGATCGAGCGCATGGAGTCCTCGACCGCGAGGATGAAGCACGCACTTCCCTGCTGGGGCACACCCTTCACGCCGATGTTGAACCAGACCGGCGAGTTGAAGGCCGCCTTTTGGGTGATGAGCAGGTGCTTGAGTTCGGCGCGAAAGATCTCCGCCTCCTCGTCGTCCACGAAGTAGTCCGCGTCGATTCCCCACGTGGTGATCGTGTCGACGATGCGGTCGACGACCTGCTTGAGACTGGTCTCACGCTCGGGCGTGTTGAGCGTGCCGCGAAAGTACTTCTGGGCGAGGATGTTGGTCGCGTTGAACGACCACGACGCGGGCACTTCGACGTGCAGCTGCTCGAAGGCGACCGAGCCGTCGCGAAAGTTCGAGATGCGGGCGTCTCGACGATCCCAGACCACCTCGTCATAGGGATGACGATCCTCGGTGGTGAAAAAACGGCGGAGTCCAATTCCTAGACGCTGCGGTGCGATGGCCATTTCGATCTCTCTCTTCTTGCCCGGTCCGACACTTCTTTGCCTCGCGCACTACTGGGACCCGGGAGGTCGATTCTACCGCTTCGAGGCCCCGCAGCCACAATATGTAGTGGTTGGGCCACTACGCGTCGCAAGATGCTGTGTTATTACAGCACTGTAATTACACCGCGTCAACTCTATTTTGGGCTTTTCAAAAGATTTCTCTTACCCGACTCGCCGAGCCCAATAACCGCCGCGAAATGCTCGGTAGCCTTCGCCAGGTGGAGCTCATCCTCGCCCTCGACGCCGGCACCACCGGGGTGCGCACCGTCGCCTTCGACTCGGCGGCCAGCCCGGTCGCGAGCGCGTATCGCGAACTCACCCAATTCTTCCCCGAACCAGGCTGGGTCGAACACGACGCCGCCGAGATCGCCGACCTGGCCGTCGCCACCCTGCGCGAAGTGGCCTCGAACGTCCGCGACCAGGGACACCGGGTCGTCGCGATCGGCATCACCAACCAGCGAGAAACAACGGTCGCCTTCGACCGCGAAACGGGCCACCTCGCCCACCGGGCCATTGTCTGGCAGGACCGGCGTAGCGCGCCCTACTGCGAAGAACTCGAACACGCCGGCCAGGGCGACCTGGTTCGCACGACGACCGGTCTCGTGCTCGACTCGTACTTCTCGGCGACCAAGATGCGCTGGCTCCTCGAGGCGGGTGTCTTGGACCGGGCCACGTCGCCGAGCCTGTGCACGATCGACACCTGGCTCTTGTGGTGGTTGAGTGGGGCGAGCGACGGCGGCGTCTTTCTCACCGAGCCCTCGAACGCGTCGCGAACGTTGTTGATGGACCTGGACACCCTGGACTGGTCGAGCACCATGACCGCGTTGTTCGACGTGCCCACGTCGGCGCTCGCCGACATCCGGCCGTCTACGACGACTTTCGCGACCGTGAGTGGCGACGTCGTCCCCGAACTCGCCGGCGTACCGATCACGGGTGTCTTGGGCGACCAACAGGCCGCCCTCTTCGGCCAGGCGTGTTTCTCGCCGGGTCTGATCAAGGCGACCTACGGGACCGGCGCCTTCGTGCTCGCCAACGCGGGCGACAGTTCGCCGGGTGTCTTCGAGGGTCTGATCACGTCGGTCGCCTGGGACCTCGGCGCCTTCGGTCCGGCCGCCTACTGCGTCGAAGGTTCAGCCTTCGTCGCGGGTGCCGGCGTGCAGTGGCTGCGTGATGAGCTCGGCTTCATTGACCAGGCCGCCGATCTCGAGGCGCTCGCGACCAGCGTCGCGAGCAGCGAGGGCGTGACCTTCGTTCCCGCCTTCACGGGTCTGGGCTCTCCCTTCTGGCGCAGTGACGCACGCGGATCGATCACCGGACTCTCCCAAGGTTCCACCCGCGCCCACGTGGCGCGGGCGCTGCTCGAGGCGTTGGCGTTCCAGGTGCGCGCCATGACCGAGGCGTTCGCGGCGGCGGGTATCGCGTTGCGCGAACTTCGCGCCGACGGAGGCGCCGCGGCGATGGACTCGCTGCTGCAACTCCAAGCGACCAACAGTCGAGTCGCGGTCGCTCGCAGCGCCTCGCTCGAGGCGACCGCGCGCGGCGCGGCGACCGTCGCGGGACTCGAGATCGGGCTCTGGCACTCGCTCGATCAGTTGGGCGAACTCTGGCAGTCCAGTCGCCGCTTCAGCCCCGAGGATCCGTCCCTCGTCGACGCGCGCTACGCGGCGTGGCTGCGCGCGTGCGAACGCAGCTAGGAGAGAAAGGGAATCATGGACGACTACACCACACGCGTGATCAGCGAAGGGCTGTCCTTTGGCGAAGCACCGAGGTGGCACGGGGGCCGGTTGTGGTTCTCGGACTTCTACCGCCTTGGCGTCTATTCGATCAATCCTGACGGTACGGACGAACGTCTCGAACACCACGTCGAGGGTCAGCCCTCGGGACTGGGCTGGCTACCCAACGGCGACCTCTTGTGCGTGTCGTGCGTCGATCACCGGGTCCTTCGCTTCGGCGACGGGACCGTCAGTGAGTTCGCCGACATCAGTGCGTACTGCGGCTTTTGGGCCAACGACATGGTGGTATCGGCCAGCGGCTACAGCTACGTCGGCAACTTCGGTTTCGACCTTGACACCATGCTCGCCGACATCGGCGTCGAGGGCATGCTCGCCACTCCCCCACCCACCACGAATCTCGTCGTCCTCGACCCCGACGGCACGGTCATCCAGAGCGTGGCGGACATGGCCTTTCCGAACGGCTCGGTGCTCACCCCCGACGGCGCGACGCTCATCGTGGGTGAGACCATGACCTTTCGCCTCACCGCCTTTGACGTGCACGCCGACGGCACGCTGAGCAATCGTCGCGTCTGGGCCCAGCTCGACTTCGTCGCCACCGACGGCATGTGCCTGGACGCGGATGGACAGATATGGCTCGCCAACGCGCTCACCAACCAGTGTCTACGGGTGAAGGAAGGCGGCGAGATCACGGGACGCGTGACCACGACCCAGACGGCCTTCGCGTGCATGCTCGGCGGCGAGAACGAGACGACGTTGTTCGTCATGAGCGCGCCCTCGAGCAACCGCTTCGAGATCGCGACGCAACGACGCGGCCGGATCGAGGTGGCCGAAGTGGCGGTTGCTCGCGCGGGCTTACCCTAGGCGCACGCGCGTCGGCAAACCCGGGCCGCTCATCCGAGTTTGGTGAGGGCCTTGCGCAGGTTGCGAACCGCCTGTTGGGTGCGCAGTTCGTTCTCGATGAGCGCAAAGCGCACGTGCGCCTCGCCACCGTCACCGAAGCCCACGCCCGGACTCGTGGCGACGTCGGCCTCTTCGATCAAGAAGCGGGCGAACTCGAGCGAACCCATCTCGAGGTACGGCTCGGGGATCGGGGCCCACACGAACATCGACCCGCGCGGTGGCTTCACCTCCCAGCCGATTCGATTCAGTCCCTCGATGAGAAGGTCACGGCGAGCCTGGTAGACCGCGAGCAGTTGGCCCGGGTAATCGACGGCCTCGTTCATCGCCACGATGGCCGCGATCTGGACCGGCTGGAAGGTCCCGTAGTCGAGGTAGCTCTTGAGCTTGGTCAGGGCCGCCACGATCTCGGCGTTGCCGACCAGGAAACCGACGCGCCATCCCGCCATCGAAAAGGACTTCGTGAGCGTGTAGAGCTCGACGCAGCACTCCTTGGCGCGCGGTACCTGGAGTATCGAGGGCGGTCGGTAACCGTCGAAGCCGAGGTCGGCGTAGGCGAAGTCGTGACAGATCACGACGCCGTGTTCGAGGGCGAACTGAACGAGGCGCTCCATGAACGACAGGTCCACGCACGCGCTCGTGGGATTGTGCGGGAACGAGCAGATGATGACCCGCGGCTTCACCTTGGCGTGCTCCCACGCCGCGACGAGACCCTCGAAGAAGGCGTCACCGGGGTCGACGTCGCTCGCACCGGGGTCGAGGATGGGCACGGTGATGACGTTCGCGCCCGCGAAGCCCGGCCCCGCCAAGTGGATCGGGTAACTCGGGCTGGGCACGATCGCACTGTCGCCGGGTCCGAGCAGCACCCACATGAGATGCGTGAGACCCTCCTTGGCCCCGATGGTCGTGACGACCTCGGTGTCGGGATCGACGTCGACGTCGAAGAGCAACTTGTAGCGGTTCGCCATCGCGAGGCGCAGGTTCGGAATGCCGCGACTGGCGCTGTAGCGATGGTTCTTCGGATTCTGTGCGGCCTCGGCGAGTTTGGCGACCGCCACGTCGGGACTGGGCAGGTCCGGGTTGCCGAAACCGAAGTCCACGACGTCACGGCCCGCGGCCCGGGCCTGCGCCTTGAGCCCGTTGATTTGGGCGAAGACGTAGGGCGGCAAGCCGTTGATCCGACGAAATTCCATCAGTGAAACCTACTTTTTTCTCGGTTCGTGCGCCACTTCTTCAGGTCCGACACGTTGGTCTGGGGCGCGAAGATCGCCCACGTGGCCCCCGCGTCAGCGAGCGCGTCGAGGTGCGCGGCCACGTCTGATGGCGCGGGTCCCGCCCAACTGGTGACGCCTCTCGCACTCTCGCGCGCGACGTCGTCGGTCGCGGCGTCCCACATATTGAGACCAGCCCCGAGACGGCGCGCGAGTTCGTTCGTCGAGGTCGCGCCGGCGCCGAACCAGACCGGCATCTCGTCGTGCAGTTCGTGCCACGTGGCTTCGAGAAGTCCGCGGCGCGTCGAGGGATCGAGCGCCGGTAGCCCGTAGGCCTCGTTCTCGGGGGCCGACAACTTGTCCCCGGTGCCCAGTGCCGCGATCACCCGACCCGGCGCGAAGTGCTCGAGGGTGCGGAACTGCTCGACCAGGTGCTCGGTGCTGACCAGACCCACGCGCGCGACGAGCGGACCGACGACCAGGTCGTGACGAGTCGCCACGGCGGCCAGCAGCGCGAAGGGGGCGAGGGACGGGCGTTGCGGCGAGCCCATGGGCCACAGGTGGTCGTAGGCGAAGACGCCGTCGAGTCCCGCCTCCTCGGCCGCGCGCGCCGCGTCGAGCGCGTCGTCACTGCCAGCGCGAAAGGTCGGCAGCAGGACGCCGAGTTTCACGAA
This sequence comes from uncultured Acidimicrobiaceae bacterium, assembly GCA_963849155.1. Taxonomy (GTDB): domain Bacteria; phylum Actinomycetota; class Acidimicrobiia; order Acidimicrobiales; family RAAP-2; genus RAAP-2. Next base: position 269,417 of record CAWKGL010000004.1, read on the forward strand.
TCTCTCACGAAGGCCGTCAGCGCGGCGCCCATGGCGCCCGAACGCGGACCGAACATCGAGGCGGTCACCGTGATCGCCGGCCGGTTCCGGTAGCCCTCGACGAGATTCGTGAGGTAATCGCGCGTCATGGGCAACACGAGGTCCGACGCGCTCGACAGTCCGCCGCCGATCACGAAGTGGCCCGTGTCCAGGATCGCCACCAGGTTCGACAATCCGAGCGCCAACCACCAACTCATCTGGCGAAGCAGGTCGAGCGCCTCGTCGAGTCCCCGGGCCGCCGCCGAGGTGACGTCCTCGGGACGGATGTCCTCCGCGCTGCCGTGCTCGAGGAGCAACGTGGGAAGACCGCCGTCCTTGGCGGTCTCGCGGATCAGTCGGCGAAGGCCGCTTCCCGAGGCGTATCGCTCCCAGCAACCCATGCCCCCGCACGTACAGGGAATGCCGTGCGCCTCGACGACCATGTGCCCGATCTCGCTCGCGAAACCACTGCGTCCTTGGAGCAAGCGTCCGTCGGCGATGATCCCGCCACCGATACCGGTACCGAGGGTCACCATCACGAAGTCGTCGACTCCTCGACCCGCGCCCCACTCGTGCTCGGCCACCGCCGCGCAGTTGGCGTCGTTCTCACAGAACACGCGCGAACTCACGAGCGCGGTGCCGAGCAGTGAACCCAGGTCCGCCCCCGAGGCGCTCTGCAGATTCGGGGCGAAGGCCAGGCGACCGTCCTTTCGCATCAGTCCGGGCAGTCCCACCCCCACGGGGGTCTCGCTCACGACCAACCCGTGGGTCGCCGCGAGCTCGTTCACCAGGCCCGTCAACACCCCCGCGGTCGCCTCGCCCGCCTCTCGAGTGGCGTCGTGGGGCGTCGCGGCGATCGTCTCACCCAAGACTCGTCCGTCACGAGCCACCACGAGGGCGAGCGCCTTGGTCCCCCCGACGTCGATTCCGATGGCGACGTCGCTCATCGAACCGACTCAGCGCGAGCCTTCAATTCGACGAGCGCCTGGGTCTGAATCCGCTGCGCGGCGCGCGACTTGATGAAGTGCGGTATCGGTACCAGCAGTTCGACTTCGAGGTCGTAGGTGACGCGCGTGGCGTCCCCGACCGGTTCGAAGCGATACTGACCTTGCATGGTCTCGGTGAGGTCACCCCTCGTCTGATGCCAACTGAGTGAACCAGGCGCGCGACTGTAGTCGTATCGAAGCGTGTACGTGGTCGATCGTCCGAACGCCGCCGCGCGAAATTCGACTTCGAGCGCGCGTCCGTCCGCGTCGCGCTCGAGTATCTCGATCCGCTTCAGGTCGCTCACCCAATTGGCGTAGTTCGCGAAGTCGGTCACGACGGCGAAGACGGTCTCGGGAGTGGCATCGACCATGATTGATTCCGTTGCTCGCTGTGACACGCCGCCTCCTGACTTCAGCCTAGGCCAGTTGCTCACTCGAACCGTAGTGATCGTAGGGAACGAGACCGTCGCGCAACGTGTGCGCGAGGATGTCCCAGTCGAATCGGGTCGATGCCACCGACCGCGCCCGCTCACCGAACTGCGCGCGAGTGGTGTCGTCACCGAGCAACGCCGCCATCGCGGCCACCAGTTCGGGGACGCTCCGCGAATTCCTCACCACGTAGCCGGTGACGCCGTCGACCACCGCTTCGTGGCTGCCACCCGATCGTCCCGCAATGGCGGGGACCCCACACGCCGCCGCGTTGAGGAACACGATGCCAAATCCCTCCTGTTCGAGGCCCAACCAGCGACTTCGACAGTCCATCACCATCAGATCGGTCGACGCGAGCCACTCGCCCAATGTCTCGTCGGGCACGCGACCCAGGAAGGTGACGGGCGCCTGGAGTCGCTTCGCCAACTTCTCGAGTCGCTCGCGGTCTCGTCCCGAACCACCGATGACGACGTGCAACCGGGGGAAGTCGCGGCGAAGCGCGACGCTCGCCCGGATGAGCGTGTCCATGCCCTTGCGCGGCACCAGTCGCGAGTACGACGACACGACGAGGTCCTCGTCGTCGAACCCGAACGCCTGACGAACCTCGCGACGCCGCTTCACGCTGAGGGGGGCGAACCGGGCGGTGTCCACGCCCGGTGGCACCTGGAGGACCGGGGCCATGTACTCGGCCGTGTTTCGCCGCGCCTCGAGCTCTGGGTAACTCCCGGCACAGAGCGCGACACTGGCCCGACGAAGGACGTAACGCAACGACGAGCCGACCAAGGGCAGTCGGCCGGGTATCGCCACTTCCGCGCCGTGCAGCACGACGCCGTAGGGCCGCGAGAGCCGAGGTCCCAGCAGTCCGAGTGGCCACGCGGGGTCGAGCAAGACGAGGTCGGGCTGGTGCCGCTCGATGGCCGATTCGATGGCGGCCAGGACACGCGGCGTGGGAAGGTACAACGTGCGCTGGGGAACCCTTTCGATGACGAGCCTACTCTTCTGGTCAAAGCTGGCGGTGTCGTCGTGCGACGTGGCGGTCAGGACGACGGCTCGGTCTTCTTCAAGCCTCTGCCAGAGTTCATGGAGGTAGACCTGGATTCCCCCGGTCTTTGGCGGATAATCATTGGTCACCAGGAGGTGGCGCGTCACAGGAACACGCTAGTCAACCACCAGTCCTAGCCCGTGTAGGTCCTCGGCGTGCGTTCGTAGCGCAGTCGGGGAATCATTCCCTGGGCGCTGAACAGTTCTACGACGTGCGCTTCTTCACTGGTCATCGCCAACTTCCCTGGTTCCTCGCCGAGCACGAAACTCACGAGACAGTCCTCGCAGTCCGGGGTTCCACGACGAACGCAGTCGTCACAACTTATCGAGAGTTCGAGTGGTCTTTTCATGTCGCACCTTTCACTTGGTGTAACACTGCCCGACCACTGTGACATCAGGGCGTGAGGTACGGGCGTATCTCCGCGGCGACCTGCGCGGGACCGAAGACGACTCCCTCCACGAGGACGCGGTGCGACGTGGCGTCTATCAACACGTAGAAAGGTGGCCAACGCACGTCCAACTGCGTCAGCAACTCCGGCGCCACGATGATCTCGTGGGGAACGGCACGCCACTCGTCGTTCTCTTCGGCGCGCGACGCCACGAACACCACGTCGAGGTCACCGAACTCCTGGAGACTCGATTGCGCGAATACTCGGCAGCCGTCGCACTCGGGCTTGATCGCGACCACGAGGGTCAGGCCGCGAAAGGTCCTCTCGACGGGTTCGCCCGAGAGTGAAGTCCCCCGCATCGACGATGGCGCGAAACGCGGTCGTTGAGTGTCAAATGATCGCACTTAGGCGGACTCGGTGATGACCTCGACTTCGCGCCCGTGGCCGCACCATCGACACGTCACCGATTCAATGGTTCGCGAAATGACTTCGGGCTCCTCGATGGTGAGATCCCCGCCCACGGTGTAGTGATGGAACGCGCGAACCGAAGTCGTTTCCACGACGTCAAAGCGCGTCAGATTGCCGCACGCCGTGCACCGATAACGAGTTCCCATGGTCATGAGGGTAGTTGAATCCGCGTCCGATGCATTCACAGACGCCGGCCTCGGTGTCGGCGGCCACCGGCGTCCAATTCCTCGTCTCCGGGAGCGTCGAAATCGAACACCGCGTTCTTCTCCACGTCACCACCGATCAAATATCGCCGCTCGTTATCGATCAAACGACACAGGGCCGCCGGATGGCGAACCATACCGAGGTTTAACGTCCCCGCCGGTGTTTCGACGACGACAACGCCGCGTCGGGCCAGCCGATCTCGCCAATGTTGGTCGATCCGGGTCTTGACCAGATTATGGAGCTCAACCTCGCTCGTCGTGTGCTGGAGGACCCCTCCCTCGACCACGATTCGCTGACTCGTCAGATGGACCTTGTGCGAACGCCAACGCCAAAGTCGCGTGGCCAACACACCGACGCACGGCAGGATAAGCACCGCCCCAAGAATGTATCGATACTCATCGAAGAAGTGAACGCGGCTAACGGCGAGCCAAACCACTGCGCACGCGACGCCCGTCGCCAACGCGGGCGCCACGACACCCCGACTCACCGGCGTGACGGAGATGACGCGTTCCTCGTCGTATCGCCACTTTGACCTTCTCGCCATACCTCAATGCTAAGTACATTTCAGCTCAAGCCACGCGCACCCGGGCATTATTTCTACCTCGTCGAGTCCCCACCGACTGGGCTGATCACTCGACGTCGCTCTTTGATCGTGTGGGCCACTAGACGTTTCTCATCTGATGGGCCGCCATGTCGAAGTAGGCCTTCATCTCGTCGTACTGCTCATCAGTGAGGTCACCTCGCACGCTATCCAAGGCGTTGTTCATGGCCAGGAGCCACGCGTCTCGGGCCCGTTTATTGATGTGAAACGGTGCGTGACGCATGCGCAAACGTGGGTGACCTCTTTCCTGCATGTACGTCGACGGACCACCCCAGTACTGAACGAGGAACAGGACCAGATGCCGCTTTGATTCACTCAAATCATCCGGATACATCGGACGAAGTACCTCGTCGTTTTCCACACCGACGTAGAAGAAGTCAACGAGCCGAACGAAGAACGATTCTCCCCCGACCTGTTCATAGAGTGACGAATCCATGCGACCACGCTAGAGCGTGTGCTCTAGACTTGTTCGAGTCTCGCAAGGGACGCGCGGGTGTAGCTCAATGGTAGAGCTCCAGCCTTCCAAGCTGGCCATGCGGGTTCGATTCCCGTCACCCGCTCTCTTGCTTTTTTCATCGCAGGTGCCCAAACCGCGCGCCGATCGACATCAGCTTCGTAGCGAATTCGCCGTAACCGTGCGTGAAAACATGATCACGTCACCTGGACGTCGCCGTGGACCTACCCTCGTGGAATGTGCCGAAACATAACTACCCTGCGAGGACTCGAGCCACCAGCCACCATTGACGAGATCGAATCAGCAGCCCGCCAGTACGTAAGGAAGGTGAGCGGTGTGCAGAGCACGTCAAAGAATACCGTTGTCGCGTTCGAAGCCGCCGTCGAGGCGGTGACTCGAGCGACGGTGTTACTCCTCGATGAACTACCTGCCCGTTCTCTCGCACCCAACAAGCTTCCCCCGCTTCGACGGACGTCGCCAGATAAGGACTGACACCTGTTCGGCGACGAAATGAGGAACAGCGGTAGCGACCGCATTTCGTCCGACAAAGCTGACTCGTCACTGCCTTGAGTTGTGGCAGGTCTTAGCAGCGATCGATTGAGCGAACGCGGGAAGGGACGTGGCCCCGAGGCGATCGCGACCGTCATAAGTCCCTGTAGTGGTCCGCCCTAGCCTTGGCCCCATGACGCCTTCGAATAAGGGCCCCTGGCTGCTTGCCTACCTTGCACTCGGCACCGTGTGGGGCTGTTCGTTTCTCTTCATCAAATGGTCACTCATCTTCCTCACGCCCTTTGGCGTGGCGTTCGTGCGCTGTGCGCTGGGTGCACTCACGTTGTTCGTTCTGCTCCTCGCGTCGCGCCTGCGCTATCCCCGAGAACTCGCCGCGTGGGGACACCTCGTGGTCGTCGCCTTATGCCTGAACGTCGTTCCCGGCGTACTCTTCGCCGTCGCGGAAACCCGCACGACGTCGATTCTGGCCGGCATCATCAACGCGATGACGCCCCTCACCTCACTCTTCTTCATCGCCGTCGTCTTTCGTGATGAAGCCATCACGCGCAATCAAGTCATCGGTCTGGGACTGGGCCTAGTCGGCGTGCTGGTGGTCCTTGGAGTATGGAACGGCTTGGGGAAGAACCCGTGGTGGGCCATTGCGGCCCTGTTGGTCTCGGTCACCATGTACGGCGTCTCGTACCCCTACTCGAAACGCCACCTCACGCGACGTGGCTTGCCTTCGGAATCGCTCGCCGCAGCCCAACTGCTCGTGGCTTCCCTGATCCTGCTGCCCACGTTCCTCGTCCACGGCCTCAACGGTCATCACGCCAGCACCAAGGCCGTGCTGGGTGCCGCGGCCCTCGGGGTGCTCGGAAGTGGGATTGCCTACGTTTGGAATTTCCAAATCATCAGCAACGCCGGCAGTTCCCTTGCGAGTACCGTGACCTTCCTGACTCCAGTGGTCGCGGTCATCGTGGGTCTGTTGTTCCTCCACGAATCGTTCGCCTGGTTCGAACCAGTCGGCGGAGCGGTTGTCCTTTTCGGTGCGGCCGTAGGTCAGGGCCGCGTGCGCGCGTTCCGGCGATCGCCGTCCGCCCCTTGACGACCACGACGTCAACGGTCGGCGAAGGATCGACGCAAGTTCTTTAGAAGTCGACCTCGCGCTACGCGGTCAAACGTTCGTCACGGTTTCGAATCGTCAACGTGAACGTTCAGCGAACCATGAACGGGCAAGAATTCGTGCCTGATCACGCGGACGTCCTCAGCCTGGATCCACGGCGCTCAGAAGTGTTCGCCGATGCCACCACACGTCTTTGAGCCAAACCATCGATGCCGGTTCCTCGCCAAGAGTGGGTACGCGCGAGCGAGTAACGGAGCAATGACTGGTGCGCGAAGGGCATTTGCGAGCAGCGACCACGGTCGACGCGTGCGCGAGAGCGCGAGGGTGACGGCCTGCGAGCCAGAACACGTACGCCCCGCGCCGGCCCAACATAACGAGTCCTCGACGGCTCGTCGGTTCAACTTGAGCTTCGCGAGCGCGTCGTCGTCAAGACTCTGGGACGATTCCAGATCGAGGTTCGCGTCGTCTCGAAGGTGAGCCGTGAGCCACGCGGCCGCGCGCAAGCACGGCCCGCACGATCCGTCGTAGATCAAGAGCTCGCGATCCTCCACGTCCCCACGCTACGGGCACCGGTGCTCGATACCCTCAGTTCGAGTCGAGATCGTACAGCGCAAGTCGCGGTGCGAACTGGAGGGACGCACCGAGCAACCTCGAACCACGCATCGCGTTCGAGGGATAGATCAGTTCAGGGCGAAAGGCGCGGCCCTTGGACTCTCCTAGCCGCCCGCCGCGGACCTCGACCCATTCGTCGCCGGTCTCCAGGTTGCGCACGTGAGCGACGAAGACCCACTGTTGACGCCTCTCTTTTGGGGTATCCACCACGACCGACTCGCCGCGACTCACACCATTCCACGAATTCGAACGGATAAGAGCTCGCTTCGCGGACGCATCGTGCTGGCTGATCATTCCTCTTGTCTACTCGGCGACGAGCGAACCGAGGGCCACGCGCCGTGACACCCCCGTCGTATGGTCGACACATGTCCTTTGTCCAGCCGTTACCGAAGTCACTCTCCCCTTCGCGCCTCGCCGATTTCAAGGCGTGCCCCCGTCGCTACCAGCACGCCTCGATCGAGAGGATCCCCCAACCGGCTACCTACGCCACCGCCAAGGGTCGGTTCGCCCACTACGTCTTCGAACACCTCTTCTCATTACCCAGCGAGGAGCGCACCGAGCAGAAGGCCCGCGCGTTCGTGGACCCCGCGATCGACGCCATCCTCACCGACTCCGTGCGCGCCGAGATCTCGATGGACACGGCCATGCTCGAGCGAATGGTCGACGAGACCCACGACATCATCACCACGTACTTCGAGATGGAAGACCCCCGTCACGTGAACGCCGAAGGCATCGAGCTTCGCCTCGGGGTGAACGTGGACGATACGCCACTCTTTGGCATCCTCGATCGTCTCGACCGCGACGACGCCGGCAATCTGGTGATCGTCGACTACAAGACGGGCGCACTCCCGAACCGGAACTACGACGCCCAGACCTTCGCGAACACCGAACTCTACGCCGCCCTCTGTCGAGAGAAGCTCGGTGAGACACCAACGAGGATCCGTCTCCTCTACGTCGCCCAGGGCGAGACCATCGAACGGCCGGTCACCGACGTCGTGATCAAGGCCCGCACCACGAGCGCCGTCGACGCGTGGACGCGGATCAAGCGTTACTACGATGACGGCGAGTTCCCCGCGACCCCGTCGGTAAACACCTGTCGATTCTGCGCCTACAAGGACCTCTGTCGCGCCGACGGCGTCCCCGTTCCCGTCGGCTAGTCCGTAGGCTGGCGACGTGACCGACTTCGCACTCTCCTACGACTACCGCTGCCCCTTCGCCAAGAACATCCACCTGCACGTCCTAAAGGCCTTAGCGGCCGGGGCGGACTTCAACGTGGAGTTCGTCCCGTGGACCATGAGCCAGGGCTACAAGTCCGAGGGCGCGCCCGACGTCTGGGACGACCCGGACCACGACCCGGACCTGTTGGCCCTCGCGGTGAGCGTGTCGGTGCGGGACCAGCAGCCCGACACGTTCGCGCTCGCGCACGAGGCGCTCTTTCGCGCGCGCCACGAACGCGCGATCCGCCTCGTGACCTTCGCCGAGATCGAGAACGTGCTCGCTCCACTCGGGGTCGACCTGGCGATGGTGCACCGCGACCTCTTGACGCGTCGACCCCACCAGGTCATTGGCCAGTGCTTCGCGCGATTCGAGAAGTTCGAGGCCTTCGGCGTACCGACCTTCGTCGTCGGTGACGACGCCACGTTCGTTCGCTACATGACCCCACCCACTGGCGACCCCGAAGCGTCGACGGAACTCATCGCGTCGCTCGTGACGCTGATGAGTGCCCAGCCGGCGTTGAACGAGTTCAAGCACACCCGACTGCCCCAGTGAGCTAAGCGATCCGAAAGATCAATTCGAGAATCGAGAGAACCGTGAGCGCGCCCGCCGGGGCAAAAAGTGCGGCACCGTCGCCCTTCTTCAGGTGCAGGAAGACCGCGGCGACCATCGTGATCGCGAGTCCCGCCGCGGCGGCGATGTTGAGTACGCCCAGGAAACTCGAACGCGTTGAGGCCAAGCCAACAAGGACACCCAACGCGCCAGCGAACTCCAACACGCCAATGCGCTGGTAGGCGATCTTCGAGAAACCGAGATGCTCGGCCGCCGCGGACATCATTGGGTTGAATCGAATCTTCTGCATCCCCGATGTCGCGAACACCAAGAACAGCACTATGGATAGGACACTGGCCGCGACTGACATCTCAACTCCTCGTAGCGGACCAATTTAGTTGATTCGCGGTTGTCCGCGGCGTCGACATCCGTTGTGGATAATCAAATCCTCAGCGAACGCGTTCGTACTCCAACAAAATGTCGAGAGACGCGTCGCGTTCCTCACTCGTACCCGACACCACACCCGAGAACTCGCTGACGCCCGCTGCACGCAGTGCGTCAAGACGCTCGAGAACGTGTTGGCTCGAGCCGATCAGGCTGATGTCAGCGGGTTCGCTCGCGCCTTCACGCTCCATCATCGCCGCGTAACTCGGCAGGGTGGCGTAGATGGCCAACTCCTCGTTGATGCGTGCGCGAGCTCGATCGACGTCGTTGGTCACGACCACCGGCAGTGAACAGACGACGCGCGGCGCGGGTCTGTGGGCGTTGGAGGCGGCGGCACGAAGGTGGGGCGCGATGTGCGATTCGATAGTGCGCGGACCAGTCATCCACAGCACGGTGCCGTCACTCAACGTGCCGGCGAGTTCCAGCATCTTCGGGCCGAGGGCCGCGACCAGCAGGCCCGGGGTCGCGACCTGTTTGGGCCCCACCGCGCTCAGCGCCACCGCACTCACCCGTTCGCCGTGCACGTTGACGTCCTCGCCGCGCAGCATCGGGCCCAGCGCGCGAAGGTACTCGGACATGTAGTGGGCGGGCTTGTCAAAGGAGATGCCCCAGAGCCCCTCGACGATCACTTGGTGGGAGAGACCGATTCCGAGCGTCAGCGAACCACCGATCGCCTCTTGCACCGTCCTCGCTTGGGCGGCGAGCATCGCCGGATGGCGAGGCTGGATGGGCACGACGGCGGTACCCAGGTCGACGTCACCCAACTCACGACCCACGACCGCGAGCACCGTCAACGTGTCGGGACCAAAGATCTGCGACGCCCACATCGTGGTGAAACCCAGCGCGCGCAAGCGACGAGCCCTGGCGAGCGTCTGCTCCAGAGGAGCGTCGGTGTCCAAACCAATTGCGATCTTCACGACTAGGCCCCCTCGAACGACCAGTAGCGTTCTGGTCGTGTCAAACGTCCCCCAACCTAGTTCGTCGCGCGTGGGCATCGTCGGCGGTGGTCAACTCGCACTCATGATGGGCGAGGCGGCGCGCGAACTCGACGTGGCGACATACGTGCTCGCTGGATCACCCGATGACCCGGCCGCCATCTCGTGCGACCACGTCATCGTGGGCGACGCGAAGGACCCGCACGCACTGGAGGAACTCTCGACGGTCGTGGACGTCGTGACCTTCGACCACGAACTCGTCGATCTCGATCAGATTGCGACGCTCGAGGGCCGAGGGGTCCCGGTCCGTCCAGGTTCGTCGGCGTTGCGCTTCGCCGCCGACAAAGCGTTCCAGCGGCGACGTTTCCTCGAGGCCGGCGTGCCAGTACCCCGATTCATCGTGGTCTCGAGCGCGAGTGACGCCGCCGTTGGTCCGTTCCTCGCCCAACTCGATCGCGAGCCCGTCCTCAAGTCCGCTCGGGGCGGCTACGACGGGCGCGGCGTCGTGTTTCCCGATACGCGCGAGGAGACGATGCTGGTCCTCGACGAACTCTCACGCGCCGGCGACGTGGTCGTCGAAGAACGTCTCACCCTGCAGGGCGAGGTGGCCCAGGTGCTCGCGCGCGGACTCGATGGTTCGATTGCGCTGTATCCGCTGGTCACGACGGTCCAGGCCAACGGCATGTGCGTCGAAGTCGTGTATCCCGCGCGCGTCACGGCCGAACTCGCCCGTCAGGGCGAGGAGCTCGCCGAACAGATCGCGTCACTGGTCGACGCGGTGGGCATCGTCGCGATCGAGTACTTCGTCACCCGCGAGGGACTGTTGGTCAACGAGATCGCCCTGCGACCGCACAACTCGGGACACTGGACCATCGAAGGCTGCGCCACCAGCCAGTTCGCGAATCATCTCCTCGCCGTGAGCGGTCGCCCGCTTGGTCCAGTCGAACCCCTGTTCGAACACGTCGTGATGGTCAACGTCGTTGGTGCCGAACGCCCGGGATCGCTCGAAGGCGCTCGCGCCCTCGGCGACGTCGCGGTGCACGATTACGCGAAGGCCTGGCGACCGAATCGCAAGCTCGGCCACGTCACGAGCACCGGTGACGATCCCACCACGGTGCACGTGAGAGCATGGCGGGGTGCGCGTGCGTACGGCACGAGCACCGAGGAGGTCTAGTGCAACCAGTCGTCGGCATCGTCATGGGCAGTTCCTCGGACCACGAGATCATGAACGACGCCGCGACGATCCTCGAACGTTTCGCCATTCCCTACGAGATCCACGTCGTCTCAGCCCACCGCACACCCGAAGCGATGATTTCCTACGCGAAGCAAGCCCGATCGCGGGGACTGCGGGTCTTGATCGCGGGCGCGGGCGGCGCCGCGCACCTGCCGGGCATGCTGGCGGCGGTGACCACGTTGCCGGTGATCGGCGTGCCCGTCGCGCTCGCGCGTCTTGACGGCCTGGACTCGCTGCTCTCCATCGTCCAGATGCCGCGCGGCGTGCCGGTCGCCACGGTCGCCATCAACGGCGCGACGAACGCGGGTCTGCTCTGTGTGCGCATGCTCGGCGCGAGCGACGAGGGGATCGCCACGCAACTCGAGGCGTACCGGCTCGAGCTGGCCGACCAGGCCACGACCCAGGACGAGAACCTGCCCAGAACGTAGAGTTTGAAGGGTGCAGCCAGAAGTTCTTAATCTGGACTCCGCTCGGTTGCCCCTAGTCTGGTCAGGTAACGAAGGAGGCCCCCGTGGGTTTAGGTAAGAGAATCGCGACAATCTTCCAGGCGAAGTCCAACGCCGCGCTCAACAAGATGGAGGATCCGCGCCAGACGCTCGACCTCTCCTACGAACAGCAGCTCGAGAACCTCACCAAGGTCAAGCGCGCCGTCGCCGACGTCGCCACCGCGCGCAAGCGCGTGGAGATTCAGGCCGAACAACTGAAGTCACAGGGTGACAAACTCGCCGACCAGGCCAAGGCCGCCCTCGCCCAGGGCAACGAACCGCTCGCACGCGAGGCGCTCACGCGCCGCGAGGCGATCGCCGCCCAGCTGAAGGACCTCGACGCCCAACACGCCACCATCGTCGAACAAGAGGACAAGCTCACCCAGACCAGCCAGCGCCTCCAGACCGAGGTCGAGGCGTTTCGCACGAAGAAGGAGACCATCAAGGCCACCTACACCGCGGCCGAGGCGTCCTCGCACATCAACGAGGCGGTCGCGGGCATTTCCACGTCCATGACCGACGCGGGCGCCGCCATGCAACGCGCCCAGGACAAGGTCGCCGAGATGCAGGCGCGCAGCGGGGCGCTCGATGAGTTGCTCGCCTCGGGCGCGTTGACCGACCTGAACAGTCCGTCCGACGACATCCAGGCCCAACTCGACAAGGCGGGGAACGCGTCCAACGTCGACGCCCAGCTCGCCGCCCTGAAAGCCCAGCTCGGCACGGGCGCCAGTACTGACGCCGCCGGCGAACTACCGACACCGAAGGACGCGTGACCATGCCCAAATCAAAGATTGAAACCGACCACGGCCTGAACGCGCGAATGTTCGTGACGGGGCTCTTGCTCGTCCTGCTCTACGCGATCATCATCACCGTTCTGATCCGCGTGGGCGTCGCGTTCGGCTTCGTCATCGTGATCGCCTTTGCGCTGATCTTCTCCCAGTATTTCTTCTCGGACAAGATCGCCATGTTCTCCATGCACGCTCACGAGGTCACCCCCGCGCAAGAGCCGCGCCTGCACGAGATCGTCGACCGGCTTTGCCTGCTCGCCAACATGGAAAAGCCCCGCGTGGGTGTCGCCGAGATCGACATGCCTAACGCGTTCGCGACGGGTCGCAGCCCCAAGCACGCGGTCATCTGTGCTACCCGTGGCATCATGAACCGCCTGAACGACGAGGAACTCGAGGCCGTACTCGCGCACGAGTTGAGCCACGTCGCGCACCGCGACGTGGCCGTGATGACCATCGCCTCGGGCGTGGGCATGCTCGCCGGACTCGTGAGCCGCGTCGCGATGTGGGGCGCGATCCTGGGCGGCGGCGGACGCGGACGCGGTGGTCAGAACATCGTGCTGCTCGAGATGGTGACCTGGATCGTGTCGCTCGTCATCTACGTCATTGCCTACCTGCTCACCATGGCCCTCTCGCGCTACCGCGAGCTCGCGGCCGATCGTTCGGGCGCGATCCTCATCGGCAAGCCCAGCGTCCTCGCGAGCGCGCTCGTGCACATCACCGGCGACATGGGCAAGATCCCGCGCACGGACCTGCGCAAGGCCGAGGGCATGAACGCCTTCTTCTTCGCTCCCGCCCTCGCTAGCGGCACGGCGGCGTCGTTGTTCTCGACGCACCCCTCGCTGGAGAAGCGCCTCGACCAGTTGAACAAGCTCGAGCGTGAACTGAACGGCTAGTGGGGCTTCGCGACGCGCTGTTCGGGCGCACCACCCAGGCCCAACCCAAGCTCGACAACCTCTTCGCCTTGTCCACCGGAGCGCTCACGCTCGACAGCGAGCTGGACCTCGTCTCCTCGGGCGAGGCGGGCCTCTGCTTCAAGGCCGGCAGCGGCGAGTCGACGATCACGACCGACGCGGACATCGAACAACTGCTCAACTTTGACGAGACCGACAACAAGGTGAGCATCACGAGCGACGACCTCGGCTTCAAGTGGCTGGTGATCAAGGACCCCGACCTCGAGAGCCTGGTCACGCGCATCCACAGCGCCAACACCTCAATGGTGGAGAACGGTCTCGGCCCGCGACTCTTGTGCGCGGTCTTCGGCTTCGTGCCCAAGACCCCGCCCGGCGAGGGCTCGGTGCGACTCGTCTATCTCTTGAAGCAGGGCACCTTCTACCCCTTCGCCCCGACGTCGAAGAACCAGCGCGACAACGAACTCGAGCTTCGCGTACGCTCGTTCCTCGAAAAGGACATCCCCATGGAAAAGGACCTTTCACGCTGGATGGCCCTGTGGGACCTTCCGGTCAGCTGAGCAGATCGTCGAATCGCTCGAGCAACGCCTCGAAACCCTCGGCGTAGTCGATGTCCAACTGGGTGATCGCGCGCCGGTCGTGGGTCCAGAGTTCGAGGCGCAGCTCGCGGTAGCCAACGCTCGCCACGGGATGATGATCCATTGCCTCGGCGAGTTCCACCTGGGCCTCGAGCAACGTCACCGCCCCGCGGTAGTCCGTGGTGCGCAGTTCGCGCACGAGATGACCGCCCTCGAGGCGCCACGAGGGGTGTTCTTCCAACCAGCACTCGAGGACCTCGGCGGCGAGCCGGTCGGGTCTCTTAGGGATGGGTCATGTCCTCGGGCACGACCGCGGCGTCGAACTGCTCGGCACTGAGAAATCCCAGACTGAGCGCCGCTTCGCGCAACGTCGTGCGCTCCTTGTGGGCCTTCTTGGCGACCTGAGCCGCCTTGTCGTAGCCGATGATCGGATTGAGCGCCGTGACGAGCATGAGCGAGTTGTTCAGGTGGTGGTTGATCTGCTCGTAGTCGGGTTCGAGTCCCTCGACGCAGAACTCGCGGAATCGGTCGCACGCGTCACTCAACAAGTCGATCGAGTTGCAGAAGTTATGGATGATGACGGGCTTGCACACGTTGAGTTCGAGGTTCCCGCGCGAGCCGGCGATGCCGATCGCCGCGTCGTTGCCGAAGACCTGGATGGCGACCATGATCATCGCCTCGCTCTGGGTGGGATTCACCTTGCCCGGCATGATCGAACTGCCCGGCTCGTTCTCGGGCAGTGCCAATTCGCCCAGGCCGGATCGTGGGCCCGATCCCAACCAGCGAAGGTCGTCGGCGATCTTTATGAGACTGGTGGCGGTGGTCTTGATGGCCCCGTGCGCGAAGACCAGGGCGTCGTGCGCGGCCAGCGCCGCGAACTTGTTGGGGGCGGTGACGAAGGGCTTGCCCGTCAAGGCCGCGATCGCGGCGGCGACCCGCTCGCCGAACTCGGGGTGGGTGTTAAGTCCCGTGCCGACCGCCGTGCCGCCGGCGGCGAGCTCGTAGAGTCCGCCGAGCACGCTCGAAAGACGATCGAGGTCGGCGTCGAGCTGGGCGACGTAGCCCGAGAACTCCTGACCGAGCGTGAGCGGCACCGCGTCCATCAGGTGCGTGCGCCCGATCTTGGTCACGTTGGCGTACGCCTTGGCCTTGGCGTCGAGCGCGTCGCGCAACCGCTGCACGCTGGGCACGAGTCGATCGGTGATCTCCATCACCGCGGCGATGTGCATCGCAGTCGGGAACGTGTCGTTGGACGACTGGGACATGTTGACGTGGTCGTTGGGGTGCACGGGCACCTTGGATCCGAGCACGCCCCCCGCCATCTCGATCGCGCGATTCGAGATGACCTCGTTGACGTTCATGTTGGTCTGGGTGCCCGAACCGGTCTGCCAGATGCGCAGCGGGAACTCGTTCATCAGCGCCCCGTCGATGACCTCGCTCGCCGCGGCGACGATGAGGCCCGCGCGCTCGGCGTCGAGCTTGCCCAACGCCTCGTTCACCTGGGCCGACGCCAGTTTCAACACGCCAAAGGCACACAACAGTGCAGGCGGCATGGTCTCGTGGCCAATGGCGAAGTGGTGCAGGCTGCGCTCGGTCTGCGCGCCCCAGTAGTGGTCGGCGGGCACCTCGATCTGGCCCATGGTGTCTGATTCAATGCGTACGTCTGGCACGGTGTCCTCTCTCGTCCTTGCTCTGCGACTTTCTTAGCGCAGTTCGAGTCACCCCAGTATCGCCCGTCAGCCGGCGACGAGGATTTCTCGGGGCCGTCGAGGATGGTCCGTACCCGAGAACGCCTCGACCTCGCGACGCCCCTCGAGTCGCCTGGGGCAACGATGGTCATTACGATGGACTAGGTACCAGACCCAGCCTCTCGTGATAGGACTCAGCATGGCCGACACGTTCTCTTCCGCCTCGCGCGCCATCTTCGACAAGAAGGTACTCGCCCACGTCGCCACCCTCGGTCCTGACGGCGCCCCCCAGGTCACGCCCGTGTGGGTGATGCTGGACGGCGACGACATCATCATCAACACCGCCCTCGGTCGGGCGAAGGCCCGCAACTTGGCGAGCGACGCGCGAGTGGCGGTGTCGCTCACCGATCCCGACAACCTCTACACGGCGATCGTCGTACGCGGAACGGTGACGGGCTTCACCACCGAAGGGGCCGACGACGTCATTGACCACCTCGCCAAGAAGTACCTCGGCGTCGACAGCTACCCGATGCGCCGCGAGGGCGAGATTCGCGTCACCGTGCGCATCCACCCCGAGCGGATCTCCCAGCAACCCGAGTAAGCCGAGCACGCGCTCGCGGATCAGGCGAACGAGGTCACGTCGCCGAAGCTCTCGCGCGACGTGGTGGGGCGCAACTGCTCGTGGTCACTGCGTAGCGTCGCGCCGTCAAAGCTCCAGACGCGAAGCGCTCGTGGCGGCGCCGGTCGATTGAAGGCGCCACGAATCGCCGCGACGGGGGTGACGATGTTCACCTCGTCGTCGGTGAGCATCGCCGCGACGATCCTGGCGTGCTCGGAGGCCTCGCTCGCGCTGACGACCACGTGCTCGAGGTCGACCATCCAACTCAAGGTCTTCACGTCGCGTGCGCACAGCGCCGCCGAGTAGCCGTCACCGACCTCGAGCCAGACGCCGATCGGCGAACGCCAGCGGTCGTTCAGGGCCGCCACGACGATGACCGTGTCGGCGTCGCTGACCGAGAGCACGACCGGCGAGGATTGATCGTTCACCCAAGCGGTGGCGTCCTCGAGGTGAGCGAGCGACGTCGAGAGATGGAGCATCGCCATTCAGGGTTGGAGGTCTTCCTTGGGTAGTCGCTCGATGTTGACGTCTCGAAACGTCAGCACGCGCACCGACGGCACGAAGCGAGCGGCGCGGTACATGTCCCAGACCCAGGCGTCACTCAGCGTGACCTCGAGCAGGGTTGGCGTCGCCGCCGAACGAACCTCGACCGAGACCGAATTGGCGAGGTAGAAACGCCGGTCGGTCTCCACGGCGAAGTCGAACATGCCGACGACCGCCTTGTATTCCTGAACGAGCGCGAGTTCGAGGGTCGACTCGTAGTCGTCGAGCTCTTCCTCGCCCAAGGGACTAGGGACGCTCGGTGACGCGGAGCTCCTTGATCTTGGCGGCTTTTCCACGCAGATCACGGAGGTAGTACAACTTGGCGCGACGCACGTCGCCGTAGGACTCGACCTCGATCTTGGCGATCGTGGGCGCGTGGACCGGGAAAGTGCGCTCGACGCCGACCCCGAAGCTGATCTTGCGAACGGTGAAGGTCTCTTGGAGGCCAGAGCCCTGGCGGCGGATCACGACGCCCTGGAAGACCTGGACGCGCTCGCGGGTGCCTTCGACCACGCGGACGTGGACCTTGAGGGTGTCACCAGTTCGAAAGGACGGGATGTCGCCGCGAAGCGAATCGCGGTCAATGAGGTCGGTCGGATTCATGAGAGCGGTCCCTTTCGGATCACTGAGGCTTTAGAAGTTTAGCCGTTGTCGCGGGGCTCTTCCAACGCGGGAAACTCGTCCAAAAGCGCCCGTTCGTCGTCACGCAGACCGCCGCGGCGCTCGAGCAGGTCCGGACGCCGAGCCAGGGTACGCCAGAGGGACTGGGCCAGGCGCCATCGCGCGACGCGCGCGTGATCGCCCGAGCGCAACACCTCGGGCACGACCAGTCCACGGAACTCGGCGGGTTTGGTGTAGTGGGGGTACTCGAGCAGCCCGTCGGCGAAGGTCTCGTCCAGGCTCGACTCGTCGTTGCCCAGCGCGCCGGGCAGCAAGCGCACCACCGACTCGAGCACGCACAGGGCGGCGAGTTCGCCGCCCGCCAGCACGTAATCCCCCACCGAGATCTCGTCGTCGGCCACCAGGTCCAGCACCCGTTGATCGAAACCCTCGTAGCGCCCACAGAGCAACGTGAAACCCTCGAGCTGACTGAGCTCGCGGGCCAGCGCGTGGTTGAACGTGCGACCCGAGGGCGTCAGCGCGATCACCGGACGCGCGAGACCGGGCGTCTCTTCGACGGTGCGCACAATGGGCTCGGGGCGAAGCACCATGCCCGCGCCACCGCCGAACGGCGTGTCGTCCACGCTGCGGTGGGCGTCGGTGGTCGCGTCGCGAAAGTCGTGCACGTGCACGGTTACGACGCCGCGCTCGCGCGCTCGCCCGAGCACCGACGTCGACGAGTAGGCGTGGATCGCGTCGGGAAATAGCGTCAGGACGTCCACGCGCAGCGTCATTCGAACAACCCTTCGGGCACGTCGACGTCCACGCGAACGTTCGCCTCAACACGGGTGACGAAGGTCAGCGGTACCAGGGCACCCGAGTCGAGGACCATGAGGTCGCTCGCGGGATTCGCTTCGACCTCCACGACGCGCCCGCGGCGAACGCCCTTCGCGTCAAAGACCTCGGCGTCGAACAACTCGTGGATCCACAAGGCGTCCTCGTCGTCCAAGGCCGGGGCGCACAGCACGACCCCGCGCCACCGTTCCGCGTCCTCGCGCGTGACGATGCGATCAAAACTCACGATGAAACGGTCCTGGTGAGCACTCGCCGACGCGACCACCAGCGGTCCCTTGTCGGTCTCGAGCGTCGAACCGCTCTCGAGACGCTCGACTCGGTCGGTCCACAGGTCGACCAGGACCTGACCCTTCAGGCCGTGCGCCTTGATGATCCGTCCCACCTCGAGCACGGGGCGCTCGGCGGCGCACACGATTAGTCGACGATGTCGACAGAGGTCGTCACGCCGTCACGCGCGCCGGCCGCGCCCACCAGGGCGCGAATGGCTTGGGCGGTGCGACCCCGACGGCCGATGACCCGACCCATGTCGTTGGCTCCGACGCTCAGCGCGAGGATGACCTTGCCCTGGCGCTCGCTGACCTCGATCGACACCGCCTCGGGATCCTCGGCGAGGGACTTGGCGATGAAGGCCAGCGCCGCCGTCGCCGACCCGGCGCGCTCGGCGCCCCCGGCGTCCAGGGACTCGTCGACGTAGTCATCGTGCTCGTCCAGGTCGTCGATCGTGTTGATGTCGCCCGCGACGTAGTCGTCGTGCACGTCGCTCACTTGGCGGCTTTCGCGGCCTCGAACGCGTCCAGCGCGCCACTTGCCTTCAAGAGCTTGGCGACCCGCTCGGTGGGCTGGGCACCGTGCTCGAGCCAGTGCACCACTTTGTCGTTGTCGATTGAGAACACGGTCTCGGGATTCGCGTCCGAGATGCCACGAGGTTGGTAGGTGCCGACGATCTCGAGGAACGCGCCCGCGCGGGCCCGACGGCTCTCGGCCGCCACGACGCGATAGGTGGGTTGCTTCTTCTTACCCATGCGCACCAGACGAAGTTTCACAGTCACGACGTATTTCCCTTCAAACCTTTCGTCCTGGTCCACCAGGACTGGGCGATATACCCGAGCGTCAAAGTTTAGCGTTGTTTCGGGGGTGTGACCCTTCCGCCCTTCTTCTTCTTGTTCTTGGACCCCCCGGCCCGCGCGACGCCACCGGCGTTCATACCCGCGGCGAGCGACTCGAAGCCGGGCGGCACCGATTCACCGCGCTGGGCTTGGGCCCGCGCCGCGAGCGTCGCCATCTTGCCCATGGGTCCGGGCATCGGCGCGGGGCCGCCCATCTGGCGCATCATCTTGCGCATCTCGCCGAACTGCTTGAGCAACTGGTTTACGGCGCTGACGCTCGTGCCCGAACCGCGCGCGATGCGGTTACGTCGTGATCCGTCGATGATCACCGGTTCGCGACGCTCGCGCTTGGTCATCGAGTTGACGATCGCCTCGATCTTGTTGAGTTGGCCCTCGTCGACGTTCGACGCGGCACTGCGCATCTCCTTGGTGACCCCGGGCATCATCTTCATGATCCCGCCCAGGGAACCCATCTTGCGCACCTGGTTGAGTTGGGCCATGAAGTCGTCGAGTGTGAAGGTCCCGCTCATCATGCGCCCGGCCGATTCGGCGACGACCTCGGGGTCCATTGTCCGCTCGGCCTGTTCGATCAGACTCATCACGTCGCCCATGCCGAGGATCCGCGAGGCCATCCGGTCGGGGTGGAAGAGGTCGAAGTCGGCGAGCTTCTCGCCGGTGGAGGCGAACACGACCGGCCGTCCGACCACGCCCCGAGCCGACAGGACCGCACCCCCTCGCGCGTCGTAGTCGAGTTTGGTCACGATCATCCCCGACAGCGCCAGCGTCTCGTGGAAGGACTTGGCGGTGTGCACGGCGTCTTGACCCGTGACGGCGTCGATGACGAGGAACGTGTAGTGCGGTGAGGTCGCGTCGCTGATCGCGCGCACCTCGCGCATCAGCGCGTCGTCGATCGCGAGACGTCCCGCGGTGTCGACGATCACGACGTCGCGCCCGAGTCGCGTCGCTTCGGCGACGCCCCGCTTGGCCACCTTCACGGGGTCCGCGTTCTCGGAGAACACGCCGACGCCGATCTGGTCTGCGAGGACGCGCAACTGCTCGACCGCCGCGGGTCGTTGGAGGTCCGCGCCGACCAGATACGGTTGGCGTCCCTGTTGCTTGAACCACGACGCCAGCTTCACCGCGGCGGTCGTCTTGCCGGCGCCCTGCAGACCCGCGAGCAGCACGACCGTCGGAGGTTTGGAGGCGTAGGTGACCTTGAGCGCACTCGAGCCGAGGACCTCGACCAGCTGCTCGTGCACGGCCTTGATCACCTGTTGTCCCGGCGAGAGGCTCTGGCTGAGCGCTTCGCCGGCGAGTCGCTCGCGCACGGCGTCGAGGAACGCGCGCACCACGCCCAGTTCGACGTCCGCCTCGAGCAGGGCCGAACGGACCTCGCCGAGGGCCTCGTCGAGGTCCTCCTCGCTCAGGCGTCCGCGCGAGCGCAGGGAACCCGAGATGCGTTCGAGTCGCTCGCTCAGTGCGTCAAACATGGTCCCTGCAGGCTACCGTCACGCTTCGAGGAGCGAATCGACGAACCGTGGGGGGTCAAAGACGATCAAGTCGTCGACGCCCTCGCCGATTCCCACGAACTTCACCGGGATGCCCAGCTCTCGTTCGATCGCGACCACGATGCCGCCGCGCGCGGTGCCGTCGAGTTTGGTGAGGATGATGCCGGTCACCGCGGCGGCGGCGAGGAACTCGCGGGCCTGGGTGAGTGCGTTCTGACCGGTGGTGGCATCAAGGACCATGAAGGTCTCGACGACCTGGCCGGGTTCGCGGTCCGCGACGCGGCGGATCTTGGCGAGCTCGTCGAGCAGGTTCGTGCTGTTGGCGCGACGCCCCGCGGTGTCGGCGAGCACGATGTCCGATCCCCTCGCGCGAGCCCGCCCCAGGGCGTCGTGCACGACCGAGCTGGGGTCGGCGCCCTCACTGGCGCGAACGATGGCCGAGCCCGTGCGAGTTGCCCACTGTTCGAGTTGCTCGGCGGCGGCGGCGCGAAAGGTGTCCCCGGCGGCCAGGGTGACCGAACGTCCCTCGTTCACCAGACGCTGGGCGAGTTTGCCGATCGACGTCGTCTTGCCCACGCCGTTGACCCCGACGAACAACCACACCGGTACCCGCCCGTCGCTCGCCTCGAGCGTCACCGAGCGATCGGCGCGAAGCGATTCCACCAGCGATGCTCGCAACGACTGTGCCACGCCGTCGGGCGCCCCGTACTCGCGCAGGCCAGCCAGGATCTCGTTGGTCGTGGCGACCCCGACGTCGCTTCGCAACAAGACCTCTTCGACGAGCGCGAGTTGGTCCTCGCCCAGAGAACCCACGCCCGACAGCGAGCGCACCCGATCGAACACCGAGCGCGACGAGCCCAGCCGACGTTCGAGGGTCGCCACGTCACCCAGATCGGGGCGCGCCTCAACCTCGTGAACCAGCACCTCGGGCATGGCGGCACGAACGCGCGTCGCGACCGGGCGACGAGACCGGCGGACCACGAGGATCGCGCCGATCACCACGACGAGCGCGACGATAACGATGACGACGATCACGCCGGTTCGACCTCGAGGGTGCGCGTCACGCGCTGACTGACCACCTTGGACGACGCGCCGGGCACCATCGTGACGCCGTAGAGCGCGTCGGCCGCTTCCATGGTGCGCTTCTGGTGGGTCACGATCAACAGTTGGGCCTCGTCGCGGAACTCGTCGACCAGACTGAGGAACCGCTGCAGGTTCACGTCGTCCAGCGCGGCTTCGACCTCGTCCATCATGTAGAAGGGCGACGGACGCGAGCGGAACACCGCGAAGAGGAAGGCCAGCGCGGCCATCGACCTCTCGCCGCCCGAGAGCAGCGAGATGCGTCGCACGTTGCGTCCCATGGGTCGGACCTCAATCTCCACGCCGGTGTTGAGCGGGTCGTCGGGTTCGGTGAGGATGAGCCGACCCTGACCGCCCGGGAACAACATCGACACCAGGGTGGAGAAGTGTTCGTTGACGTCCGCGACCGCACTCGAGAACGTCGACATGATCTCCTCGTCGAGGGCGCGCAGGACCTCTTGGAGTTCGCGCCGGGCGTTTCGCACGTCACTCACCTGCTCGTCGAGCTCGCGGTAGCGCTCTTCGAGCGCGCGCAGTTCCTCGAGCGCGAGCGGATTGATCGGACCGAGCGAGGTGATGCGCGCCTCGAGCTCGCCGACGCGCTGTTCGAGCGAGACTCCCTCGGGCAACGCCAGGTCCTCGCCCGGGCCCACGTCGTGGGGCTCGAGTCCCAGGTCACGACGGATGATCTCGTGCAGGTTCGTCACCATCACCGCGAGTTCGGCCCGTTCGATCTCGCCGCGGTGCATCACCTCTGCGATCTCGCTCAGTCGGGTCTCGGCGTCGCTGCGCTGGCGACGGACGTCCTCGAGTCGCTCGGCCGAGGCACGCGACGCTTCGAGCTGTTCGCGGTAGGTCGAGTCCATTGCCTCCTGGGACGTTCGGATGTCCTCAGAAGCCCGCGTCACGAGCGCGGTGAGGCGCTCGAGCACGCGCAGGTCGAATTCCAAGGACTCGCGCCGACTCGCGGCCTCGAGCCGTTCGGAACTACGACCCTCGAGACGGGCCTCGATCTCGGCGCGTCGCTGCAGGATCAGTCGACGCCGCTCGCCGAACTCGGCTTCGCGTCGAGACAGCGCCGTCGCCAGTTCACTCGCGTGGGCTCGGTCGCGCTCGAGGGCCTGACGGGCCTCGTCCATCGCGCGCTTCTTGTCGTCCGCGGACTGCACCGCCTGTTCGATGACGGGAAGTTCCTCGAGCAGCGCGGCGAGTTCGTCGTCGAGCTCGACGATTTGTCCGGCGAGTTCACCGACCTCGCTCGAGAGCGACTCCACCGTGACGCCAAGCTCCTCGAGGGACGACTCGGTCCGCTCGATGTCGCGGCTGGTCTGTTCGACCAGCGCATGAGCCTGGGCGTGCGCCGTGGCGGCGTCGTTGAGACGCTGGCGCGCGGCGACGGCGCGCTGATCGCACTCGTCACGGCGCGAACGGATGGGCGCGAGAGCCCCGTGGGCCTCGCTGGCGACCAGGTTCGCCTCGTCGACGGTCGATCGGGTCACGAGCGCGCGACCCGACGCGACGCGCCAGCCCGACGCGGCGAACCGGTCACCCTCGCGCGTCACGATCACGAGTTCGGGGTTGCCCACCGCGACGTCGATACCCGATTCCCAGTCGGGCGCAACGAAGGCCCGCGAGAACAAGGCGTCGAGTACGCGCGTGACGTGCGCGGGGGCGCCCGAGCGAGCGCGCACCAACGACCGCAACGCGGTGCAACCCACCGGCGCGCTCGGAACAGCGACCGCCCCCTCGCCCACCGGCAGGATCAATCCCGCGCCGCCTTCGCGACGCAACGCCTCGAGCGCGGCGCGAGCGGAC
The DNA here is from genome assembly GCA_963849155.1 of uncultured Acidimicrobiaceae bacterium. GTDB lineage: Bacteria > Actinomycetota > Acidimicrobiia > Acidimicrobiales > RAAP-2 > RAAP-2. The sequence goes on from CAWKGL010000004.1 coordinate 293,184, forward strand.
TTGCGTCCGTCGACGACCATGGCGCCCACGGACGCGCCCGCCGCGGATTCAACGGCCCGGTCCCAGCCGGGCTCGATCTCGATCAGGTCGAGGAACGCGCCGAGTACGCCCTCGAGGTTGCCAATGATGGCCCTGCCGCCCGCGCCGGACATCTCTTCAAGCGCTCGCGCGAGTGCTTCGGCGCGCGCCTGGGTACGTGCGGCGACGTCGGTCGCCTCGCGAAGCGCTTCGTCCGCTTGTGCGCGCGCGCTCTCGGCGATCCGGGCTTGTTCGAGGGCGTCGTGACGCTCGCGCTCGGCGGCGCGTAGCGCGTCGCCCGCGAGTTGGCGAGCGCGTACGAGGTCCTCGCGCGCAGCCAGCGCTTCGTTGGACCTGGTGCGCGCCTCACTCAGGCGATTCGCGCTCCGACGCTCACTCTCGCGCAGTGACATCAAGGATCGTTCGAGCAGGTCGACGCGCTCGAGGGCCGCCTTCAGCGCGGCTTCGTCACCTTCGCTCGAGACGCTCGACCACGCGCGCTCGAATCGCTCCTCGTGTTCGGCGAACGAGTGCCTCGCAGCGCTGACCTGTTCTCGTGCGAGGGCCAGTTCTGACTCCTCGGCTTCGAGCGCCGCCAGATCGGTCACGAGCTTGGCCGCGTCCGCCTCGAGGGTGGCGATGACGTTCTCGTCCGCCGACGCGATCAGGGCCATGCGCAACGACCGCTCGCGCTCTTGGATGATCGAGAGCGTGCCGCGGGCGCGCTCACTGAGACCCTGGAGGGTCCCGAGGGTCGAGGCGAGCATCTCCTCACGCCGACTGGCCATCTCCGCGGCGGCGGCGGTCGCCTGGGCGTCGAGGGTCACGAGTTCACTGCGCAACTCGCGCTCGCGCGAAGACGAGACGCTGAGCAGTTCATCCAACTGACGACGTCGCGCCTCGAAACTCGCCAAGCGCGCAGCGAAGAGGGCCTGGCGCGCCTGGCGCAGTTCGGACTCGACGTCGGCGTAGCTGCGCGCCGAGGCGGCTTGGCGCTCGAGGGGGCGCATCTGGCGGCGCACCTCGCGCACGAGGTCGCCCAGTCGTTCGAGGTTCTCCTGGGTGGCGAGCAGGCGCCGTTCAGCACGTTCCTTGCGCCGGCGATGCTTCAGAGACCCCGGCCGCCTCCTCGATCACCGCGCGACGATTCTCCGACGACGAGTTCAGGATCGAGTCGAGTTGACCCTGACCGATGATCATGTGCTGTTGGCGCCCGACACCGGTGTCACTGAGGAGTTCTTGGACGTCGAGCAAACGACACGTCGTGCCGTTGATCGCGTACTCCGAATCACCGTTTCGAAACAGCGTGCGCGAGATCGTCACTTCGGCCCCGTCGATCGCGAGGCGACCCGAGGAGTTGTCGATCGTGAGTACGACCTCCGCGCGGCCCAGGGCGGCGCGATTGGGGGTGCCCGCGAAGATGACGTCGTCCATCTTGGCGCTGCGCAGCGCGCGCGTGCTCTGGGCGCCCAGCACCCAGGTGACGGCGTCGACGACGTTGGACTTGCCAGAGCCGTTGGGCCCGACGACCGCCGTGACGCCGGGCTCGAATTCGAGCACGGTCGTGTCGGCGAAGGACTTGAAGCCCTTCATGGTCAATCGCTTAAGAAACACGCGTAGACGCTAGCAACGTTCTGGGGTTCACCTCGGGCCTAGCTCTGGCACTTCTCGCAGAAGAACGTGGCACGTTGGCGAAGCACCACGCGTTGGATCAAGGTTCGACACTGATAACAGGGCAGACCCTCTCGGTCATAGACCTGGTGATACTGCTGAAAGGTGCCCGGCTTGCCGTCGGGGTTGACGAACTGCTCGTCGTCGAGCGTCGAACCGCCGTACTTGATCGCTTCGGTGAGGATCTCAGCGATCGAACGGTGCAACCGTCGGATTTCGATGGTCGACAGCGACTCCGCGGGACGGTCGTAGCGAAGTCCCGCGGCGTAGAGCGACTCGTCGGCGTAGATGTTGCCGATACCCGCGATGATGTCCTGGTCGGTGAGCACGAGCTTGAGCGGCGTCGAGCGACTGCGCAAGATCGCGGCGAAACGGTCCCAGCCGATCTGGTCCTCGAAGGGGTCAACGCCCAAGTGGGCCAGTTCGGGGATCTGGCGACGCAGCGTGAGACCCTCGCCCCCGATCGACAGTCGCGCGAACTTCGAGATCTCCACCTCGGCCCCCTCGGGGGGCGGCACCGACACGTAGAGTTCGCCGAAGGTGCGCGGGTCCACGTAGCGCAGTTCGTCACCCTGGGCGAAGGTGAACACGACGTGGGTGTGCTTGGGCTTGAGATCCTTGGCGGACTTGGCGTGCAAGAGCTGACCGCTCATACCCAGGTGGATCACCAAGTGGTTGCCGCTCTCGAGACCCACGATCAGGTTCTTGCCCAGTCGCTGGACCGATTTGATCGAATGCCCCTCGAGCAGCGCGCGAAAGTCCTTGGCGGACTTGTGCCGGCGAACGGCCCGCCCGTTCGTGACCGCGACGGTCTTGATCTTCTTGCCGATCAGGTCGCGCGCGAGCACGGCACGAACGGTCTCGACTTCGGGTAACTCAGGCATCGGCGATCCTCTCCCACGCGCGAGCGGCCGCGTCGGCCTCGGCTCGCTTCTTGGAACGAGCGCGACCCGAGGCCACCACGTCGCCCACGCGAACGGTGGCCTCGAAGAGCGTGTCGTGCGAGGGTCCGTCGGCGTGCAGCTCGTAGACCGGGGCGCCGTGACCCTGGGCCTCGGCCCACTGGCGCAGGCGCGTCTTGGGGTCGAGGGTGTCGGGCATGGTCGACGCGCGAGCGACGTCGACGGCGAGGGCCGACTGCACGAAGGTCTTGGCGACGTCGTAACCACGCTCGAGGTAGATCGCCGCGACCACGGCCTCGAAGGCGTCGGCGAGCAACGACGGGCGTTGGCGTCCCTGCTCCTTGATGACGCCCCGGCCAAGGCGCAGGTGGCTCGCGAGGTCCAGTCGCGTCGCCGCGCGAGCGAGGGACTCTTCGTTCACGACGTGCGATCGGACGACCGAACTGGCCCCCTCGTTCAGCTGGGGGTAGTCACGCACGATGAGGTCGGCGACCGCGAGGTCCACCACGGCGTCGCCGAGGAACTCGAGACGCTCGTTGGACGCGCAACCGTGTTCGGCGGCGTAACTCGAGTGGGTCAGGGCCAGCGCGAGTAGTTCACTGTCGGGTCGCAGACCCAGGTTTTCAGCGAGCGCGTCGTTCGAGGAGAGCACAATGCTCAACCTCGCTACGCCACCTGCAGCTTGACCACCACGTAGTCAACGGCGTCGCGCACCGACAGAAGGCCCTCGAGGTCTTCGTCGTCGATGTGAAAACCGGCTGCGTAGGAGGCCAGCGTCTCTTCGAGGGCCTCGACCAGTTCGATGAGGGCGAGCGAGTCCGCCCCCAGATCGGTGAAGGGAACGTCCTCGACGATCTCGTCGGGACTCTTTTCGAGGATTTCGGCGAGCTCTTCCTTCACGATTCCGAGGACCTTGGCCCGGTCGAGCGGCGATGCGGGTGACGCGCTTGTGGTCATGACCACTCCTTTGTGTTGCTGACCAAGGATACCGACATCCGCACGGGTCGGCGCTTGTTCCTAGTCTTGATCAGGTCGGATGGCGAGGCGCACTTTGTCGACCACCCCGGCGTCGTTCATCTCGGCCGCCACGCGCAGCGCGTTCATGATCGCCGTCGCGGACGAGGATCCGTGGCTGATCACGCAGATGCCCTTTAGTCCCAACAACATGGCGCCGCCGTGGTTGTCGGGGTTCAGCTCGTTGGCGAGGGGCAGGAGATAGGGGAAGAGCGCGTCGCCCGCGGCGCGGGTCTCCTCGTTGGTCGCGATCACCTCGAGCACGGTCGAGAAGATGAACTTGAGCGCGCCCTCGAGGGTCTTCAAGGCGACGTTGCCGGTGAAGCCGTCGGTCACCACCACGTCGGCGTGCGACGGCAAGAGGTCACGACCTTCGACGTTGCCGAAGAAGTCGACACCCGCGTGCTGGGCCAGCAGTTCGTGGGTCTCCTTCACGAGCGGGGTGCCCTTGGTGGACTCCTCACCGATCGAGAGCAGACCCACCTTGGGCGACGCGATACCGAAGCGCGCCGTGACGAAGGCCGCGCCCATGAGCGCGAACTGGACGAGCATCTCTGAGGTGCACTCGGCGTTCGCGCCCGCGTCCACGAGCGCGGTCGGGTTCGCGCCGGGATTGGGGATCGGCGTCACGATGCAGGGTCGCACCACGCCGGGCAGGCGTCCCATGCGCAACAGCGCCGACGCCATGGTCGCACCGGTGTTGCCCGCCGAGACCATCGCCGAGGCGTGACCGTCGCGCACCAACTCGGCGCAGCGCACCAGTGACGAGTCCTTCTTCTTGCGCACGCTGTTCGCCGGGTCGTCGTCCATGGCGATCACTTCAGAACAGGCGACGACCGGCAACCCGAGGGGGTCGCCCATGAGATCGGGAACGCCGACGAGAGTGACCGCGAGTCCCAGTTCATCGACCGCGCGCCGTGCGCCAGCGATGATCTCACCGGGTGCAAAGTCGCCTCCCATCGCGTCAAGGGCGATGGGCAGCGTCAACTCAGTTGACCTCGACCGCGACGCGGTTCTTGTACCAACCGCAGTTCGGGCAGACGACGTGGGGCAACTTGGACGTGGCGCACTGGGGACAGACGCTGCGCGCCGGGCGCTCGAGGCGCCAGTTGGACGCGCGCCGACTGCGGGTCTTGGCCTTGCTGGTCTTGCGCTTTGGAACTGCCATTCGTCGTCTCTTTCGCCAGAACGGGCGGGCCCGTCACACTTCTTTGGATTCGTCGGACGAGAAGTCCATGAATCGGAGTCCATCAAGTGTAGCCCAGCGAGGATCGAGCGGAACCTGGCAGTCACAACTGGCTTCGTTGCGGTCCACCCCGCACGAGGGGCACAACCCCTGACAGTCCTCACGGCACAGTGGCGCCAGGGGCAAATCGAGGAAAATGGCGTCGTGCGCGAGTGGCGCGAGGTCCACGAAGTCGTTCTCGATGAGGTACGCCTCGTCGTCCTCGGGTCCTCGCTGGTCGACGAAACGCTCGTCCACCGCGACCAGACTCACGCCGAGAACCGGCACCGAGCAGCGCCGACAGACGCCGTGCCACGGGGCCTCGACCTTGCCTTTGGCCCGTAGCCCGCCGCTGAAACTCTGCAGCGTGAGGCGGACCTTCAGCGTGGCTTCGGCGAAGACGTCGGTCTCGGCGGGTCCGCGCGGGGGGAATTCGTGCGGCTCGTCAAAGGGCGCCTCGAAGGAGACGACGTAGGTCGAGGGCACGTCGCGCAGCAGTTGGGCGACCGGGACGAGGAAGGGCGAGGCCACGGCCTAGAAGGCGTCCTGGTCGAAGAAGGACGACTCGTCACCGGGCGGCGCGTAGCCGGGTTCGTACAGGGTGTCGTCGATCGGCACGGGTGCGGGTTCGATCATCGAGGTGGGCAGTCCCTGGGCGCTCAGACGCTCGCGACCCGAGCGCGCCGTCTTTAAGAGCCGTTCGAGCACGATCTCGAAGTTGCCGAGCTTGCCGTCGATGAAGTCCTCGGACTGATTGATCATCGCGCGGGCCTGAGCCTGGGCGTCGGCAATGATCTGCTCGGCGCGCAGGCGCGACTGGCGAACGATCTCGGTCTTGTCGACCATGCGCGCCGCCTCGGCGCGCACCTGGTCCATCAACTGCTGGGCCTTTTGGACCTCGGCCGCCATCAACTCCTCGCGGTCGCGCAGCGCCCAGCGTGCCTCACGCACCTCCTCGGGCAGACTGGTGAGCGCCTGTTCGAGCAGACCCAGGACCTCTTCGCGCGGGATGAGCGCGGAATTGGACAACGGCATCTGTTTGGCGTTCTCGACCAGTTCGATCAATTCGCGCAGGTCGCCCTCGATATCGCGGCGCAGGTGACGCGCCGGCGCGACGAACTCCTCGGGCTGGTCGTAACCGTCAAAGGACGTCACGAGCCACCGCCCGGGAAGATCTTCTCCAGGCGAAGCGCCACCGGTGCGGGCACGAAGGCCGAGACGTTCCCGCCGTAGCGGGCCACCTCGCGTAACAACCGTGAGGCAATGAACGAGTGATTCGAACTCGAAGGGATGAAGAGCGTCTCCACGCCCGAGAGCGACCGGTTCATCTGGGCCATCTGCAACTCGCTCTCGAAATCGGACACCGCGCGCAGTCCCTTGACGATCGCGGTGGCGTCCACGTCGCGCGCGACGTTTACGAGCAAGGTCGAGATCGAGACGATCCGCACGTTCTTCAGGTGCGCGAGGCTTTCGGCGATCATCTCGCGACGTTCGTCCAGGTCGAAGAGCGCCTCGGACTTCTGGGGATTTCTGATCGCGGCGACGACGATCTCGTCAAAGATGTGCGAGGCGCGTTCGACGACTTCGAGGTGGCCGTTGTGGAACGGATCAAAGGATCCTGGAATCAAGCCAACCGTCACTCGTCGTTCCCTTCGTGCGGTTCCAACATCGTTACGAGCGTAGTGCCGTATCGCTTCGTTTTGGTAACGATCCAACCAGGGGGTGGCTCCATGTGGCGGTCATTCTCGATCACGACCCGTGACGCGCCCACACCCTTCAATAAACTTGCCACGTCGAGCGGTCCGTAGGGGGGATCGCACAGCACCAGGTCCGCGTCGGCGGGCGGCTGCCACAGCGGCAGGGTGGCGCGAACGAACTGCGCCTCACCGGTCAGCTGCAGCGGTTCAAGATTGAGTCTGGCCGCCGCCAGACAGAGCGGGTCCGAATCAACGAAGTACACCTTGGCGGCCCCGCGCGACATCGCTTCGATGCCCATGGCGCCCGAACCGCAGTAGAGGTCGACGACCACCAAGTCCTGCAGCCCACCGCGACTCTCGAGCATCGAGAAGATGGCTTCGCGGGCGTAATCCGTCGTCGGTCGAACCGTGGCGGGAAGTTTCGCCTTCAGCGGACGTCCACGGGCCGCACCGCCAATTACTCGCACGTCTCAAGGGTAGGCGCTTGAACCTCAAGACTTGAACAGGTAGTCAGCCTCCTCGTCGTCGACGAACAGTCGAAGTTCGTCGACGAGTTCTGGTTCGCTCGCGAGCCCGTCCACCTCGACGAGCGATGACGCCACGCTCTGGGCGGCGATCAACAGATCCTCGTCGCGTCGAAGGTTCGCCAGTCGCAAGTCGCTTCGACCGCGTTGGCGCGCACCGAGCAACGTCCCTTCGCCGCGCAGGTCCAAGTCCACCTCGGCGAGCGCGAAGCCATCGTTGGAGTCCACCAGGGCCTCGAGGCGCACGGCGCTCTCCTCGTTGGGGGGCGCACCGAGCAGGAAACAGAAACTCTGCGCGTCACCGCGTCCCACGCGCCCACGTAACTGGTGCAACTGGGCGAGGCCGAAGCGCCACGCGTCTTCGATCACGATCACGCTCGCCTCGGCCACGTCCACGCCGACCTCGATCACCACCGTCGCCACGAGAACCTGGAGCTCGCCGGCGCGAAACTGCGACATCACCTCGTCCTTCTCCGGGCCCTTCATTTGACCGTGCAACAGTCCCACGCTCAGGCCGCGTAGTTCGCCCGTCGCCAGTCGCGTACGTTCGTCGACCGCGCTCGTCGCCTCGATGCGCGGGGACCCCTCGACGAGCGGACAGATCACGTAGGCCCGCCGACCGTCGGCGACCTCGTCGCGCACCTTCTGCCAACACGCCGCGATCGCGGTCTCGTCACGCGCCCAGGTGGTGATGATGGGTTTGCGACCCACGGGCATCTCGTCGAGCACCGACCGGTCGAGGTCGCCAAAGACCACCATCGCGGCGGTGCGCGGGATCGGCGTCGCGGTCATGACGAGCAGATCGGGGTCCGCGTGTTCGTTCGAGTGTTGCTTACCCTTGTCACGCAGCGTCGCGCGTTGTTCAACGCCGAAACGATGCTGCTCGTCGATCACGATCGCGCCGAGGGCCTTGAAGCGAACGTCGTCGGTCAACAGAGCGTGCGTACCCACGACGATGTCCACGCTGGCGTCGGCGAGGCCCTCGAGCACGGCCTGACGTTCGCGCGCGCGCAGGCGACCGGTGAGCAGTTGAATCGAGAGCGGTCGCTCGCCACCCAGCACGCGCGGATCCTCGACACGCAGGTCCCCGAGGTCACGGCGCAGCGACGACAGATGTTGTTCGGCGAGTACTTCGGTCGGGGCCATCAGTGCGCCCTGGCGACCACCGTCGATCGCCGCCAACAACGTCGTGAGGGCGACGACGGTCTTTCCCGAGCCGACGTCGCCCTGAAGAAGTCGGTGCATCGGCAGCGGTGAGGCCATGTCCCGGGCGATCTCGCCAAGGACTCGGCGCTGGGCGTTGGTGAGCGCGAAATGGTGACCAGCGAGAAAACGGCGCACCAGCGTCGACGAGGGCGACGAGTGCGAACCCGGACCGACGTCGAGGTCCTCGAGAGCGATCGGATGACGGATGCCCGTGGCGCTTTGTTCGAGGCGTCGTCGGCGAAGCGCGAGTAGTAGCTGCAGGCGAAGAAACTCATCAAAGACGAGCCGTCGTCTCGCGGGCGCCACGTCGCTCAGGTCGGTGGGCAGGTGGATACCCCAAAACGACTGGGTGCGGTCGACGAGGTCGAGGTCCTGGCGAACCGACACGGGCAACGGGTCGAGCAACGGCCCTGCGCGGCGCAGCGACTCCTCCACGAAACCGCCGATCTCCCAACTCGTCAGCCCCGCCTTACCCGACGCGGGGTAGATCGCGACCACGCGGCCCACGCGCGACAGGTCGCGTTCGTCGCCCGAGGGACCCACGATCACGTCGACGACCGGGTTGGTCATCTGGCGCTGGCCCTTGTACTCGCCGACCTTGGCGAAGAAGAGCGCCTGGACCCCGAGCGCGAGTTGACGCTCGCGCCACGCCTGGTTGAAGAAGACGACCTTGAGCGAACCACCCTGGTCGGCGACGGTCACCTCGACCATGACCCGACCCTGCTTGGTCCGCCGCGACGCCACCTTCTTCACTTCGCCGAAGATCGCCGCCTCTTCGCCCACCGTGAGGTCCGATACGTCGACCCGTTTGGTGCGGTCGATGTAACGGCGTGGATACACGGTGAGCAGGTCGAACACGCTCTCGATCCCCAACGACGCGAGTGCCGCAGCCCTCTTCTCGCCCACGTGGCGCAATTGGGTGACCGCGACGTCGCCCAACTGGCGGAGTCGGCGCCCAGCCGAGTCGCTCACTCGATGCCGAAGTAGTAGGGGTAGAGAGGTTGGCCGCCGTGGTGGACCTCGACGCTCAACTGGGGATACTCGTCGGCCACGAACTCGGTGATCCGGCGAGTGTTGGCAGGGTTCGCCCCGTCGCCTTCGATGATCGTCAGCAATTCGTGCTCGGGCTTGACCAGGGCCACCAGCAGTTGGTTGCTCGCCACCGCGATCGAGTCCGCTATCGACAACACGCCTTCGGCGCTGAGTCCGATCCAGTCGCCCACGTGGACCTCACCCGCGTCGGTGGCGGTGTCGCGAACGGCCTGGGTGACTTCACCGGCGACGACGTTGCACGCCGACGCACGCATCGAGACACTGTTCTGTTCGGCCGACGCGTCCGGGTCGTAGGCGAGCAGCGCCGCGAAACCCTCGACGATCGAATTCGTCGGCACCACGGTGACGGTCTGTTGGACGAGCGCGTTCACCTGTTCGGCGACGGGCCGGATGTTCTTGTTGTTGGGCAGGATCACCACTTCATCGGATCCCGTGGCGAGCACCGCTTCGACCAGGTCGGCGGTCGAAGGGTTCATGGACTGGCCGCCGGCGACCAGGTGGCGCACGCCCAGCGTGCGAAAGATCCGCCCGACCCCGTCGCCCACCACGACCGCCACGACCGACGTGGCCGGAGCGGGTTCGTCGAGGTGCTCGACCGGCTCGGCGATCCCTTCGCGCACCCAGCGCTCTTCGATGACCTGCTCGCTCAGGTCCGTGACGCGGATGTCGCGCGGACGCCCCGCGTCGATCGCCGCCTCGATCGCCGCGCCGATGTCGTCGGTGTGGATGTGACAGTTGTAGAGACCGTCGCCGCCCACGATCACGATCGAGTCGCCGATGCCCGACCACACTTCGCGAAACGCGTGCATCGTCGAGTCCTCGGCGTCGAGCAGGTACATGACCTCGTAACGCAACTCCGAGATGTCGCCCTCACGCTGAGCGGCCTGCTCGTGGACGTGCACGCTGATGGTCTCGAGGGCTGGCGGTTCGGGCAGCGCGTCGCCCGCGAGTACGTGACAGAGCGCGTCGAACCACAAGAGCAGACCCGCACCGCCCGAGTCGACGACGCCGGCCTTCTTCAAGACTTCGAGTTGTTCGGGCGTGTGGGCGAGCGCCTCGCGTGCGCGATCACGCGCGCCACGCACGATTGCCACGAGGTCCTGGGCGTGGGCCCGGGCGCCCTCGGCGCCGGCCCGCGCGATCGACAGGATCGTCCCCTCGATCGGGCGCACGACGGCCTGGCGCGCGAGTACGTCGGCGTGCTCGAGCGACTCGACCAACAACGCGGCGCTCACCTCCCCCTCCTTGGGGAACTTCTCGACGAGCCCTCGAAGGAGCTGGGAGAGGATGACCCCGGAGTTGCCGCGCGCCCCCATCAGCGAACCGTGGGCGACGGCGCGGGTGACCGAGCCCATGGGGGCGTCGGGGGCCACGTCAGCCAGTTCGGCGACCACCGATTCAATGGTGAGCGTCATGTTGGTGCCGGTGTCGCCGTCGGGCACGGGATAGACGTTCAACCGGTTGATGACCTCTTTATGGGAGCGCAGCAGCTGCGCGAAAGTGCCGATGGCGCTTCGCAGTTGGGCCGCCGACAGCGACGTGGGAGAAGTCATTGGTAGCGATGCTACAATGGCTCTTCGGTTTCATCCGGCGCTGGCGACCGCCTCGCCCGGCCAAAGGAGAACGTTCATCATGGCATCAGTCTGCGAAATCTGCGGTAAGAAGCCGTCATTTGGCATGAACGTCTCGCACTCGCACCGTCGTACGAAGCGCCGTTGGAACCCGAACATTCAGCGCGTGCGCGCCGTCGTGGCGGGTACGACGACTCGTCTGAACGTCTGCACGGGCTGTCTTCGCTCGGGCAAAGTCACCAAGCCCGCTCGCCGCAAGGTCACTGCCTAGGCTCGCCTAGAGCAAGTGTTGAAACCCTCGTCGCTCGAGTGGTTCGCCCGCCAACGTCCGCTCGGCGTGGTCGGCGACCACCTCACCGATACTGAGCGGGGCTCGCAGTCCTCGATCGAGGAAGATCAACCGTAGTCGGTCCGGATCGCTGGTGGTCATCAACAACTCGTAGTCCTCTCCGCCGCTGATCGCCTCGTCGCGCGTGGCTCCACGGGCCACGGGCACGTCGCGCAGCACGAAACCCACCCTTGACGCGTCGCACAGTCGGTGCAGATCCAGGCCCAAGCCGTCGCTGAGGTCCATCATTGCGTTGACGCCGGCGTTTCGTGCGGCGACGCCCTCGGCGAGGCGGGGCCAGGGACGCCGATGCGCGACCACCAACTCGTCATCGAGGGCGGCCCCCTCGCGACGACGACGCAGTCCGGCCGACGAACGACCGAGTGGTCCCGAAACCAGGATCGTGTCACCGGGTTTGGCGCCGCTGCGCAGCACCGCACCACGTCCCGGGCACTCGCCAAAGACCGTGACCGCCACCGACACGTCGTGGGACCTCGCCAGGTCCCCGCCCACGATGGGACAGTTCGTCATCGCCGCGGCGTCGGCGACGCCGCGGTGCAGTTCCTCGAGGTCCGTGCCCGGTGGTGAACAGACCGCGACCACCGCGCCCCTGGGTCGACCCCCCATCGCCGCGAGGTCCGAGACCGCCGCCGCGACCGCCTTGAATCCCAGGTCTTCGAGGGGAAAGATCGAGCCGTCGAGGTGCACCCCGAGCACCGCCACGTCCGTGCTGATGAGGGCCTCGCCCACGAACGGGGCCAATACCGCCGCGTCGTCGCCGATATGACTTTCTCCCTTAGGTATCGGGTGGCGGCCCACGATGGTGACGATACGCTCAAGTACGTCATCCTCGTGCCGGGGGTGCTCTCCGACGAGAGCTAAGGGGTCAGCCGGCACGCGAGTGGCCCTGACACGTCAGGCGGGTGGCGCATCGAGGCGACGCCCAATGATTGGAGGACCTCATCATGCAATATCCGACCCGTAACAAGAAACTCATCGAATGGGTGGAGTTGGTCGCAAAGGTCACCACTCCCGATCGTATCCACTGGTGCGACGGCTCCGACGCCGAATACGACGAACTTTGCCAGCAGCTCGTGGACTCAGGAACGTTCCGTCGACTCAATCCCGAGAAGCGACCGAACAGTTACTACGCGCTCTCGGACCCGGGCGACGTCGCTCGCGTGGAGGACCGCACCTTCATCTGTTCGCAAAAGGAAATCGACGCGGGCCCGACCAACAACTGGTGCGAACCCGAAGAGATGCGCACCAAGCTCAACGGACTCTTTCGTGGATGCATGAAGGGACGCACCATGTACGTGGTGCCGTTCTCGATGGGCCCGCTTGGATCGAAGATCGCTCACATCGGCGTCGAGATCACCGACTCGGCGTACGTCGCGGTGAACATGAAGATCATGACGCGCATGGGCGCCGGTGCGCTCGAGGTCCTCGGCGACGGTGAGTTCGTGCCCTGCCTGCACTCGGTGGGCATGCCCCTCGAGCCCGGCCAGAAGGACGCCGCGTGGCCGTGCAACCCCGACAACAAGTTCATCGTGCATTTTCCCGAGACGCGTGAGATCGTTTCGTTCGGATCGGGTTACGGTGGCAACGCGCTCTTGGGCAAGAAGTGCTTCGCGCTGCGTATCGCGTCGGTGCTCGGTCGTGACGAGGGCTGGCTCGCCGAGCACATGCTCATCTTGAAACTCACGAGTCCCCGAGGCGAGTCGCGTTACGTCGCGGGCGCGTTCCCGAGCGCGTGCGGCAAGACCAACCTGGCGATGTTGGTGCCCACACTGCCGGGCTGGAAGGTCGAGACCGTCGGTGACGACATCTGTTGGATGAAGCCGGGTCCCGACGGCCGCCTCTACGCCATCAACCCCGAGGCGGGGTTCTTCGGCGTCGCGCCCGGCACGAACATGGAGACCAACCCCAACGCCATGTACTCGGTCCAGGCCAACACGATCTTCACCAACGTGGCACTCACGCAGGACAACGACGTGTGGTGGGAAGGCATGGGCGAACCGCCCGAAGGTCTCACCGACTGGAAGGGTCAGAAGTGGAGCAAGGAACTCGGCACCCCCGCCGCTCACCCGAACTCACGCTTCACCGCCCCGGCCAACCAGGACCCGGCGATCGCGGCCGAATGGGAGGACCCCGCGGGCGTGCCCATCGACGCGATCCTGTTCGGAGGACGACGTGCGAACACCGTGCCGTTGATCTTCCAGTCGCGTGACTGGGATCACGGCGTGTTCTTGGGCTCGATCGTTTCCTCGGAGACGACCGCGGCGGCGGTCGGCAAGGTCGGCAACCTGCGCCGCGACCCCTTCGCGATGCTCCCCTTCTGCGGCTACAACATGGCTGACTACTTCGGGCACTGGCTCACCTTCTCCCAGCGATTCGACGAGAAGAAGTTGCCCAAGATCTTCTACGTCAACTGGTTTCGCAAGGGTGAGGACGGACGCTGGCTCTGGCCCGGCTACGGCGAGAACAGTCGCGTGCTCGAGTGGGTCTTCGAACGAGTCGCGGGACGCGCCGACGCGGACGTGACCCCGATCGGATTCGTGCCCACGCCCTCGTCCATTGACGTGCGCGGCGTTGACGTGACCCCCGGGGACATGAAGGAACTGCTCACGGTCCACGCCGACGAATGGCGCGCCGAGGTGCCGCTGATCCGTGAACACTTCGCCCAATTCGGCGACCGACTGCCCGCGAAACTGCGCCAGGAGATCGACGACCTCGAGCAGCGACTGGGCTGAACTACTCGGCGGTCTCGGCGTCGGCGACGATGAGCCGTGGTCCCGAGGGCCAGTCGAAGTAGCGCCACGTCCAATTGATCATCACGCGCAGTCGATTGCGAAAACCAATCAGGTACCACAGGTGCAGGCCCAGCCAGGCCAGCCAGCCCGACGTGCCCTTGATCACCGAACCACCCGGCAGCTGCGCGACCGCCGCGTGGCGGCCAATGGTCGCCATGATCCCCTTGTTGCGGTACTTGAAGGGCTGCGTGGGCGAACCGTCCAGGACGAGCAGGATCTGGCGCGCGCAGTGGCGCCCGGACTGCATCGCGACCGGCGCCAATTGGGCGCAGAACCTCTGATCGTCGAGCGGCACCGCCGCGGCGTCGCCCACCGCCCAGACATTGCTGGTTTCGAGCAGACGCAGGTCGGGCGTGACCCGTACTCGACCCCCCGGTCCGGGACTCGCCTGAAGGTCGTGCGAAAGGGTGCCGCTCGCGGTGACGCCCGCCGCCCAGATGACCGCAGCGACCTTCAGTCGTTCCCCGTCGGCAAATCGAATGGCGCGCTCTTCCACCTCGACCACCGAACGACCGAACTCGATCTCGACACCCATTCGTTCGAGTTCCTTCTGGGCGTACTTGCTCGCCTTCTCGGGAAACGGCGTGAGGAGCCGTGGTGCCATGTCCACGAGCAAGACGCGAACTCGCGAGGGATCGATTCGCAGTCCGTCACGTTTGATCACGGTACGAATCAATTCTGACAACGCCCCCGAGGTCTCCACCCCGGTCGGACCGCCGCCGACGATCACGAAGTTGAGCGAGACGGGCGCCTCCTCAGCGGCCGCGTCGGCCTCTTCGAGTGAACTGAGCAACCGGTTGCGCAGTTTGCGCGCGTCCGCGAGCGAGTAGAGCGGCATGGCGTACTGGGACGCCCCGGGGATGCCGAAGTACGACGCCGTGGCACCGGTGGCGACCACGAGGTGGTCGTAGGCGATCTCGGACCCGCCCTCGAGGATGACGACACTGCGCGCGTGGTCGACTTCGTGCACCTTGGCGTGACGAAACCCGACGTTCCTGGCCTTGCCGAAGATGGTGCGGATGGGATAGGCGACCTCGGCGGGTTCGAGCATCGCCGTGGCGACCTGATAGAGCAGCGGCAGGAACGTGTGGAAATTGTGCTTGTCCACGATCGTGACCCGGACGTTCTTATTGGCCAGTCCCCGGGCGGTCGCGATACCCGCGAATCCACCGCCGATGATCACGACGTGGGGAAGGTGCGAGAAATCTGGGAACTCTCGGGCCGGATCGGGAGAGATCGCCATATCTCTCCCAAGCATAGTTGACGTTGTGTCAATTCATATCATTGATGATTGAAACGTCGACCGATCCCGTAGACGAGACCCGCCCCGAGGGTGAGCACCGCGAGCACGACGTCACCGGTCTTGAAGTGCAACGAGATCCCCACCGGGATCAACGCCCCGATCACCCACAGCAGCTGCTGGCGAACCGCGAAGCGCGCGAAGGTCCGACCTTGGGCACCTGGCGGGACGTGACGTTGGGTAATCGCGTCAAAGCTCGGTTGGGCGACCGCGGCGCACGCCCCGAACCAACCCGCGAGTGACACCTGGACCACGAGCGAGGGGTGAAGCGCCGCGAGCGCTGATCCCACGCCCGTCGCCAAGAGCGAACCGGTCAACAGCACCGACTCGGGCACCTTGTTGCGCACCCGGGTCACGATGCCGAGACCGATCAGCGAGCCCAGGGCCGACATCGTAAGGGCGAAGGCGAACCACTTCAGTCCCGCCTGCTCGCGACGCAGTCCAAAGGCGAGAAGGAACGTCGAGAAGCCGACCGCGAAGCGCATGACCGCCGACGCACTCAACCCCCACGAGACCTCGACGTCGCCGAGAGGATTGAGGGCCTGTCGGTCGCGTTCCAACTGGGTGATCGAACTCACCTGTTCGCGCACCGACTTCGCGGGGCGCTGCAAGCGCAGACTTGCGACCGTGGCGGCCACGAAGACGAGCGAGGCGCCGACAAGCACGCTCGGCGCTCCGATGCCCTTGAGCAGGCCCGCGCCGATGGAACCCGCGACGAGTCCCGACAGGGTCCCGAGCAGGGTGAGCTGGGCGTTGAAACCCGCGAACCCCTTCTCCTCGTCGACGCCGAGTTCGGGCCAGCCCGCCTCGCCGACCCGCGCAGCGTGCTCGCGGAACTGGTCGGTTCGCGCCATCTCGGGAACCAGCGCGCCGCGCGTGACGACGTACAACTTGGACGAGACGAGCACCAGGAACGCCTCGGGGAAGAGCCACAACGAATTGAGGTGCTGGCTCATCGACCAACAGAGCACTACTCGAAAGCCCGCCGACATCGCCACCAGGATCCGCCTGCCGTTGGCCGACCGATCGATGAGCGGCCCGAGCAGCGGCGAGACGACCGCGAAGGGCGCGATGGTGAGCAGAAGGTACAACAGGACCTTGCTCTTGGCTTCATCGGGCGAGACCGAGAAGAACAGCGAACCCGCCAAGGAGACGGTGACCATCGTGTCACCCGCCATCATGATCACGTGCACCAACGCGAGGCGACCGAACGCCGTTTTCTGATCGAAGAGGTCCTGTGTCGCGGCCCGGGCCAGAGAGGCGAATCCACGACGACGCACGAGTAGAAGCGTAGGGGATTGACCGAACACGTGGCAGTCACGACGACGCGCGAACCTGCTAGACCGTCAGCGTGCACGTGACGTCCTTCTTCGAGAACCTGCCGTTCAGCCTCGTCGCCGCGCTGGTCTGGGTGCTGCTCGCGGCGGTCGTCGGACGGCGCGTGCACCGCCACGCCACCATCGACGTGTTCTGGGGCGCGGGATTCTTGGTGGTCTTTCTCGAGAGTCTCGTCGCCGCCCTACGCCTCCACCCCCACCCGAGCGGCCTGCGTTACCTCGTGCTCGCCCTCGTCGCCGTGTGGAGTCTGCGACTTTCGATCCATCTCGCGATCCGTCAACGCGGTGCGAAGGAGGACTCGCGGTACGTCGCGATCATGGCGGGCGCCAAGGGCCGCAACGAGACGCTCTACGCCTTCAAGATGATCTACGGACTTCAGGGCCTCCTGCTCTGGTTCATCTCGATGCCCCTGCAATGGATCGCCTTCAGTATCCGCTTGGACTGGCTGCTCGTGCCCGGACTCGTCCTCGGCGTGATCGGCGTCTTTTTCGAGGGCGTCGGCGACGAGCAACTTCGCCGCTTCATCGCCGACCCCGCAAATGCCGGTACGACCATGAACCGGGGACTCTGGCGCTACACGCGCCACCCCAACTACTTTGGCGACGCGGTCGTGTGGGCGGGCTTCTACGTCATCGCCGTCGGTTCGCCGTGGGGATTTCTCACCGTGTTGTCGCCGCTCACGATGTGGTGGCTGCTCACCTCACTGTCGGGAAAACCGATGCTCGAACGCAAACTCTCCAAGACGCGCGCCGGTTACCAGGAGTACGTCGCCACCACGAGTTCGTTCTTCCCACGGCCCCCGAAAAAGTTGCAGAGCACCTAGTTGGAGAAGCATCCCTGGCGATAGATGAACTCGGGCATAACCCCGGGACGGCACACCTTGAGTCGTGACGAAATGCGCCACTCGCTCGTATCCGAGTCCCAGTGCACGACCTCGGTCACGCCCACCGCGTGCTCACCCGAGCCGATGGTCGCCCATACGTAGGCCCAGCCGTCTTCGCATCCGAAACTCGCCACGGCACTCACTCGCAGCGCGCCCGTGAAGGGCGCGCCAAGCGCCGCGGCGTTGCACTGCGCGGCGTCGAACGCCGGAGCGCGACGTTCGCTGGTGCCCGCGACGGCGACACCCACGGCGCCGACGAGGACCAGGGAACAAAGGAGTCGAACCAACTTCACGTGCTCAGTCCACCACACCTCGGCGCACGCGAGTCGCCCTAGGGCAAGTTGAAGAGACTGGCGAAGAAGGCACCCATGGCGAACTCCCACTCCGTGGTGTCAATGGGATTGAGCGAGATGTCGTCGAGTATTCGACCGAAGATCAGCACTTGCAGTGCAACGGCGATAGACCTGGCCGAGATGTCGCGACGCAGCCAACCTTTTTCCTGACCCAACTCGACCAGTCGAACCAACTCCTCGGTCAGACGGTTCTGGGTCAAACCGATCAGCACCCGTAATTCCGGACGCGTGATGGAAGCCGCGACGATCCGTACCCGAATCGAACGTCGCTTGAGACGATCGGGCCCCGAGGAGAACCGCTCCACGAGTGGGGCCAACGCGCCGATGTACTCATCCAGGGTCGTGGCGGTGTCGCTGACGTCGCGCAGCACCTGAATGTCCTCTTCGGCGAGTTTGGAGAAGAGCATGTTGTAGGCGGCGTCGATGACGCCTTCGCGTGAGCCGAAGTGATGGTACACCGACCCGTAGTTCACGCCCGTGGCCTTGCACACGTCGGGGATACGGATGAGCGACTCGTCTGAGTGCATCAACTGCTCACCCACCTCGTCGAGGACTGCCTGCATGACGGGTAAGGACCTACTTTGCTTCGTCATAGTCTCGACTTTAATGCTCAAGACGCGGTAGTCGACAAGGAATATCGCTCTTTGATTTAGAATTGTCTGCGAAATGAGAAACGCCGACGTTTTCTTTTGAATGCAGTGTGTTTTGCGTTACCCAGTGACTACGCGTTCTGTGATCTCGCCCACGACGTCGAGCCACTCAGTTTCGACTCGTCTCACCATCGCGCGCTCGAGTTTCTCTCAAATAATGCAGGCCGGTCGAACGACTTCTTCGCGCCCTCGCGTTCTAACCCGAGAATCGGCGACGCAGCTTGGTCAACGGGTGAGCGTCGAGCACGTGCGAGTGGCCCGTTCAGCCGCCGTAGATCGACCACTACAGTTGACGGACCCCCTAGCGAAAGAATCACGTGATGAAACCATCGCTCAAGATCATCATCGGTAGCACGCGCCCCGGACGCGTCGGACCCGCCATCGCGCGCTGGTTCTTCGACCTCGCAGTGGCCGACGGCACGTTCGACGTCGAACTCGTCGATCTGGTTGAGTACGACCTTCCTGTGTTCAACGAGCCGCGCCACCCCGTAGTCCAGCAGTACGAGTTCGACTACACCAAGAAGTGGTCCGAGACGATCACCCGCGCGGACGCGCTCGTCTTCGTGATCCCCGAATACAACCACAGCTATAACGCCGCGACCAAGAACGCGATTGACTACTTGCATCATGAATGGAAGCACAAGCCAGTGGGAATCGTGAGTTACGGCGGCATGGCGATGGGCGTTCGCGCGGTCCAGGCGCTCAAACCGATTTTCGCCGCTCTGCGACTCATCTTCAGCGGCGAGGTGACCATACCCCTACCGCTCGTGCCGGTGGTCGATGGAGTCTTCTCGGGTGACGAAGTACTCAACAACGGTGCCCGCGCGATCCTGAGGGAGCTCTCGATCATGACGCCGCCACTGAAGGCGTTGCGCGAGAGCGGTGCCTTCTAGGACGACGTCCCTAAGATGGCGCTTGTGACCAAGACCGCTCCGACCTCTGATCAGCCGGTCATCGTCACCGAGCACCTCACCAAGGTCTACGGCGACGCGGACTTCCGCGCGGTCGACGACCTCAACCTCTCGGTCCACGCCGGCGAGATCTTCGGACTTCTTGGACCCAACGGCGCGGGAAAGACTACGACCGCGGGCATGCTCACCACTCGCGTCATCCCCACGTCAGGCACCGCGACGGTCGCCGGCATCAACGTCGTCCACCATCCCGCGGTGGCGAAACAGTTCCTCGGCGTGGTCTCCCAGACCAACACGCTCGACCGGCAACTGAGCGTATGGGAGAACTTGTACTTCCACGGACGCCTCTTTGGCATGAGTTCGCACGAGTCGCGCGAGGAGGCCGATCGCCTGCTCGAGCAGTTCCAACTCGCCAAGTGGGCTAAGGCGTCGGTGTACGCGCTCTCGGGCGGCATGGCCCAGCGCCTGATGGTCGCGCGTTCCATCTTTCATCGTCCCGCCGTCTTGTTCATGGACGAGCCCACCGCGGGCCTTGACCCCCAGAGTCGTCTCGCACTCTGGGAGATCCTCCAGCAACTCAACGCCGAGGGTCAGACCATCCTCCTTACGACCCACTACATGGAAGAGGCCGATCAGCTCTGCAACCGTGTGGCGATCATGGACCACGGGAAGATCCTGGCACTGGACACTCCCGAGGGACTGAAGCGAAGCGTGGGCGTGGACACGATCGTGACGATCAAGGCCGCGGGTGATCTCGACGTGCTCGCGTCAACCCTGGAAAAGGGCGTGCCGGGCGTGACCCACAGCCGAGAGATCGACAAGGGCGTCGAGCTGCACGTGAAGAGTGGTGACCGCGTCCTCGCCCAGGTCATCGCCGCGGCCGAATCGGGCGGCTTTTCCGTGGTCGACCTGTCGGTCGCCGAGCCCTCGTTGGAGACCGTCTTCATCAACCTGACCGGAAAGGAGCTTCGCGACTGATGGCCACTTCCCACGTCGTCCCCCCCGCGCACATCACCGTGGGCCCTCGCCGCTCGTCGATGAACGCGAGCCGCTCGGCGCTCGGCGCGCTCTTGTTGCGCGACGTCGTCGTGCTGAAGAAGGACTGGGCGATCTTCGTACTGCGCACGATCATCCAGCCCTTCTTGCTCTGTTTCGTGTTCTTGTTCGTCTTTCCCAAGATCGGTCAGTCCGTCGGGGGCGGCGGCGGCGCAGCCGGTGAGAGTGCGTTCGCGACGGTTCTCGTGGCGGGCGTCGTCGGTATCTCGATCATGTTCCAAGGCGTCCAGTCGGTCGCGTTGCAGATGTCCCAGGAATTCGGCTTCACTCGCGAGATCGAGGACCGCGTCCAGGCACCGTGTCCGATCTGGCTGGTCGCCGTCGAAAAGGTCATCTCCGGCGCGATCCAAGGTCTCATTTCCGCGGCGATCGTCTTGCCGATCGCCTCGGTGGTGCACGCCAAGGGAGTCAGCGCCGCCATCTCTATCCACTGGCTCATCTTGATCACCCTGGTGCCGCTCGCGTGCGTCGCGATGGGTTCACTCGGCCTCGTGCTCGGAACCAGTTTCGAACCTCGAAACATCGGACTGATGTTTGGCTTCGTCATCCTGCCCATCACGTTCCTCGGTGGCACCTACTACCAGTGGAATCGCTTGGCCCCGGTCAAGATCGGATCGTGGCACTGGCTCCAGACGATCGTGTTGATAAACCCCTTGCTCTACGTCAACGAAGGGATGCGAGCGACGTTCACCAACGTGCCCCACATGCACCTCTACGTCATCTACCCGGTGCTGATCGCATTCTGTGTCGGATTCTTGTCCCTCGGTCTTCGCAACTTTCGCCGCCGCGTCCTCTCCTAGGACGCCCCGATCAAGGGGCACGCGGCTACCCCACGCGAAAGATCGCCGCTTCGTTGGCCGCTAGCTCGCCCGACTTCACCGCGTCCACACTGGACAAGACGCGCGTCGTGCCCGCGTCGTCGACTTGAACGGGCGATGACGTGAAGTTCACCATCACCCGCAACACTTCGCCCTCGGCGACTCGGTCGAAGGTCAGCACGGCGCCATTGGAGTGCGCACGAACGATCTCCCCCTGGCGAAGAGCGTCCGACGCACGGCGAAACGACAACAATCTCCTCGTGAAGCGCAGCGTCGACTCCGAGGATTGCTCTTGTTCTTCCACGCTGTAGCGCGACGCGTCGGCGGCGAACGGCAGCCACGCCCCGCCCGGCCAGGCGTGATCCGGGGCACGGGTCCACGGAATTGGTGATCGGCACCCGTCGCGCCCTCCTGGATCGACCACCTGTTGCGGGGAAACCACGGCGTCCTCGAGTCCGAGTTCCTCACCGGCGTAGAGGAAAGGGGTTCCGCGAAGGCAGAGGAGTAGGGTCATCGCCGCGCGCACCCTCTCCTGGCCTCCGAGGCGGGTCGCCACACGCGCGTTGTCGTGGTTGCTCAGGACCCACGTCGGCCAACCCGCGACACCGGCGAGCGAGGACTCGATCTCGCCAATGACGCCCAGCCAGGCGTCGGCGCGCCACGGCGTGAACAAAGATTTGAAATTGAAACAGAGATGTAACTCGTCACCGCGGCCGTAGTACGTGGCCACCCGCTGCGGGTCAAGCAGATAGACCTCGCCAATAGCCACTCGATCACCCTCGTACTCGTCGAGCACGCGACGAATCTCGCGAAGGTAGTCGTGAGTGACCGCGACGTCATTAAGCGGTGTATGGCTCAGCAGACGCAGCTCGTCGGGATCATCGCGTTCAACTTCCTTGCCGAGCGCGTGCACCACGTCCATGCGAAATCCATCCACTCCTCGGTCGAGCCAGAACCGCAGCGTGGCGCTCATCGCGTCACGAACCTCGGGGTTGGCCCAATTGAGGTCGGGTTGGTCGGCGAGGAACAGGTGCAGGTAGTACTGCTCGGTTCGTTCGTCCCACGTCCACACCGACTCCTCGCTCCATGCGTGGATCCAGTTGTTCGGCAACGACCCGTCCGGCTTGGCGTCTCGCCATATGTACCAGTCTCGATGCGCGCTCGAACGCGACGATCGGGCGTCGACGAACCACGGGTGCTCGATTGACGTGTGGTTCGGCACCCAGTCGAGCAACACTCGCAGGCCGTGATCGTGGGCGTCAGCGATGAGACGGTCAAGTTCGGCCAGTGAACCAAAGACTGGATCGACGTCCTCGTAGTCGGCCACGTCGTAGCCGAAGTCGCGCATGGGTGACGGATAGATCGGCGAGAGCCAAATCGCGTCGACGCCAAGGTCCTCGAGGTAGCGAAGTCGGCCACGGATACCGCCGAGGTCACCGACGCCATCGGCGTTCGAGTCAGCGAATGACCGAGGATAGATCTGATAGACCACCGCTTCGCGCCACCACGTCACCGACGAAGACTAACGCCGTTGGCGCTCGTGGCCGAGGGACGAGCCTTAGCGACCCCGTTGCAGCACGTAGAGCACCACGCCCAGGGCAATGATCGCGATCATCGTGGACCGGGCGTTCTTCACTATCAGCCACGTCGTGGGCAGCGACGACGTGGGGGCCGGCTCGCTTTGCGAGACGGCTGTCATCGGCGAGGAAGCACCCGCGTCGCCGTCACCCAACATGGACTGGAAGGGCTGCGTCGGGCTCAGTAGGTACGCGTAAGCCTGAAATCTGATCTGGTAACGCACGACGAGAGCTAGGGCCTGGTGCAAGGCGACCGGCTCGCGCCCCGTGAAGATACCCCACACCCACATCACGAACAGGACGGGGTACGAACCGAACGACAAGACCGCACTCACGATGCTTCCGGGAATGGCGAGGATCAATCGAAAGAAGACGGCCGCCCGATTGAGGTCGACGTGGTCGATCGAGAGTGAGAGCTGATCGTGAGGGCCCTCGTCAAAGACCAGCCCGGGCCAGCGACTCGTCAACAAGAACACGTACGCGAGGACGTTGGCGTAGAGGCGCAGCGCGCTACTGATGAACGCCTGTAGGCCGTCCGGCACCCTGCCGACGAACAACGCGGCGAACCACGCCCCGATCGTCGCGACCAGTGCCGCGATGGAAACAAAGAACGCCACGATACCGAGTGGGATGGCAAGGATCAATCGCAAGAAGATGGTCCAGCGAGCGTGCACGGGCGGTAGCAGCGATAAGCCGACTCTGACCTGAGCCTCGCCGCGCATCGCGGTCGAAGTGAGTGGTGGCATCGGAGCGAGTAAACCCGTAGTCGAGGTCGGGTTGCCGCAGACGGCACAATACTTCTGCCCTTCAACTTCCACCGTTCCGCAATGTGCGCAGTAAGCCATGGGACTCCTCAAAAAGCCGGTTACGGGTAGGGACCACGTGTCACGACCCACTACATGTCACGAGATGCTGCATCGTGAGTGTAACGCAACCCCGATTTCATTCTTGGAACCGGATCACTCGACTCGGGCCACGGTCTTCGATCTCGCGATCACCATTTCAGCGCACACTCGATCTGCGGGTGCAACGTCGCGTACGAGGCCGACCGACCTAACTCGAGGACTTCAATTTCAACGGTGGCACCGTCGTCGAGGGCACGGTGATTTGGGAGCCGCCGAAACCTCCCGAGCCGGCGCCCTCCGTGGAGACCGGATTACCCGTGCCCTTGGTCAGGACCAGCAACGCTTCGAGCGTTCCGTGGTCGGCGGTCGTCACGATGCCCCCGACACTGGGGTTGGCGATATCCCAGTCACTGAACAAGATGGGAATGTCAGCGAGAACGTCGAGAGTCGAGGACGTCCTCTCGACTGACACCGTAAAGGAAATCGACTTGGTCACACCGTGCATCGTCAGGGCGCCCTCGGCCTTCACCGTCGTGACGACGCCGAGCGCGGGTACCGACGAGAAGACCACCGGCGCGGACAACCTCAATGACGCAGTGGGATACTGCGCGACGCTCATGATCCGACCGTCGAATTGTGCGTTGCGGTTCGGCTGATCACTCACGACCGTTGCCATGTCCACCGTAAAGGTGCCGCTCGTGACCTTCGCCCCTTGGACGACGGCCGATCCCCACACTTTCTTGGTTCGTCCGACGGCGGTGGTGCTCTGGCCAACGAGTACTTCGTTCACCCGATATCCCACTTCAGAACCCTTACCTACGTGCCAGGTGCCCGCGAACGACGTCGCACGAACGACGTTCCCCGACGGCGAGGACCCCGAAGCGCTTTGCGTGGTTGTCGTCGTCGGAAGGGCGAGTTTCGCGGGCGGCGGACCCTCAATGAAATGGATGAAGACAAAAGGGCCAGCGACCGCCAGAATGATCACCACAACAAGGGACACGACCAGCCACCGGATCCATCGGCGTCGCTTGATTGGTGGGCTCGACATTGGCTCTCGATTCGTAGTTCGCGCTGACGTTAGCAAGGCCACCGTAAGAAACAACTAAGACCTGGCTAGGAGTTGTCAAACAACGATCAAACCAACTGGATCATGGGCGATTTACGACTTCGATCGATGCTTTGAAACAAAGGAAAAGAGCATCCGCCAGCCAATCAGCGTGAGACCGAGGAAACTGAGCGCCACGACGATGAACGCGACTGCCGTGCCCTGTCCCGCAACGACCCGAAGAATCATGCCGACGACCACCGTCGACAGTACGACGACACCTCCGCTCGAGAGCGACGTCATATCTCGTCGCCCGAGGAACACGATGAACCAGCCAATGACCAGTCCCGTCGCGAACGGCCACGTCGTAGAAGCGACGCCGGACCACGTGACGCCGTGGTGGTGAGCCGAGCGTCCAATGATCACGAAGAGAAGGACCCAGGCCAAGTCCGCGACGGCGGCACCAACGCTACGTTTTCGCGATTGATTGAACGTGACGATGCCGACTTCTCCTATGGTTTCGCCAACCGCACTTCGGCAACGGCGCCGTGACGCGACTCACCCCGCGGTGACGAACCTCAGTTTATTGTTGCGTGAATCTACCGATTACTTGCGTCGAGCACGCAACGCCGGCAACCCCAGTGGAAGCGCGGCCACGACGGCGGCGATGAGACCCAAGAACGCCCCGAAGCCCCAGCCCACTCCCGAGAAACCGACTCCACCCGGCTTATCCACGAATGCCAGAACAGAAATGATGAGGTTCACGACAGACGCGACGAGCAAAAACTGTTCACCCGCAATGGGCATTTTGAACGGCATCTCGGAGAATCCCGCTCGGGCGACCAGGTAGACCAGAATCGCCAAGGAAACGAGGAACACGATGTACATCCATCCGTGCCACAGGCCATCTGCTGATACGGACCCAAGACCAAAGTTGTACGTGTACCAAGGAAGAAACAAGGAAATGAACAAAAATGGCGACTCCAAACTGGTCTGATCTTGTTCTTCTAGAAGGGCATGCACGTCTCACCGCCATCTTCGTTGGTGGTCTGGAGCGACGGCTCAGAGTCTCTGCGTACATTGGCATCTCGAAAGATCTCTCGAAGTGGGATGGCTTCTGACTCCGACTAGGTAATTTGCCGCAATCTCGTTGGTATTGGCGACGCTCGCTCGTAAGCGCAAAATCAAGGCAGTGCGGCCCGCGGGATTTTCGTACGACGCTCTATGTCGAGGAAAGAATTCCTTAGTGGACCGCGTATGCCACAATCCTTGAGACGCCACTCTGTCCTTCTGACTTGGGTCCCCCGGCAGGAACAATCACGGTGTTGCCAGCGACAGCAATCGCTGAATCGTACTGTTTGGCAGTTTGTGCTCATAGACCACAGCACCGTTCGAGCGATTGAAGGCAAGTAATTCGCCTTGGAACAAGGTCGAAAACACCAGGTCGTTGGAAACGGTGACGGCACCAAGTGGAAACCCATCCACCTTCGTATCCCATTCGACCTTCCCCGTGACGAGGTTCAGCGCTTCAACGTCTCCCGACAGTGTCTTGACGGTGGGAAAACCATCAACCTGGTCTTTTTTGGTAAATGTGAACGGGAGGTTGCAAGTGGCCAAGTAGACGGTGTTCCCTGCGACGGCCATATTGGTCAGTATTCCGCCCAGTGCACCGGGACTGAACGTGAAGGGAAGCTTCAACTTCGTCGCACCGTCTAGTGCATTGAGCGAATCGTTGTCGTGGCCGTTGTGTACGCCCACAGCTGTCTTCCAGATCAGCTTTCCCGTTTCGGCGTTCATCTCGTAGACGATGCCCATCTTGCCGCCGCCGATAACGACCGGGACGTCGTTGACGACAGCAGAAATCGGTGAAGCTTGCATGTCGTAGTCCTTGAAATCGTTTGGGACTCCCTGGTAGTACCAGCGGAGTCTTCCGGTGGCGGCGTCGAGATTAACGTCGCTATCGGTATAGAGCAGCCGACCCGGTTCCGAATAGGCCGACGATACGTATTGATACGGGTTGCCAATTCCAAAAGTGACCGAACCATCGCTGCTCACGAGCGGCGTCTCCCAGGCGCCCCCGGCTCCGAGGCCGAGCATTTCCACTCCCTTTTCCTTGTTCGGCACCGTTTTGAACGACCACAGTTCGGCGCCATTAGAAGCGTTCAGGGCGAACAACTTTCCGCCGCCGGGCACCTCGCCGTACTGGCTAGCCAGGTAGACGCGGCCGTTTGCGACTTGAGGCTGAATACCGAATGTCCCTTCGCCAGTCCCCTTGCCTTTCTTTAAGAGATGATCGTTTGACCAAACCTTGTGACCCGTCGCTGCGTCGAGGGCGAAAGCCGTTGTCGGCGTCAACCCATAGACAGTTCCGTCGACAACCGCAACGCCATTTGGACCAGGTCCGCTCAGTTCTTTTCGGTTGACCCTGTACTCCCAGATAAGCGTCCCTGTCGTAAGCGACAGCGCGTAAACGTTGCAATGAAGATCTTGAACGTACACGACTCCGTTGACCACGATGGGGTTAGCGGCAATTGTTCCGAAACCTCCGACATTCTTTGTCGCGTTTCCTTTCAACGTGAACGTCCAGACCTGCTTCAGAGTGGATACGTTCGCGAGCGAGATCAGCGAGTCCGTCGAGACACGTGTGTTGGCTAAGTTTCCATTGGCGTACGGCCACGAACCATGCTCCGTTGCTGCTCCTGCCGCGGTGCTCGTCAAGGACACACCACTGATCACGGCCATCAAGCTTCCTACCAACCGTGCCGCCATCCCGAAACGTTTGCGGCCTTTCCAAATTGGTGCCATGTTGCGCTCCCCCGTTGCAACGTCTTAGTCCATGGCCTCCTCCACTACAAGGCCACCGCGCCAGATTCGACTTCTCGATATCAGGTGTACATTGACTTTGGTTCAAATCATGATCCCAAGTGTCAACCATCTATCGTTGCAATACACATCTCCCAGTAGGGCCGGTGGGGATCGAACCCACGACCGAGGGATTATGAGATGCACGCAATCAGTGCAGTGTGTCCTTTGCGTCCATCCAGTCGACTCGAGTGCATAGGTAAAGTCCGCTGTCGACCGGAGGTGACTGCTGCGAACCAATAATGGAGTAGCAAAAGAGTAGCAACTTTAAGCCGAATTGAAAGTCACCGAGTTGTTCACGGGCCCCGATGAGGTCGTACTTGACGACAATCGAGGCTTGGAAATCATGTCGTCGAAGGATGTACTGGAACCCACAACAGGATTGAAACCCAAGACCACAAGATTTCGGAAGGTGAGGGTGAACAATCCGACGACCGGTGAGTGATCCGGGGCTAAGCGAGTACTACGGATCTCGACAGGATCAGCTAATCATGACTGCCTTAGGCCGCGGTCAGCAGTTTGCTTCACAACTTCAGCGTTTGCCGTCACCACGACGACAAATAGAGGCTCCCTCAAATCAAAAGCGAATGGCCGCCCTCTGAATGCGTGCAGTGTCACCTCTTTAATCAATCTCCTCATCTTCGCCAATGGCTTTGCGGGGACCTGCGATGAGCAAGTGACATTGCTTACTCAAAGGAGCGAACTCAACCGCAATTTCCTACTGGCTAGCGGACATGACAACGATAGATCGAGAAACTGGAATTTTGACGACACTCGCGATCACCTCGTGACAATCTCGCGCGGTGCACAACGGCTGCGTCACGTAACTGTCGCACAACGCAATTCAATGTCGTTCACAATTGGAACTTACATTTCCAGTACACGAAGTATCGGCATTTCTATTTGAAAATGCGTTTTACATCTACTTAGATTGGAGCGCTGTACCTCAACAGCTTCAAAGCAGATCTGTCAAGTGCAGGGTCTGTCGCGAAGCACAATTAAGGAGAATGACATGGGATTAGAAAACAAAGTAAAGAGGGGTCACGAAAACTGTTGTGAAACATTATGTTCGCATCAGCTCTTAGTGGCGTAATAACCGTTGGAGCGTTTGCCGCAGTCGCATCTGCCGCCTCGTCGGGGTGGGTTTATGGCACGACTCACGCCAGCGTGACTTACTGTGACGAAGCCACAATCAACAGCGGTCGGGTTTCCGATGGGTATCTCGAGAGCAACTCCGGGAGCGCGTGCGGGCAAAATTGCAACTCCCCGGCGGGTTACTTTGGGGTTGAAGTCCTCGAATTCTACAAGGGTAATATTTGCGGATCCGCTGGACCAGAATACAATGATGGTCCCGCATCGTCCTTTGGGCTTGGAGAAGCTCTACGCGGCGATCCCGGAACCGGAAATTACTACACGGTGTCCGACGGCTCGTATTGGAATACGTCAGCGCTCGAATACTTCGGAGCGGGATCTGCGGTATCACCCAGTCAGTCGTATACCGCCGTGGGACCCACAGCACCCTTCGCAGTCACTTCCTCGGGAATGACCGAAGGTTGGGTGCCACCCGCAGTATTTGATAATCCTGTACTCAACAGGTCACTATTACCTGACTACATCGCAGTTTCCAGTTCTGGCCAAATCGTCGGATTCGTGCAAACGAATCTCATTTTGCCGGCTGCGGGGCAACCGACAACAAGGCAGAGCACAGTCCCCGTTTACAATGCTTCAATAAGCTAGGTGGTAGGAAATTTGGTGTCAGGCGAGGGCTTAGTCCCAGCGAGTGGAACCGGCCTGCCGGCGACTACGTCCAACGGAAACACCGTTACTGTAACGACCATCAACTAAAAAAATAGAATTAACACACAAGGCCACTTCACCGAATTCTAATCCCAGGCTCGGTGAAGTGGCCTTGTGCGATCTACGTGCATTAACCCTCTCCTCTAGTTGCGGGGTCAGCAGAATTATCGATCGTCACAACTGCCCTTTGATCGAGTGACGAACCTGGCGCGGGTGACATCGTCACCACTGCGCCTCTTGGCACCGCCGTGGAACCAACGTTTATGATGTTGATCGTAAAGCCGAGTCTCGACAGCTGGCTGCTGCGCTAGGAGTGCTCATTCCTACAACATCGGGAACGTCATTTCGCTCCCGTGCATGGCGTTGGCGGTGGTCCATTGGCAACAATTGTCGTCACACTTGTGCATGATGTCGAAGGAATCGCACCAAGAGCGACGAAACCGATTCCCGGATACATGTGACCAACCACTGTGCGGAGATTGGAGCTGTTAACGGGCTTAATTCCACCCAATCCGTTCGGAATAGGCTCGCCGGGCTTTACCGGCTGAATGTCAGTACGCGGAATATAATGATGATTCCGATTCGTACGCTACGAAGGCTGGTGCTTTGTTGATCTCATGAACGGTGAAGTTTCGTGGACCGGCCTTGTGTGATGGCTGCTGCGAAGCTACTGATATGGTTAAAGCATGAAGGTTGCTGTCGCGGGTTACCTCATCGAACTTCGAATGTCTATCACCTACAAGGCTCAAGTAGTCGCTGCACGCTGCGGTTCGTCACGATGTGCGCGAGCATGGATACATCTCGTTTACCTCTAGGTTCGATGTTCGATAAACAGGTTGGCTGTTTCGATGTAGTGCGATATCAAAGAGATTCTCTCGAAGGGTTCGTGCGGCGAGAGACGTGAGCGGTTGCTGATGCACGTAGCACGCTCGGCGTAGGTATTACATCACACAAGCACATTTCTGCTTGGTGAAGGTTTATTCATCGAGACTCTCAGCTGATTTGTATGAGTTTTGTGATGTGCTAGGTAGATACTCCGCGTTCGAAGTTCGCGAGCATCGGTTCGCTTAGGGTTTGTCGTTCCGCAAGACGTTGTTAGCCACGGCGAGCAGCCATGGCAAGATGGAGTCTGTGAAGTCGCACTTCGCGTCGTTTGCGCCAGGCCTCCAGAAATACGATGCCGCGAGATTTCGGCTTTGGACCATGATTCCGTTGACGAAAGCAGTGGTTGTAGACCGCGTTATTGTGGCGCACAAAAAGTTCACCAAAGGCAGTTCCGTCGCTGTGCGAGCGAGCCACAACTCGGCATCACTGAATTCAGGTCTGTCCATAACTAATTATGTCCGGCACCTCGCATTTAGTTGCCGATTAGTTTGACATCCAGAAATCTCCGAACGAGTTAGCATCTGGTCGAGTTTTTCGCTTGGAAGTGCCGAAGTCTTCCGAATTCAACTAAGGAATTGAGTTCGACTGGTCTTCAGTTGTGCCGTTCAGAACCGAGAGAGGAGACTTTTACCTTCAATCCTTGGAAGACGTAAGGAGAAGTTACGCATCAATACGCTTTTGGGCAGAACCAACCGCACTAGGACCTCTCGCCACTGGGCTGCGGGCGCGTAGCGCCAAGTAGCCAGCGAGCGCAGAATTGTTCTCACATCACTACTTCGGTAGCACGGACTGAGGACCACCGTGTCTTCTAAAACCATCTGAAAGTCGAAAACGACGACGAACTCGTGAATATGCGGCACTCACACTGCCCCGTAGCCGTTTGATCTAGATAGATCTAGAGAAAAGTTGAACGACAGACATGGCGCATCGGTCGATAGAGGCCGTGAATGAATCGGGTGATCACAAGTTGTCCAGGAGTGTCCACGACTGACCGTGAGAGACCGAATTGAGATTCTTATAAAATCTTTGTTCACTTTTGGCGTTTTCGAGTGGCTAGTTAAGTAGAGGGCACTTTTTTTCCTCTCCTAGGAGGTCACTCATGCACATGAACGACGATTTTTTTCAGCACTACCCAATTGGTTCCAGAATGAGCAGCGCCACGCCCAATCAGGCGCCAGGGATGGTCAGCCCGGCAACTGCGGGGTTGCTCGAAGATCCGCGACTCGTCGTCTCCATTAGCGAAGCCGCCAGCCTGCTCGGGGTTTCAAGGTCCTTCGCGTATGAACTCGTGCACCGAGGAGAGTTGCGCGAAGTGAGGTTCGGTCGCCGCCAGGTGGTACCGAAGCACGTGCTGCTTGAACTGGTCGGAATTCTGCCCGAGCGATCGAAACACAGTCGTCGGGGAGTCGAAATGACCTTCTCACAAGAACGAGCTCAATCGATGCTCGCGGAGGTCAATTCGGCTGGTAACTGCGTGCACCCGATTCGACTCGCCGGCGAGACGATCAATTTGGCGACGGGTGAAGTCGACGAGCCAACCTTCTGGTGCTCTGTAAGGATCGAAGGGTCGCGGTCTGCCCGCCATGTTCGTACCTCTACAAAGCCGATGCGTACATCATTGTCGCCTCTGGTCTTCGAGGAGGAAAAGGGGTAGCGGAATCGGTTGTGGATCACGCGAAACTCTTCCGTGACTCTGACGGCGCCCAGTTTCGGTGCAGTTCATTCAAGAGGGAACTCCGCCGTCTGCCGATCTCGAAAACAGCACGAGCGCTGTCGTCACGGCCAACCGACCTGGTGCAACAAGAGACATGAAGATGATGCACGCTCGGGCAACCTCTCTGTTCACGGTGTTTCAATTACCGAGCAGCGGTCCTATGGAACGCGCACCTCTCGGCACTCTGGCATCGAACCTTAATCAATCTGCGACGGACATTGGCCGCAACCCATGGGATGACCGAGCGCGACTTCGATAGTCAAGTTGAGCTCAACTACCTGAAGATTGCTGAAGTGCAGCGGCGTGGACTGGTTCACGTGCATGCCGTCTTCCGCTTGGACGGACCCGACGGACCCGACTTACCTGCTCCCCCATGGACGACGACCGAAAGCTTCGTCTTATCGATGCAGCACGTCATACGAGAAACGAAGGTCGTGGGTGTAGATGGCTCAACATACAAGTGGGGCTCGCAATTCGACATCCAATTGCTAGTCAACGCAACCGAAGACGGACGCAAGACAACTGCGTATCTGGCCAAGTACGCGACAAAGACCACCGACGACGGACTCAACTACGCGCGCAATTCAGTTCACGGCGACAGATACAGAAACTCCCGGCAACGCCCACCTGCGGCGCTTAGCCTGCAGTCATGGGATATTGGATCAGAGACGAATCTTGAGTCACTGGAACTTAAAGAACACGCCAACACGCTCGGCTTCCGCAGTCACTTGATGACCAAGTCGCGGAACTACTCCACGACGTTCAAGGAACTTCGTCGCGCTCGTGCCGACTACCAGTCCCACCTAAGCTCACTCGACCCAGTGGAAGGGTCCTTCCACTACGACGGACGCGGCTACCGGGATCAAAGGCAAGTGAATTGGCCGAAGTGATGTTCACGATGCAAAGGGATCTCAACAAGGAGAAGGCCGAAAGAAAGAGAGCCGAGAGGGAAATTTCGGAAGCTAAGGCTCCTGAAACACCCGACCTTGGACCGAGCGAGCAGGACGGCACGCTATGAGTTCTCTCCCTCATCGGCAGGTGGCGTGATCATCGAGACCAAGCGCTTTGGCGGCCTCTCGGTTCGAAACCTCGAGGAAGTGGGCGTAGACGCCCAGCGTCATCGAAGAACTCGCGTGGCCGAGTCGACCGCTCACTGTTCGCACGGAGACGCCGGCTGACAAGAGTCGGGTCGCCGCGAAGTGTCGTAAATCGTGAAGGCGAACTGATTCCAGACCGGTTCGGTCCCGCAGTCTCATGAACGCCTTGGTGACGTCATTGGGTGGCATCGGCCGCAGCCCACCAGGATAGGCGCGAAGACAAAGGCGTCTTGCGCCAAACTGGCAGCGTACTTGCGTGCAGAGACCGTTGCTACGTGATGGTGCCGCGATACATGCCACGATAGTCAACGTATCGATAGCGATAATTCGTGAACCGTGGGTCTTAGTGTCCTTCTGAAAAGCTGGCTGCGTGGACCCTCGACAACCGATCCGGCGATAGTCATCGTTTCCCCCATTAGGTGAACCGAATTCCAGCGCAGTGCACACAGTTCACCTGGTCGAGCACCGGTCGTGGCCGCCACGATCAAGAAACAAGCGAAGCCAAGATCTCCTTTGACGCGGCCTCGATGAGTCGCATCACCGCGTGAGGGTCGGGAGGCTCAACCTTGAACTGTCGAACCCGAGGGGTGGTTGCCAGCGCCGCGGGATTGGTCGCGATCCACGACCACTTGACATCCTGTTGGAGAGCTCGGCGAAGAAACGCGTGTAGCTGATGAATTGAGACGGCGAGAGCGGTCGGCCTCTCGATGGAACGTGATCGCGCAACACGAGTAGAAGTGATCGATCTGCACGTCCTGAAACTCTGTAACCTCGTTTTGCCCAAGATCGGAAGGATGTAGTTGTTGATGTTTCGCTCGTAGCCCCGGACCGTTGATGGAGAATGTCTCGGAGCTTCACTAGGTCGAACCAAGGAAGTACCGAACGGCCACCGTGGCGTCAGGAGCGACGTGGGCGCCGCCCGGTCACTTCCACTAACAGTTGCGCCAAAACACGCTCCGCGGCCTTGCGCGGTCCACGCACCGTCCTCGTCACATATTTCTTTCGACGCGTGACCGGATCAATGCCCGAGTAGACCCTCACTTCCCACGCGCTGCCGCGCTGCGCGAATATGACCCATCACGAGAAATTCCCTTCATCGGCTCCCTAGACAACGGTCGACGGAATGGAAAAAGGAGTAGCAAGGAGTAGCAAAAATTCGTCAGCGGCGAAAATGGAGAATGAAATCTGTACTTCACAGATGTCCTAGTAGGGCCGGTGGGGATCGAACCCACGACCGAGGGATTATGAGTCCCCTGCTCTAACCACTGAGCTACGGCCCTAGGTACTGCAGCATTCGTAGTACTTCCAACCACGAAATCTCCGATCATTTCAAAGTATCAGGTTGAGCCTTTCGTGATATCCATCGCCACACTCGCGAAAAGCGTGAGCGTCCGAGCGAGGACAACTCGATAGTCCGAAGTCCCCGCAAGGTCTAACGGGCCATCGTCACTATCTGAACGAGCGAAGGGTTCGGCGAGGATTGTTGCGCCTGTCGCTCGACCCGCGGATGGCGCGGACCGCGGGTCTCCGTTCGGAAACCGTGAACCCTCTGCGCGAACGCGCCACTTTCTTGGGCGCTGTCGTTGGTGCGACCAGCGATAGGGTTGAGCAGTGATTAAGAGGCTCTCCGTCGTCGTCAGCTTGGCCGTGCTGGGTATAGGGGTGTGGCTCGTGAGTCGCGGCCACGAAGTCGACCGCGTCTGTAAGGTCAACTCGGTTACCACCAACGGAAACCAGCACTTCAGCCATTGCATGAACCTGATCTCCACGTATTTCCTGGGTTACGCGCTGTGCATCCTCGGATTCATCCTCTTGCTGATGTCGATCTTCGTCATTCGACTGCATTTCCGCCACGTGAAACTTCCACCGCCCCAGGCGGTGACCGCCGAGCAGCAGCCCGATGATTCAAACCCGTTCCGCGCGGTGATGAAGCAGAGCCAACAGTCGAGCGAAGCTCCCAAGGACGCGAGCGGCGAAACCGGCTCGTAGTTACATCGCAATCCCTCGCGGCAGGCGCATGAAATGATTTGCGAACCGATTCGACTCAACCGAGTCAACCACGATAGAGAACACGTGGCTCCCAGAGCAGGACTCGAACCTGCAACCTAGCGATTAACAGTCGCTTGCTCTGCCAATTGAGCTATCTGGGATTGCGCTACAGCAACGCAACATTAGCACCCACGACTTGGCGTCACTGTTGGATGAACCAAGCCCGTAATCGGGAAGCCTCTGGACTTTCGATCACCGCTTTGCGACATCGGTCGAGTCTCTTTGACATCGCTTGGCGCGAGATTCCGTAACCTTTCGCGATCTCTTCGATTGACATCGTACGAAACGTGTACTGCCAAAACGCGTCGAAGTCCTTCCCACAAAGCGTGCGCAACTCGTCGATCACCCACGTCGGTGCGTCACCGGCGGCCACCGGTTCTCGCAAGTCCCCCACCAAGTTGAAATCGGTCGGTTCGAAACGTCGAGCGTTGAGATCGCGACTCGTCTGCATGACCTCAAGTGCCTTGGCCTGGGAGATGCCGAGTGCCAGGGCGACGTCTCGCTTGGTGAGCCGCTTGTCACCCTGGCTTCGCTGCAGTTTCTGAAACGCGAGAACCCGACGCATCTCCGAGTCGCTCAGTCCCGCCTGTTGCTGGATCGCCTGGTTCACGAGCTTCATGATCCAGTAGTTCGCGTAGGTGGAGAATCGATTGCCCTTGGAGGGATCAAAGCGCTGCAGCGCGTTGACCAAGCCCTCGATTCCCGCCGCCTCGAGGTCCTCATTGCCGAAGCGATAGCCCCGTTCGAGAACCCGCGTGCGCACGAGTCCGCAGGTGGCCCGCAACAACAGCGACTCGGCCTCTTGCCCAGCTTGCCGATCACGCAGCAAGCGGCGCCGTTCACTGGCATCAATCGTGCGCGTGAGACCGAGTAGCCGTTCGGCTTCGCGACCTCGCTCGATGACTGGATACAGCTGACGTTCCTCTTCGACGCTGAGCGGCGCCAACATTGCGAGACCGCCGATGACGCCCAGTGAAGTGGCGGTCACGGCGCTTCGCTCAGTGCCCTTTCGAGCAGCCATTCTCGTAGATCAGATTCCGCCCGGTCACCTTCGCCAGTGTCGAGCAGGGCCACCCGTTGCTTGACGTCGCGAATGGTCGCCATGGCCACGTCGGGCGAAAGCGCGCCGTCTCGCAGCTCGCGCTCGACGTCTCTGAGGCCTTGGGCGACCGCACTTCGAAGCAGTTGGGACACCACGGCGGTCACGTCCGAAGAAGTGACCTCGCGGTCGAACTCCTCGACGACCAACTCTCCGAGCACCCGAGCCGCCTGCTCCTCGCCACGACGCTCGAGTTCGTCGATTACTTCGGCCACCGAGCGCCCAGAGGTCAGTCCTTCGAAGATCTCTCGCTGGACGTCGTTGACGAAGTAGCTCGCGATGAACCGGTCCTGGACGAGATCCGGTGAGTGCACGATGAACCGCAACGCCTCCAAACCCGGTCGCGGTGTGGCGGCCACTCGAACGGAGGACGGTTCGTGACGCGGTTCGGGTTCGTTAGGAACCTCGCGAGCAGTGGGGTGGCGCAAGACCTCGGCCAACGTCGTTCGCAACACGCGAGGTTCGAGGCGTAGTGAATCAGCGACTTGCATGACGTACTGGTCGCGCACGAGTTCACTCGGATGCTCGGCCAGGACGCGCATGGCGGGGCTCGCGGCCCGAGCGCGCCCTTCGGCCGTCGCGAGGTTCGCGGCCCCGAGGACTCTGTTGAGACGGAATTGCAGGAAGGGCACCGCATTGCTGATCGCCGCGCGAAGCGCGTCGGGGTCGCGCAGGGCGAGTTCGGCGGGGTCGCTGCGGCCGGGAAACTGGGCGACCGCGACGTCGACCTCGTGCTTCTGCTCCCACTGGTACACCGACGCTGCCGCACTCTGTCCGGCTTGGTCGGCGTCGTAGGCGAGGACGATGCGCTTGGCGAAATTGCGCATGGTCTGAAAGTGTTCCTCGCCCAACGCCGTGCCGCACGTGGCGACGGCCCGCGGCAGGCCGGCGCCAAAGAACGCAATGACGTCGGTGTAGCCCTCACAGACGATGATCTCGCCGGACTTGATGATGTCGTCCTTGGCCCAATTGAGCGCATAGAGCGTTCGACGTTTCGAGTAGATCGGCGTCTCGGGACTGTTCTTGTACTTGGGCTCCACCCGACCGTCGGGTCGCACGGTTTCACTGGCCGACGGCAGTATCCTGCCCCCCACCGCCACCGCCTTGCCCGACGGGTCGAAGATCGGAAAGATGATGCGCGCGCGAAAGGCGTCCTGGCGGCGGTCACGCTTGTTCACGAACCCCAGACCGGTGCCCTCGAGCACCTTGGGCGTCAGGTTCAACGAAGTGCAGAGGGCGTCCCACTCGTCTGGAGCCCACCCGAGTCGAAACGTGCGCGCCACTTCGCCGTTGATGCCCCGTGACTTCAGGTACTCGCGCGCCGCACGGGCGTCAGGGGCGCGAAGCAGCCTCTCGTGGTACCACTGGACCGCTTGATCCATGGCGGCGAGGAACTCTTGACGTTCCTTGCGCGCGGGGCCGGCGTTCGCGTCTTCGTGCAACTCGATGCCCGCCCGGTCCGCGAGCACGCGCACGGCGTCCACGAAATCCAGGTGCTGGATCTCTCGCACGAAGGTGATCTGATCACCCGACGCTCGACAGCCGAAGCAGTAGTAGCGACCTTCTTCGGCGTTCACCGAGAACGACGGCGTCTTCTCGCCGTGGAAAGGACACAGACCCGTCCAGCGCCTTCCCGACTTCTTCAGCGCCACGTAGTCACTAATGAGAGCCACGATGTCGGTGGCGCCACGGACCTGCGCAATCTCACTGTCCGATATGGCCATGACTAGAAGGTACCTGTTAGGGGTGACCAAGGAACCAATGGCGAGTTCGCTCCCTAGACTGCTGCCATGCCAGAATTCGCCGTCGAAGCGCTCAACATCGTGCGAACGTTCAACGAAGGCCAGGTCCGAGCCCTCGACGACGTCACGTTGCACGTTCCCCAAGGTCAGGTCTTTGGCCTGCTGGGACCCAACGGTTCGGGAAAGACCACCATGGTGCGGATCCTGTCGACGATCCTGCTGCCCTCATCGGGCAGCGCCACCGTGAACGGGATCGACGTCGTCAAACACCCCGACCGGGTGCGGCGAAGCATCGGACTCGCGGGCCAGTACGCCACCGTCGATGAGAACCTCACCGGTTCAGAGAATTTGAGGATGATCGGGAGCCTGAACCACCTGGAGAAGAACTTCGTCAACCCGCGCACCAAGGAACTCCTCGAACAGTTCGGTCTCACCGACGCCGCGAACCGCTCGGTCAAGACCTACTCGGGTGGTATGCGACGGCGCCTCGACCTCGCGGCGGCGCTGGTCGCCAAACCGCCGCTGCTCTTCTTGGACGAACCCACGACCGGTCTCGACCCCCAGAGCCGTCAGGACCTCTGGGCGATCATCGAGGAACTCGTCGAAGAGGGCACGACGGTACTTCTCACGACCCAGTACCTCGAAGAGGCCGACCGCCTCGCCAAACAACTCGTCGTGCTCGATCACGGCACGATCATCGCCGAGGGCACGAGCCAGCAACTCAAGACGCGATTGGGCAACACCGTGCTGGCGATCACCTTCTTGAACGTCGCCGACGCCAAACGCGGTGCCCAACTCATCGCCGACATCTCCTCGTTGCCGGCCAATGTAGACGGTACGGTGGTCGAGTTCACCGTGGACCGGGGTCCCGCCGCTGCCGCGGACGCGCTTCGCCGTATTGACGCGGCGAACATCGCCCTCGCGGGACTGACGATCCGCGAGCCCAGTCTCGACGACGTGTTCCTCAGCCTGACCGGCCACAAGGCCGAAGAGCCGACACCGTCGGCCGACGACGAACGCCCCACACGAAAGGCCTCCGCGTGACCACTCTCGACACCGCCCAACCCGTCCGCTCCGAACGCAGTTCGCTGCGTTGGACGATCAGCGACGTGCTCACCATGGCCCGGCGAAACCTCCTCGCGCTGGTGCGCATCCCCACGTCGCTCGTCTTCGCGGTCATCCAGCCCATCATGTTCGTGCTGCTCTTTCGCTACGTGTTCGGCGGCGAGATCAACATCCCCCACGTTTCCTACGTGAACTACCTCATTCCGGGCATCCTGGTCCAGACCACCATCTTTGGCGCGGTGGGGACCGCGATCGGACTCGCCGAGGACCTGCACCGCGGACTCATCGAGAGGTTTCGCGCCTTGCCAATGGCTCGCATGGCCGTGCTCGCCGGGCGAACGGTCTCGGACCTCGTGCGAAACGTCGGCGTCCTGCTCGTGATCACCGCGGTGGGACTCGCCATTGGCTTTCGCCCTCACGGCGGCGTACCGGACTACGTCGCGGCGTGCTTGTTGATGCTGACCTTTGCCTACTGTCTCTCGTGGGGCTTCGCCTTCATCGGACTCGCGGCCCCCAACTCCGAGACCGCCCAGGCAATCGCGTTCCCGGTCATCTTTCCGCTCACGTTCGCGTCAGCGATCTTCGTCCAGGTCGCCAGGATGCCCGGGTGGCTACGGCCATTTGCGAACAATCAGCCGGTGACCCAGGTCGCCGACGCCGTGCGCGGCCTGATGCTGGGTTCGCCGACGGGCAATTCAGTATGGATCGCCCTCGCCTGGTCGATCGGGGCCATCCTCGTGCTCGGCCCGCTCGCGACCTCGCGTTACCGCAAGGCGGCCTAAGGGTTGAACGTCCTGGACGCCGCGCAACTCCAAGAGGTCCTCTCGGCGTCGTTCCCGGGTTCGGACGTACCCCGGGTCGACGACGTCGCCGGCGACACGGTGGTGGTGAGCTTGCGCGTCGACCAACGACACGGTCGCCCCGGCGGCACGCTGTCGGGTCCGACCATGATGATGCTCGCCGACACCGCCGCGTGGATCGCCATCATGGCCCGCGTCGGCCCGGTGCTGCTCGCGGTCACCACGAGCCTGCACATCGACTTCCTTCGAAAGCCCGACGTCGCCGACCTCGTCGCGCGTGCGACACTGCTCAAGCTCGGACGCCGGCTCGCGGTCGTCGACGTGTCGCTCTTTTCGAGGGGGCGTGACCAACTCGTGGCGAAGGCCCAGGTAACATATGCCATTCCCTCCCAAACAACTGAAGGTGTTTCTCAATGACGTCGATCAGACCTGGTTCCAAGCGTTCCTCGAAGCGTCATGGGGACCTGCACCATTCCAGCCTGCGCCACCTGTTCAATGCGACGCCGAAGTTCGAGGTCCATCGCGCCTCGTTGCGCTTCAGTCTTCACGAGGGCGCCCGAATAAGTCCCAAAAACCGCCTGAAGCTGCTCGCTCGTGCGCGTCCACGTCCAGTCAATCTCCACCTGCACCACGTCCACGAAGAGCCCGCCGTCGCCGAGGTCAGCCGTCCAGCCCCGGGGCCGAGCGTTCCGGTCACCGGGATTTTCGCGAAGTTTCGTAAGTTCCTTCACCCAGGGGACGTCCCGACTAAACCCGTTCCATAGGACGTAGAGTCGGCCCCGGTTCCGTAGCACTCGGGCCATCTCCTCGGTCGCCGCGGGTTGCTCGAACCAGTGCCAGGCCGACGACACCACGACCGCGTCAAAGGCGGCGTCGGGAAGCGGAAGTTGCTCGGCGCGACCCTCGATCGAACGCACGGCGGGACTCTGGCGTTCGAGCACCGCGCGCATGGCGGAATCGGGTTCGACGACCGTCATGTGGGCGCCGAGACCCAGCAGAAACCTCGTCCACAGTCCCGTGCCCGCGCCGACCTCGAGGACGTCACGACCGCGCAGGTCACCGAAGAGTTCCTTCGCCTCGGGCGGCGGGGTGGGTCGGTAGCGGTCGTAGAGCTCGGCGACGGTGCCGAACTTGAGTCCCCGACCGTCGGAGGCCACCTAGTGCTGTCCGGTCCTCGCTCGCAGCTCGGCGAGCAGACCGTCGATCGGGACCCGCGTCTGGGCGGTGGTGTCGCGGTCGCGAACGGTGACGCTGTGGTCGTTCAGCGAATCGAAGTCGACCGTGACGCAAAACGGCGTACCGACCTCGTCTTGACGTCGGTAGCGGCGGCCGATCGACTGGGTGACGTCGTAGTCGCACATGTAGTAGGGCCGCAGCTGGCAGAGGACCTCTTCTGAGACGCTCTCGAGTTCGGGTTTCTTCGACAACGGCAGCACGGCGACCTGGTACGGGGCGAGGCGCCAATCGAGACGAAGCACGGTGCGCACCTCGCCTTCGATCTCGTCCTCGTGGTAGGCGGCAAGAAGGAACGCCATCATCGCGCGCGTCGCGCCGGCCGCGGGTTCAATGACGTAGGGCGTGTAGTGCTCGTTGGTCGTCTGGTCGAAGAACTCCAACTTCACACCCGACGCGTTCGAGTGCTGCGTGAGGTCGTAGTCACCGCGGTTAGCGACGCCCTCGAGTTCGTCGAAGCCCCACGGGAACGCGAACTCCACGTCGGTCGTGCCCTTGGAATAGTGCGACAGGTCTTCCTTCTTGTGCTCGTAGAGCCGCAGCTTGTGCTCGGGGATGCCGAGTCCGATGTACCAGTCGTAGCGTTGCTGGATCCAGTACTGGTGCCACGTCGCTGCCTCCGAGGGTGCCACGAAGTACTCCATCTCCATCTGCTCGAACTCGCGAGTGCGAAAGACGAAGTTCTGGGGGGTGATCTCGTTGCGGAAGGACTTACCGACCTGGGCGATGCCGAAGGGCGGCTTCTTGCGGGTGGTGGCGAGGACGTTGTTGAAGTTCGTGAACATGCCCTGGGCCGTCTCGGGTCGAAGGTAGGCCGTGGCGCCCTCGCCCTCGACGGGGCCGGCCTGGGTCTTGAACATCAGGTTGAAGGCGCGCGCCTCGGTGAAACTGGTCGAACCGCAGTTCGGGCAGACGCCGTTGATCTTGTCCTCGCGCCAGCGCTCTTTGCACTGCAGACAGTCCACCAACGGGTCGGTGAAGGTCTCGAGGTGACCCGACGCGGCCCAGACCGCGGGCGGTCCGAGTATCGCCGCGTCCAGGCCCACGATGTCGCTGCGACCCTGGACCATGGCGTTCCACCAGGCTTGCTTCACGTTGCGCAGCATGTTCACACCCAGCGGGCCGTAGTCGTAGGTGGATCGGAATCCGCCGTAGATCTCGGCGGACGCGAAGATGAAACCGCGCCGCTTGGCGAGGTTGATGACTTTGTCGAGCAGGTTCGGATCGTCCGGGGGTGCTTCTTCCATCCGTTCAGGCTACCGGACTAGTCAGCACTCTTCAGTCGAACAATCACTTGGTTGGCGAGCATGCGGCCGTTCTCTCGAAGCGTGACCTGCCCGTCGCGCACGCGAACCAGGTGGGCGATCTCCTCGAGCGAGTCGAAGGCCTCGACCGGCACGCCGCGTCGAGTGCGCAACGCCAACGAGTCGCGCTCGAACTGCTGGGTGTGCTCGTCGAGGAACTCCTCGCCACCGAGGGGGCTCTGGCCACTTCCGACCAGCGCGATATAGCGGTCGGGCGTGCGCACGTTCCAATACCGACGACCGTGCTGGTGCGAGTGTGCCGCCGAGCCGAAGCCGACGTAGTCGCCGTGGTCCCAGTAGACGTGATTGTGACGGCACTCGTGACCGGGCTTGGCCCAGTTCGAGATCTCCTCCCACTCATAGCCGTGCTCTTCGAGGGTCGCTCCCACGAGGTCGTAGGCGTCAGCGGTCTGGTCCTCGTCGGGGTGACGGGCGGGGTCGCGCCCGAGTGGTGTCGCCGGTTCAGGAGTCAGGGCGTAGCAACTGACGTGGGGCGGCGGGTTCTCGAGCCCGAGCAGGTCCTCAAGGGTTCGTGCGACGTCGGGGAGCGTCTCGGCGCGCGATCCCACGATCAAGTCCATGTTCCAGGTCTCAAAGCCCGCCGCGGTCACGGCGTCGGCGACCTCGCGGTGCGCCATCGTGCCGTGGCGGCGTCCGAGGTCGGCGAGGACCGCCGGCTGGGTGGACTGGACGCCGAAGCTCATCCTGGTCACACCCCCGCGACGGTACGTGACGAGCCGCTCGAGTTCGGCGTCCTCGGGGTTGCACTCCACGGTCACCTCGGCGTCGTCACTGCGCGGCAGCGCGTG
This sequence comes from uncultured Acidimicrobiaceae bacterium, assembly GCA_963849155.1. GTDB lineage: Bacteria > Actinomycetota > Acidimicrobiia > Acidimicrobiales > RAAP-2 > RAAP-2. Next base: position 336,438 of record CAWKGL010000004.1, read on the forward strand.
AAGGATCGAGAGCAGAGCTTCCGCGTCGAGCCGCGACGGCGTGCCGCCGCCGAAGAACACCGAGGTCGCCTCGGCGAGACCTTCGGTCTTGGCGCGTTCGATCTCGGTGATCACCGCGGCGACGTAGGCGTCCATGAGTTGGTCGCGGTCGTCGTAGGTGGCAAAGGCGCAGTAGTCGCATCGGTGCGAACAGAACGGCACGTGGACGTAGACCCCGAACTCACCCACGAGTCACCGCCGCTCGAGCTTCGGCGTAGCGAGCGAGCGCCTCGAGCCGCTCCTCGTTCGCGTCGACGATCGCGTCGGGGTAGCCCGAGGCGAGCAGCGAAGCCCCGGCACCGGGCTCGAGACACGACGGCGGTGGCGTCGCGCGCAGTTCGCTCACGTAACGATGGACGTAGGTACCGTCGGGATCGAAGCGCTTCGCCTGCAGGGTGGGATTGAAGATCCGATGGAACGGGGCCGCGTCGGTCCCGGTACCCGCGGTCCACTGCCAACCGTGTTGATTGGACGCAAGGTCAGCGTCGACCAAGCGCCACATGAACCATTTGGCGCCCCAACGCCAGTCGAGATGCAAGTGCTTGACGAGGAACGACGCGGCGACCATTCGCACGCGGTTGTGCATCCAACCCTCGTCGAGCAGTTGACGCATGCCCGCGTCGACGAGCGGGTAGCCGGTCTGGCCGCGAGCCCAGGTGCGAAAACGCTCCTCGGCCGCGGGACCGCGGTCCACGCGCAGCGCGCGCATCGAGGGCTGGAACGTGCGCCAGGCCGACTCGGGATGGTGGAACAACACGTCGGCGTAGAACTCGCGCCAACACAACTCGTCACGGAACTTCTCGTGCGAGGGGCTGTCGCCGTCGAGCACGGCGAGCACCTGGCGTGGGTGCAGGGCACCGAAGCGTAGGTAGGGGCTCAGTCGACTCGTAGCGTCCAGACCGGGCACGTCACGGGCGAGTTCGTAGTCGCCCAGGCGTCTGACAAAACTCGTCAGGCTCGCCGCCGCCGCGTCCTCGCCGGCCGGGGCCAGATCAACGGCGGGACCGTCGGGCAGGTCACCGAAGTACTCGGGGCGTTCGCGCCCGACGAGTTCGTCGAGTTCGTCGATCACCACCGACGCCGCGCGAACCCACGAAACGCCCCCCACGGCGTCGAGGGGCGCGCGCACGAGTTCTCGTCGCCAGCCCCGCTTGAAGGCCCCGAAGACCAAGTAGCCCGATCCCCCCGCGGTGCGCACGGTCCCGGGTGCCACGGCGTAGGGGGAGTCGAGATAGGTCGTCGACACGCCCGCACGGGCGAGTTCGCCCGCCACGCGCGCGTCACGCGCACGACCCCGCGGTCCGTAGTCGGTGGTGGCAACGACCGCGCGCGCGCCGGTCTCGCGCGCGAGCTCAACGAGCACGCTCGCCGGGTCGCCACGGCGCACGACGAGCGCGCCGCCGAGGGACTGGTCGAGGGCGTGGAGCGTGCGGGCAAGATAGACGCCACGGGTTCGTCCGGCGCGCGACGCGAACGCGGGGTCCAGCACGAACAACGCCAGTACCCGGCCGTTGGACGAACGAACAGCCTCGCGCAGTGCCGGATTGTCGTGGAGTCGAAGGTCGCGACGGAACCAGAAGACGGTGGTGGTCCCGGTCATGTTCACGCGGTGGGCCGCTCACGCACGCTCGCCGGTGGCGAGCGCGGCGCTCGAGCGGGCCACCTTCAAGCGCTTGCCGAAGTGCTGTTCGATTGCCTCGTGGGCGATACCCATGACCTCGCCGGCGCCCGCGGGCGACTTCTCGCGCAACACCGTCGCGAGATCGCCCCCGAGGATACGACGCACGAGCGCGAGGGCCTCGCCCGAGATCGATCGACCACTTCGACAGTTCGCGCAGAGCGTCCCACCGACCTGCGCGTCAAAGGCGACCAACGGTCCCTCGCGCCCGCAGTTCACGCAACAGTCGACGACCGGTTCGGAACCGTCGTGGGCCAACAGACGAAAGAAGAACGACGCGGGCACCAGTGACGGATCGAACTCCTCCTGGTCCAAGGTCGCGAGCACGCGCACCAGCAGGTCGTAGATCCCTTCGTCGGCGACGTCGTCCGAGGGAATCGCGTCCACCACTTCGACGACGGCGTAACCGGCGTTGATCCGCGCGTACGACGCGCGCAGCACGGTGAGTAGTTCTTGGTGACGAACGTGCCGAGCGATGTACAGGTCGCCTCGACTCTTCACGAGGTCGATGTGCACGTGCGACAACGGTTCGAGCGCCGCGCCCAGCCGCGTCGTCGTCTTCCGCACGCCGCGCGCGAGTACGCGCACCTTGCCGTGGGTCTTGGTCCACAGGACCGCGATCCGGTCGGCTTCGCCCGATTTATACGTGCGCAGCACCACCGCGTCGTCGTCGAACTCCCTCACGACGAAGGTCCGTCGCGATCGCGGAAGTGCTGCTTACGCGGTTCGATGCCCAGGTAGCGATTGAGGGCCACGCCGGCGGCGACCAGTACCGCGAGCACCAGGGGTACCAGAAGCGGCGCCACGAGACTCGAAGCCCCGTTGAGGGCGAGCACCCACAGCAAGATGTAGATCGCGAGTCCGAAGCCAATGGTCAGTCTCGTCGCGATCACGTATCGACTCCGCCGAAGCGCCGTTCACGACGTTGGTATTCCTTGATCGCGGCAAAGAGGTCCTCGCGACGAAAGTCGGGCCAGAGCACGTCGGTGAAGACGAACTCGCTGTAGGCGATCTCCCAGAGCAAGAAATTCGAAGTCCGAAATTCACCCGACGTGCGGATCACGAGATCGGGGTCGTCGAGTTCGGGGTGGTAGAGCCGGGCACGGATCGCTCGCTCGTCGATCCGCGACTCGGGTACCTGGTCCTTGACCAGTCGACGAACGGCGTCGACGATCTCGGCTCGGCCCCCGTAGTTGAAGGCGATGTTGAGCGTCATGACCTTATTCTTCAAGGTCAGTTCTTCGGCGTCGCGCATGTCGCGCAGGACCCGACGGGGGATCCGGCGATCCTCTCGGCCCGAGAACGTGATGCGAACGCCTTGATCGTGCAGGTCGTCGCGGTTACGCTCCAACAGTCCGCGATTGAAGTTCATCAGGTAACGGACCTCGTCGATGGGTCGACGCCAGTTCTCGGTGGAGAACGCGTAGACGGTCAAGGTCCGCACGCCGAGCGCGAGCGCACCATAGGTCACGTCGACCAGCGCCTTCTCGCCCGCGCCGTGTCCCTCGGTGCGCGCGAGTCCTCGACGCGCGGCCCAACGGCCGTTGCCGTCCATCACGACCGCGACGTGCGCGGGGACCTGGTCGCGGTGAATCGAGCGGGGAACGGGCACGGGTCGCGGATCGGGCACCTATCAAAACTAGTCCGGGGTGCCCAAAACCCTTTCGAGGCCAGCCCCTAAGGTTCACGCGTGGAATCATTCGACCCCGACGAGGACACGCCCTACGTCGAGCCCGACGAGCAGTCCGGCGTCCAACTCGACCACGACGTCGTCGCCATCGACGTCGAGCGGGCTCTGGAACTGCTCGAGGCGATCACCAACGACCTGCCCGGTGGCGGCGAGGTGCGCGCGGGTCAACGCACCATGGTCAGTTTGGTCGCCGAGGGCTTCTCGCGGCGTGAACACCGAATCATCGAGGCCGGCACCGGCGTCGGCAAGTCCCTCGCCTATCTCGTGCCCGCCGCGATGTCGGGTCAGCGCGTGGTGATCGCCACGGCCACCAAGAACCTCCAGGACCAGCTCGCCACCAAGGACGCCCCGACCGTGAGCGCCCACACGAGGTCCACGGTCGCGGTCTTGAAGGGTCGCAGTAATTACCTGTGCCGCAATCGTGCTCACGCGGTGGTGGGCGCGGCCCAGATGAGTTTTGACGACGGCAGTGAGGTCCCGCGCGGCGTCGCGGACCAGATGCGTCGAATCCTCGCCTGGTCAAATGAGACCACCAGCGGCGACCGCGATGAACTGCCCTTCGAGGTCGACGCACGAGCCTGGCGAGGTCTTTCGGTGACCCCCCAGGAGTGCCTGGGCCGAACCCAGTGCCCCCAGGGACAGGCCTGCTTCGCCGAACTCGCCAAGGACCGCGCCGCCGAGAGCCAGCTCGTGATCGTCAACACCCACCTCTACGCCGCTCATCTCGCCTCGGGTTCGATGATGCTGCCCGCTCACGAGTTCGTCGTCTTCGACGAAGCCCACGAGGTCTTAAATATCTTCGCGTCACTCTTGGGCACCTCACTGAACGCCAGTCGCCTGCGCGCGTTGTCGGCCGTGGCGCGCGCGGTACTGGGCGCCGAGTTCGCCGACGCGGCCCTCGAATTGCTCAACGTCGCGGACCGGTTGGCGGGTGCCCTGCAGGCCCAGTACGACGCCGAGCAGTTCACGGGCTTCGGCGAGGACGTGCTGCGTGAGTTCGTCCAGGCGAGTGGGCTCGTCACGCGCGTCGTCGAGGCGTTGCGAGCCCTCGATACCAGCGGGCCCGACGCGGAGGCGCGCAAGATCCGCGCGCTCGGCCCGGCGATCCACCTCGCCAACGACATGGACCGCGTCGCGCGAGTGCGCGACGGCGAACTGCTCTACCTCGCCAAACGCGACCGGGAAGTGGACATCGAGGTCTCGCTCGTGGACGTCGCTCCCCGGCTCGCCGACGAACTCTGGGCTCACGTGAGCGCGGTGCTGACGAGCGCCACGATCCCCGACACCCTCGCCAAGGAACTCGGCCTCGCGGGCGTGACGATCGAGCACGTCGAGAGTCCCTTTGACTACCAGTCCCACGCCTTGCTCTACGTGCCCGCGGACCTACCGTCGCGCAACGACGCCGGTGCCGAAGAGGCGATCATCGAGGAGTTGATCGAGTTGATCGGCGCCGCCGGTGGGCGAACGCTCGCACTGTTCACGAATCGCGCGGTGATGAACCGCGTCGCCGAGGTCGTCGAGACGCGCGTCGACACGCCAATCCTCGTCCAAGGGACCCTGTCGCGCCAGCGAATCATCGAACAGTTCCGCGACAGCGCCGAGGCGAGTCTCTTCGCGGTGACCAGTTTCTGGCAGGGCATCGACGTGCCGGGACATTCACTCAGTCTGGTGACCATCGACCGACTGCCCTTCGCGGTGCCCAACGACCCTTTGGCCGAAGCGCGACGCTCGCGTTCTGAACGACCCTTCTACGAGGTCGACCTGCCGCGCGCGGCGATGCTGCTCGCCCAGGGCGTGGGACGACTCATCCGCACCAAGACCGACCGGGGCGTGGTCGCGGTACTCGATACCCGCTTAGCCGAGTCGAACTATCGCGCGTCGCTCTTTCGCAAGCTGCCGCCCATGAAGCGCACGAGGGACAAGACACTCGTCCACGCCTTCTTGCAGGAACTGCGAGAGGCTCAGTAGCCGAAGCGGTCGAGGATCTCCTCGCGCTTCTGCCAACCCGGCTCGACGCGTACTTTGAGCTCGAGGAAGCATCCCTCAGGTAGTTGCCGACGCGCGGCGATACCCACGTCCTTGAGCAGCTGGCCACCCTTGCCGATCACCATGCCCTTTTGACTTTCGCGCTCGACGAGGATCTCGACGGTGATGTGGGGCCACTCGAACTCGGCCACTCGGGTGTGGATCGAGTGCGGCAACTCCTGCTTGGTCTTTCGCACCAATTGCTCTCGCACGAGTTCGGCGACCCACGTCGCTTCGGGGACATCGGAGACCTCGTCCTCGCCGAACAAGAACGGCGATTCGGGCATCAGCGTGCGCACGTAGTCGATCAACGCCGCGGTCCCCTCGCCCGTCTTGGCTGACACCGGGAAGTACTCAACGCGGCTCGCCGCGTCCTCGAGCCCGCGCTCGGCGGCGATCTCGGCGACGGCCTCGTGGGCGGCCATCAGTTGGGCCGCGATGCTGTCGCGCGACGTCCGATCGATCTTGTTGACCACGACGCACGGACGAGCGCCGCGAGCGGTCTTCGCGTTGGTGAGCATCGTGGTCAACACGCTGCGGTCGCCGGGCCCGATGGCTTTTCCCGCCTCGACGATCGCGAGGATCACGTCGACGTCGTCGACAGCCGCGCGAGCGGTCTCGTTGAGTCGTCCGCCGAGGGTGGTCTTGGGACGGTGGATACCCGGCGTGTCCACAAAGATCACCTGGACGCCGTCCTCGGTGAGAATGCCTCGTACCGCGGCGCGCGTGGTGTTGGGGCTCGCCGAGGTGATCGAGACCTTGGTGCCCACCACGTGGTTCAACAACGTCGACTTGCCCACGTTGGGTCGACCGATGATCGCAGCGAAGCCGGCGCGCGTCACGTCTCGTCGTCGACCCGCTCGACGAGCACCTCTTCGATTCGCCGTCCGTCCATACGCAGCACCGTCAAGTGATAGTTCGGCGTCGAGACGACGTCGCCCACCTCGGGCACGCCGCCCGCGAGGTCCAAGACGAGTCCGCCCACCGTGTCCCAGCCATCCTTGGGCAGGGAGAGCTCGTACTCTTCGTTGGCGTCATCAATGTTGAGACGCCCGCTGATGCTCAGTCCCCGCTCGAAATCTTGACGCTCGTCGTCGACCGTCGGATCGGATTCGTCGGTGATCTCACCGACCAATTCTTCGAGGACGTCCTCTAGCGTCACGAGTCCCGCGGTGCCGCCGTATTCGTCGATCACGATGAACAGGTGACTCTTGCCCTTTCGCACCTCGCTCAGCAACGACGCCACTCGCTTGGTCTCGGGCACGAAGCGTGGCTCGCCCATGTGATCGCGTACGAGCGCCGAACCCTGACCCTCGGCGAGCAGTCCCGCCAAGTGACGCAAGTTCACGATGCCCACCACGTCGTCCACACCTTCGCCGAGCACCGGTATCCGCGAGCGACCCGTCGCGACCGCAAGGTCGAGGGCCTCACGCACGGTGGCGGTGTTGGCGATGTCGACCATGTCGATTCGAGGCACCATGACCTCGCGCACGATCGTGTCACCGAACTCGATGACCGAATGGATGAAGTTGCGTTCGGAGGACTCGATGGCCTTGTCCTCCTGGGCGACGTCGGCCATGGCGAGCACCTCGGATTCGGTCATCTTCTGGCTCTGCCCTTCGAGCCCGAGGAGACGGATGACGCCCTGGGCGACGCCCAGCAGCAGCGAGGACAGCCACTTGATGGGCCAGAACTTGAGCAGGGCGCTCACCACCGGCGCGGTGACCAGTGCGGCGTTGTCGGGATGTTGGACCGCGTAGTTCTTCGGTATCGCCTCGAAGAAGACGAAGATGATCACGACCTCACCGACGATGCCGATGAACAACCCCGCCGCACCGAACAAGCGGTCGGTGAGGACACCGACCATGGTCGCCGACACCAATTGGCAGATCAGCACCAGCAGCAACAACGGGTTGAGGAACTTCTGGGGGGTCTCCGTGAGCAGGACCAGCGCGCGCGAACCTCGACGGCGCTGTTCGTGCAGCGACCTCGCTCGCGACTTGTTCATCCGCACCAGTGACGTCTCGGCGAGTGCGAAGAAACCCGACAGGACGAGTAACACGAACACGGTGAGCGAGAGATACGTGTCGCTCGCGCTCCACACCGAGCCGATCACGTCGCCACCCGGTAGTGACGCGACAGCAGGACGCGCTCGCGCGCCTCCATCTGCTCGGCCTCGTCGTTGTCCACGTGGTCCCAGCCGAGCAGGTGCAGCACGCCGTGCACGACGAGCAGGGCGATCTCGTCGTCGAAGGTGCACTCGTGCTCGATCGCGTTTCGCGCCGCGACCGCGGGACAGATCACGATGTCACCGAGCAAGGTGGGCATTTCGGGCATCGGTGGCTCGCCCGGTCCCGAACCACCCGCGTCGGGCACTCGGCCCGTCGGGTCGGGCTCGCCCTCGATGGGGAAACTCAGGACGTCGGTCGGGCCGGCGTGACCCATGAACTGCTGGTTGAGCGACGCGATCGTGACCTCGTCGGTGAAGATCAGCGACACTTCGCAAAGACCGCGCACGCCTTCGTCGACCAGGGCGCCGTTGGCGAGTGCGACCCAGCGTTCGAGGTCGATGGGGTGGACATGCTGCTCATCGGCAGCGTAGATGTCGATGCTCATGGCTGTTGTTCGTAGGCGGCCACGATGTCGGCCACGATGCGGTGACGCACCACGTCCTTGGAACCCAGGTGCACGAAGCTGATCCCCTCGACGTCCGAGAGGATCTTCTCGATGTTGAGAAGTCCGCTGTGTTTACCGTTGAGGTCCACCTGGGTCACGTCGCCGGTCACCACGGCCTTGGAGTTGAAGCCGATGCGCGTGAGGAACATCTTCATCTGTTCGGGCGTGGTGTTCTGGGCCTCGTCGAGGATGATGAACGCGTCGTTCAAGGTGCGTCCTCGCATGAAGGCCAACGGTGCCACTTCGATCGTCCCGTTGGCGATCAGGCGCTGGGCCCCGTCGGGTCCCACCATGTCAAAGAGTGCGTCGTAGAGGGGGCGCAGGTAGGGGTCGACCTTGGCCATCAGGTCCCCGGGCAAGAAGCCCAGGTGTTCACCCGCCTCGACGGCCGGTCGGGTGAGGACGATGCGTTGGACCTGACGACGGTGCAGGGCCTGGACCGCGGCCGCGACGGCGAGGTAACTCTTGCCCGTACCGGCGGGCCCGATGCCAAAGGTGATGATCGAGTTGTCGATCGCGTCGGTGTAGCGCTTCTGTCCTGCGGTCGAGGGACGGATGGCCTTACCCTTGGCGCCGCGCACGACCTCGTGGCGCAACACTTCGCTCGGACGCAAGTCGTCGGCGACCATATCGATGGTGCGTTCGATCTTGGTCGGATCAAGCGCCTGGCCGCTCTCGAGCACCAGCACGAGTTCGTCGAAGAGACGCAGTACCTTGGCCGCGTCGGGTCCCGCGACCGAGATCTGGTTTCCCTGCACGCGGATCTTGGAGTCGGGGAACGACCGCTCGACGACGCGCAGGTGTTCGTCGCGCGGCCCGAGCAGCCCCGACATGAGATGGGTGTTGGGAACGAACGTGGTCACCGTCAAGGCCTCGGTGGCCGAGGCGTCAAAGGTCATCCGGGAGGCCAACCCATTCGCCTTCCACCCAGTACGTGAAGGTGCAGGTGCGCCACGGTCATGTTGCCGTCCATGCCGACGTTCATCACCAAGCGGTAACCACTTTCGCGGATTCCCTTGATGTCGGTGACGCGTTGGGCGAGCAGGACGAGATCGTCCACGACCCCGCCGTGACTGTCGGCGATGTGGTCGGCACTGGTGATGTGCTCGCGAGGCACCACGAGTACGTGCACCGGCGCCTGGGGTTCGATGTCGTCGAACGCGAGCGCCGTGTCGCTCTGGGCTACCACCTTGGCGGGGATCTCACCGGCGACGATCTTGCAAAACAGGCACTCACTCATGTCGTGCTCTCATCATTACCCATTCGCGGCCGGTCCCAGCGTAAATCCCCACTCACCAGCGCCAAAGGCCAGCAGGGAGGCGGCGACCACGCCCGCGGTCTCGGCGCGAAGCACCGTGGGGCCCAGACTGAGCCGGCGCCGCTCGAGGGCCCACTCGCCCGGGCTCCAGCCGCCCTCAGGCCCGATGGCGACCTCTCGCACGCCGCGCCAATCGGGCTCGCCACCGAAATCCGCCACCGCGACATCCGCGGGCACGTCGCCGACGCGCACCGGGTCGTCGATGGTGACCCCGTAGGTCCGCCGACATTGGGCACCGCTCTCGCGCGCGATACGCCGCCAACGGTTCACGATCTTCTCGCGCGCGTCGCCCTTGAATTTGACGACCACGTGCTCGCTCAGCAGCGGCACGATTCGACTGACGCCCAGTTCGGTCGCCTTGGCGACCGCCCACTCGCTCCGGTCCCCCTTCAAGGGTGCCAGGTAGATCGTCGTCGGCGCCGGTCGCGCGTCGAGGCGCACGGGACCTACCCGACGCACGTCTCGTTCGCCCACCTCGCAGAACGCCCAGGACCCGTTGTCGTCGGTGACGACGATCTCCTCGTCGGTCTCGGCGCGCAGGACGGTGCGCAGATGATGTTCGTCGCGCGCCTCGAGCACCGGGTTCTCGAGATCGCGGACGCTGAACTGGGCGAGCGCGGCGACGCGTCGCGGCCACTCGACCTGATTCACCGCTTGGCACCACGCTTGCGCGAGAACAGCCCACCGGGTTCCTCGTTCACGGGCTCGCCGCGGTGTTGCGCCAACTGACGCAGCAGGTCGCGCGACGTGTCGTCGAGTTGCGTCGGCACGTCGACCACCAAGTGCACGAAGAGGTCGCCGCGGCCACGCCCGTGCAGGTGTTCGACACCCTCGTGGCGTATCCGGTGCACGGTGCCGTTGGCGCTGCCGGGCGCGACCTCGATGGTCGTCGACGCACGAAGCGTCGGCACCTCGATGCTCGCTCCCAGTGCCGCCTGGGCGAAGGACACGTGGGCCTCGTGGTGCAGGTCGTCGCCGTGACGCTCGAAACGCGGGTCCGCCTCGACGCGCAGGTGCACGAACAGGCGACCGTTGGGGCCCCCGCGCACGCCGGCGGGACCACGGTCGGCCAGTCGCATCGTCGAACCGTCCTCCACGCCCGCGGGGATCTGGATCGTGAGCGTGGACGACGCGTTCCTTCGTCCCTCGCCCCGACAGTCGGGACACGGCGATTCGATGCGCGAACCCATGCCGTGACAGCGGGTGCACGGGCTCGCGGTGACCATCTGGCCGAGGATCGAGTTGCGCACCCGGCGCACCTCGCCCAGTCCCGCGCACTCGACACAGGTCACCGGCGTCGTCCCGGGGGCACAACCCGTTGCGTCACACGTCGCACAGCGCTGGGCGAGGGTGACGGTGATCTCACGGGTCGCGCCAAAGGCCGCCTCGTCGAGGGTGATGTCCACCGACAATTCCGCGTCGGGTCCGGGTTGGGGTCCACGACGCGAGGACGGACGCTGACCCATACCTCCGAAGAACATGTCGAAGATGTCCTGGACCGATCCAGCGCCAAAGGGGTTGCCCGCACCGGCGTCGGAACCGAACCGGTCGTAGTTCGCGCGTCGCTCGGGGTCCGAGAGGATCTCGTAGGCCTGGCTCACCTCTTTGAAGCGCGCTTCGGCGGCGGGGTCGCCCGGATTGGCGTCGGGGTGGTACTGGCGCGCGAGACGCCGGTAGGACTTCTTCAACTCCTCGGGCGTCGCCGTGGCGTCGACTTCGAGGACCTCGTAGAGATCGGGATTAGCCAAGGGCGTCCTGCCCGTCGAGGTGGCGCGTGAGCTGTTGGGAGACCATCGAGGCCGCCGCGAGCGCCTCGCGGTACTTCATGCGCGTGGGACCGAGCAGGCCCACGGCGCCAGCGGGTTCGCCGTCGATGGTGACCGGCGCCACGATCACCGCACACGACGAGAGCGCCTCGTAGCCGTGTTCAGAACCGATGGCGACCGAGAGGCCCTGATCGAGGATGTCCTGGATGAGGGTGACCACCAGCAATTCCTGCTCGAGGATGCTCAAGACGGTGCGCACCGTCTCGACGCCGTCGAACACCTCGGCCACTCGTGACGACCCGCCGATGAAGACCTGCTCGCCGTCGATGGTGGGCATTTGGGCGTGCAAGACGCTCACCGCGTCGCGCACGAGCGTGGCGACGTTGTCGGTTCGCGAGGGGACCTGCACCCTCGTCTCAAGGGTCGTGGTGAGGAGTAGGGCGTTCAGCTGGCGCGACGCCTCGGCGACCTCTTCGTAGCTCGCGTCGAATCCGCTCACGATGGAGTGCTTGATCACCGCACCGTCAGAGAAGACGGCGACCAGGACCTGGTGGCGAGCGTCGAGGCTCACCAATTGCACACTCAGTATTGACGCGTGACCGTGGCCCGCGCCCACCACGACCGAGGTGTAGTTCGTCAATCGGCTCAGCAGCGAGGAGGTCTGCTGAAGGACGTCCTCGACCTCGCCACGAACATTGGCGAAGAAGTCTCGGACCTGGTGCTGTTGGGCACTGCTCATGACGCCCGACTTCAGGTGATCGACGAAGTAGCGGTAGCCCTTGTCGGTGGGCACGCGGCCGGCCGACGTGTGTGGTTGGGCGAGGTAGCCCTCGCGCTCGAGGGCCACCATCTCCGAGCGCACGGTGGCGGGCGACACGCCGAGGTCGGCGCTGTGGGCGACCGAGGAGGAACCGACGGGTTGAGCGGTGTCGATGTGCTCGGCGACGACAGCCTCGAGGATGGTGGCCTTGCGCGAGTCGAGGTCGCTCGCGTTCGTACTGTTACTCACGGGGCGTCGGACCACGGTTCCTCCTTGCTAGCACTCGATTCTACCGAGTGCCAACCTCGAACCGTGCTGGCGAACCCTGTCTAGGGTGAAGCGGTGAGCGACGACTTCGATCCCGCGGCCTACTACCGGCTCGCGCTGTCGCCCGAGGACCGCGAGCGCCTGCCCTACTATTCGGCGCTCGTCGACGCCCTCGCGCAGTGCGACGTCGCGCTCGAACTCCTGGTCGAGACCCGACCCGAACAGCGAAACCCGATGCTCGTTCTTGCGGCACTGCACTACCACGCCCTGATCGGCGACGACGAACTCGCGCCCCTCTACCACGATCTGCAGGAGCGATCACCCGCCGACTTCGCCTCCTCGGTGTGCGCCGTGCTCGAGCGACGCCCGAGTCTCGTGCGCGAACAACTGCATCGATCGACCCAGACCAACGAACCCGGACGCAGCGCCGTCCTCGGATCGGTGCTGCGCGAGTTGAACGAACGCGGGGTGAGCGACGTGCACCTCATCGACGTCGGCACGTCGATGGGCCTGAACCTCTACCCGGACTTCTATCGGGTCAACGACGACCCTGGCGACGGCGTGGCGCTCACGACCGAGCATCTCGACTCGACCGGCTCGTCGACGCCCATGGCGCGGATCCACCAGCGCATCGGGATCGACCGGCATCCCCTCGACCCCGCCAACCCCGACGACGTGCTCTGGCTGCGCGCGTGTCTCTGGCCCGAACAGCCCGAACGAGCCGACCGACTCGACGAGATTCTTCGAGCGATGGCGCACTGGCCGCCCGCCACCAGACTCGAGGGCACCGCGCTCGAACGCATCGACGAAGCGCTCGAGCGCTGCACGCCCGACGCGGTGCCGTTGGTCTTTCACTCGTGGGTCGCGGCGTACTTCACGCCCGAAGAGCAAGTGCGCTGGCGCGAGAGGATCATGAGCCACGTGCGAGAACGCGCCCTGTGGATCTATTTCGAACATCCGTGGGCGGTAAAGGGACTCGAGCCGCCTGCGGCGCCGAGCGCCGCGCCGCGCCGCGGCGCCACCCAGATCGTGGTCTGCGAGGTCGGTGCCGACCCCGCGCACTGGGGTTGGGCCCACGCGCACGGGCGATGGATCTCGCTCACGCCGCCTTGAGGGGTTGCTGACTCGTACTGTGTGCCCATGGCCATCGTCGCCCCTCCCCGTCACGAACCCGCCTTCAACGGACCCGAGAGGTCCCAGCTCGAGGCGTGGCTCGACTACCACCGGGCCACGCTGTTGGTCAAGTGCGCCGGACTCGACATCGAGCAACTCACGACCGCCTCGGTACCGCCGTCGACCCTGACGCTGCTCGGTCTGCTGCGCCACATGACCATCGTCGAGCAATACTGGTTCCACCAGATCTTCGCCGGCGAAGACGTCGTACCGGCCTACGACTCGCCTGACGATCCCGACGTCGAGTTCAACGACTTGAACAGCGCAACCCTCGAAGAGGTGGAACGGAACTTCATCACCGCGTGCGTGAAGTCGCGCGAGATCGTCGCGGGCGCTGACCTCTTCTCCCTGGCGCGCGCGGCGCGACCCTCGACACCGATAGACCTGCGCTGGATCTGCGTGCACATGATCGAGGAGTACGCTCGTCACAACGGACACGCTGATCTGTTGCGTCAATGCATCGACGGCGCGACGGGCGACTAAACGCGCACTACTCGACGCAAGGTCCCGTGTAGTTTCGAGGCGTGCAGGAACCCGATCGACGTGAACCGCCCAATTCGGGCGACGAGCGAGAACTACTCGAGACGTTCCTCGACTACTACCGCGGGACGCTCCTCGTGAAGTGCGCTGGACTCAGCGACGAGCAGTTGCGCACCCGCGCGTGCGAACCATCTACGCTGACCCTGCTCGGCCTCGTGCGACACATGACCAACGTCGAACAACGATGGTTCCAGTGGACCTTCCTCGGAAGGGACGTTGACTTCGTCTACGACGGTGTGCGCGATCGCGACCGCGAATTCCACGACCTGGAGAGCGCCAGCGGCGACCAGGTCGAGCGCGACTTCCTCGCGGTCTGCGAGCAGTCTCGCGCGATTGGAGCGGTGCACGAGCTCGACGAGTTCGAAAAACGCTCGGGCGACCAGTGGCGGGTGAATCTACGTTGGATCTACGTACACCTGATCGAGGAGTACGCCCGTCACTGCGGTCACGCGGACCTGCTGCGCGAACGAATCGACGGCGCGACGGGCGACTAAGTCACTCTTCGAGTTTCAGCGCAGCCACGAACGCCTCCTGGGGCACTTCGACGCGACCGAGGTTCTTCATCCGCTTCTTGCCCTCCTTCTGCTTTTCGAGGAGTTTGCGCTTGCGGGTGATGTCACCGCCGTAACACTTGGCCAGGACGTCCTTTCGACGGGCCTTGACCGTCTCGCGCGCGATGACCCGTCCGCCCACCGCCGCTTGGATCGGCACGTCGAACATCTGGCGAGGAATGAGCTCTTTCAGTCGCTCGGCCATCCGTCGACCGTAGAAGTCGGCGTTCGTTCGGTGCACGATCGTCGAGAACGCGTCCACGGGCTCGTGGTTGATCAACAGGTCCACCCGCACAAGATTGGAGGTGACGTAGCCGCTCTGCTCGTAGTCGAGGCTCGCGTAGCCCTTCGTCCGGCTCTTCAGGGCGTCAAAGAAGTCGATCACGACTTCAGCGAGTGGAATCGTGTAGCGCAGTTCGACGCGTTCGGTCGAGAGATACTCCATCTTGATCATCTCGCCGCGACGGGACTGGCAGAGGTCCATGACCGTGCCCAGGTATTCGGCGGGGGTCAGGATCGAGATGTGCAACATCGGTTCGTCGATGTGATCCAGGCGACTCGGGTCAGGCAGGTCCGTGGGATTGTCAATCGCGACTTCGGTGCCGTCGGTCAAGTACGCGCGGTACGCGACCGAGGGCGCGGTCGCGATGATATCCAGATTGAACTCTCGTTCCAGTCGCTCGCGGACGATCTCCATGTGCAACAGTCCAAGGAAACCGCAGCGGAACCCGAAACCGAGCGCGTGACTCGACTCGGGCTCGTAGGTGATCGAGGCGTCGTTCAACTTCAACTTGTCCAGTGAATCGCGCAGGTCGGGCAGGTCGTCGCCGTCGATCGGATAGATCCCGCAGAAGACCATTGGTTTGGGGTCCTGGTAGCCGTCGAGGGCCTCGAGCGCGGGGCGCTGGGCCTCGGTGATCGTCTCGCCCGAGCGAGCCCCGCCGACGTCCTTGATACCCGCGACGATGAAGCCGACTTCGCCGGGCCCGAGCTGGCTCACGCGAATCATGTCGGGGGTGCGAACGCCGATCTCTTCGATGTCGTGGTTCTCGCCCGCCTGCATCATGCGAATCTTCACGTGCTCGTGCAACGTGCCGTCCTTCACGCGGATCGAACTGATCACGCCGCGGTACTGGTCGTAGTAGGAGTCAAAGATGAGCGCACGAAGGGGAGCAGACGGGTCACCGATCGGCGCGGGTATCCGCTCGATCACCGCTTGGAGCAACTCGGGGACACCCTGGCCGGTCTTGGCCGAGATTGAGAGCACCTCGCTCGCGGCGAGGCCGAGGACGCGTTCGAGCTCCTCCTTGCAGCGCTCGGGGTCGGCCGCGGGCAGGTCGATCTTGTTGAGCACCGCCACGATCTCGAGGTTGTGTTCGATCGCCTGGTAACAGTTCGCGAGCGTCTGGGCCTGGATGCCCTGGCTCGCGTCGACGAGCAGCAGTGCGCCCTCGCAGGCCGCGAGCGATCGCGACACCTCGTAGCCGAAGTCCACGTGCCCGGGGGTGTCGATCAGTTGCAAGATGTGGCCCGCGTATTCGACACGAACATTCTGGGCCTTGATGGTGATGCCGCGCTCGCGCTCGATGTCCATTGAATCGAGGTACTGGGCGCGCATGAGCCGTGGGTCTACCGCGCCGGTGATCTCGAGGATCCGGTCCGAGAGCGTCGACTTGCCGTGGTCCACGTGCGAAATGATGGAAAAATTACGAATTTTCCCCGGTTCGACGATGAGTGAAGGAGTGGCCACGGTGTAGAAAGGCTACCCGTCGTCACGCGGCCCTCGACGAGTGGAGCCGCTTTGTCCCTGCCTGCTAGCCTTATTCAGCCCGCGGAGCGTTTCCGCGACAAATCTCGAGGTCTTTCGTGGCAAACATCAAGAGCCAGATCAAGCGCAATAAGCAGAGCGCGGTCGCGCGCGAGCGCAACAAGGCAGTCAAGTCCGAAGTGCGCACTCGCACCAAGAACGCGGTCGCCGCCGTGGGTACCGAGGACGAGGAGACCGCCCTGCGCGCCGCGATCAAGCGCATCGACAAGGCCGCCGCCAAGGGCGTGATCCACAAGAACCAGGCGGCCAACAAGAAGAGCGGTCTCATGCACCGCATCGCCTCGCTGCGCAACGACGCCTAGGTCAGTTCCATCGCCCGACTTTCGGGGAGTTTCACCAAGAGCGCCAACGCCGGCAACAGTGGCAGGAACGTCACCACCGCCGCGATTCGCAGCCCCGTCGCACTCGAGGTATGCACGGCGTCGCTCACCCAACCAAACACCGCCAGACCGGCGATCGCCCCGAGCACGCCCGCCACGGTGATCCAACCCGCGGCGGTGGCGCGAAATCGGTGCGCGAAGATCTCGGTACTGAGTGCGGTCACCACGGGCGAGAGCAGCCCGCCGGCACCCACGCCCACGATGTAGCCGACGATGAACGGCGTCGTACCGCCGCCGTAGGCGACGGTCGAGGCCAGCGCGGTCAACACCACGCCCGCGGCGACGGTTTGACGCCGTCCCCAGGTTCGCGCGAAGCGTCGACTCGCGACCAGTCCGATGAGTCCGGCGACCCCGCTCACCACGACCACCACCGAGACGCTCGAGGGACGCATCTTGAGGATGCCTTCGGCGTAGACGAAGGTGAACCCACCCGCCGGACCGGTGATGACCCCGATCACGAAGGCGAGTGAACACACGACCGCGAGGCGTGACCGGGCCTCGCGCGCCACGACGCCCAGATGCGCGAAGGGCGTCTCGCCGGGTCTCGTCGCGGGTTCGGGGATCCGGCGCACGAAGGGCACCACCAGCATCACGGGTACCAGCGCGAGGGCGAAGAGCCAGCGAAACGAGTCGGGTCCACGGACGGCGCCGTGGACCACTGCCGACAAACCCGATCCGATCCCGAGTCCCGCGGCCATGATCGCGATGCGCTGGACGCGTAGTTGCACGCTCGCCAGTTCGACGGTGATGATCTGGACGAGCGTGTTGGCGACCGACAAGAGCGGTCGCGCGAGTGCGAAGCAGAGTACGAAGATCCAGTAACTCGGGCTGAGCGACGCGAGGGCGGTGATGACGAGCCCACCGAGCAACGTCGCGCGCAACACGCGGGTACGACCCCAGTGGTCGGCGAGCGATGCGAGCGGCAACGCGGCCAGTGAGGAGAGGCGGTAGGCGGCGAGGCCGAGACCGAGGGCGGAACCCGAGAGCCCGACGACACTTTGGATCGTATTGGTCTGGGCGAAGTGGCCGAAGTGACGCGCCACGTCATTGAGCGAGGTCGTCGCGCCGAATTCGGCGAAGCCCGCCGCCAGGGTGGCCACGAAGAGGATCCACATCACCCGGTGCGCGCGGGCAGTCGACGTCGCGAGTTGCTCGGCGCTGGTGTCGCTGGTCCCACCAACGTCGGGCGTCCGCTTCCCGGGATCGCGTTCGTCTCGCATCGACCTAGAGGCGTTCGACGAGTTGATGCAGGGTGTGGGTCACCTCTTCGTAGTCCTCGTGGCGAGCGAAGCACACGGGTTCACCGATCCTCACGACCACGTGACTGTGCTTCTTGGGCCACTTGGCGTGCAGCGGCACCGTGCCGGTCAGTCCGATGGTCTTGACGGGCACGACCGGTACCCCGAGATTCACCGCCAAGAGCCCGATGCCGGTCTTGAAGGGACGGAGTTGACCCGAGTTGTCGATACGTCCCTCGGGCGCGATCAAGACGTTCCACCCCCGGTCAATCATCGATCCGACGTATTCGAGACTGGCCAGATACGGCTCGCTGCGAGCGAAACTGAATCCCGCGAAGCACCAACGGATCACGAAGGCCAGCCAGCGATGATCACGTAAGACGTCGTCGCCCGCCGCGACCGCCAAGCGACGACGCACCGACGCGGGCAACGACCGGTACACGACCGGTCCGTCGAAGTCGTCGCTGTGATTGAAGATGAAGAGCGCCGGTCCCGACAGCGCCTCGAGATGCTCGGCTCCTTCGACGTCGGTTCGCACCCAGATCCGAACGAGGTTATCGATGACGCCTTCGCGCACGACGTCGCCGAGTAGACGCGTGATCCGCCAGTACGGCCAGCCTGGCGCGCGCTGCGGCGTCGAGACCGCCGCGACCGCGCCCGCCAACGCTCGCAACGCGCCTACCGTGGTCTCGGCGTTCACCGCGTCGTCGGGGATCGAGACGCCGAGCTGTTCCTCGAGCAGCGAGACCACTACGAGACGGCGCAACGAATCGAGTCCGAGGTCGTCCAGTCGATCACTCTCGCGTACCGAGGCGTTCGGATCGTCCAGACTCAGACGGATGACGTGCGTGATCTGGTCGTCACCGGTCGCGACGGGTGGCTCGTCGACGCGGGACGGACCAATCTCGTTGGCCCAATCCTGGACTTGTCGACGGTCGACCTTCAAGAGCCGCGTGCGCGGAAAGTCCTCCTCGGGCCAGCGGCGCCACGCGTCGATGTGCTGGAACGGCTCGAGCATCGCGTTCACGTTCGCCACCGCGGCGGTCACCTCGTCGTCGCCGTGTCGCCCGGTGACCACGGCGACGACCGATTCGTCCTTCTCCCCGCGCACCCCCACGACGCACGCGCCCGCGAGGACCGGGTCCGCGTTGGCCCTCAGTTCGACGTCCTCGGGAAACACCTTGAGCCCACTGGCGCGCACGATCACGAACTTGAGTCGGCCACGGATACGCAGCCAACCGTCCTCGATCACACCGACGTCGCCGGTGCGAAACCAGCCGTCGTCGGTGAAGGCCGCCCTCGTGGCTTCGTCGTTGCGCCAGTAACCGCCGAAGACACTCGGCCCCTTCGCCTGGATCTCCCCCTCGGCGCCGACGCGCAGTTGCACGTTGTCGAGTGGACGACCGGGCGAATCGAGACGTCGGTCCGCGACCGCGTTACAGGTGAGAATGGGCGACGTCTCGGTGAGGCCATAACCCTGGACCAGACGGACCCCGAATCGCTCCCAGGCGGTACCCACCTCCAGGGGGATCGGTGCACCTCCCGTGACCACGAGTCGAAGGTGTCCCCCCAACTGCGCGTGCACCTGGAAGAACAGGCACCGACGCATGGCGAATGGAAGGCGACTCGACACTCGTGACATGAGTGCGAATGCCCTGGTCTTGCCCTTCTCGTCAACCGCCTGGTTGATCCGCTCGAGCATGATCGCGAGCAACTGGGGAATCGCGAGGATGGTGTTGATCTGGTAGTCGTTGAGGGCTTCGGTGATCGCGCGCGGCGTGACCCGCGGCACGTAGAAGATGCTCGCCCCACACGAGAGCGAGGCCAGACTCGCGGACATCTCGTACATGTGCGAGAGCGGCAGCACCGACAAGAACCGCCAGTCCTCGCCCACGTGGATTCGCTCGAGTATTCCTTCGATGTTCGTCAGGATGTTCTCGTGTGAGAGCACGACGCCCTTCGGATCGGCGGTCGTGCCCGACGTGAACACGATGACCGCGGGCATCGACGAGTCGAGCGCGACCTCGGGGGTGCGCGTTGGTTGATGAGCCGCCATGGATTCCAGTTCGTCCAGGAAATACGTCGCACACGAGGCGTCGTCGACGCGCAGACCCCGGTTGACGAACGCGACCCGAGGCGTGGTCTCCTTGGCGACGCGCGCCACGCGTTCCTCGGAACTCGCCGCGTCCACCGGCACCAGAATGGCGCCCGACAACAGGGTCCCTAGGAGCAGCTCGACCCACGCGGGCGCGTTCGCCGCGACGACCATGACGCGGTCCCCCGGTTCGAGGCCGAGCGACCGGAGCAGGTTCGCCACCCGCTGGGCCGCGTCGCGCAGTTCACGATGCGTGAGACGTTGAACCTTGAGAAAGTCGCGGTTGGTCAGTGCCAGATTGTCGCCGAATCGACCGAGGTTCTCCACGTACTCGCGAAACGTGCGAGCGCTCACGGCCTTGACCGTTGACGTAGCCCAAGGGGGTCGGTCACTCGCACTATGACCTCCTTGTCACCGGCCAGACGCTCTAGCGAGTGACCCTCATCCTAGGACCGGGTTCTCAGCGTGCGCGGGCGCCCTGGGTCAGTCGCGCGAGTCGAGCGACCAACACCTCGATGACCGTGAGTTCGGTCACGTCCACGTCGGAGTCGAGGTCCTTGCCGCCGTAGCTGACGCCACCCTTCAGGTCGAGGTCGGCGTTCGCGACCAGGTGCACGGCCGCGCTGATCCGTTCGCTCCCGAGTCGCTGGGCCACGCGAAGGGCCTTACCGGCCGGAAAACGATTGATGCCGAGCAGGGCGGCGGCGTCATCGTCGCCGCGCACACCGCTGCCCTCGAGTCGGGCCATGCGCAGATAGTGACGCTGGAGCATGTTGAGCACCTGCAGGCCTGCGCGGGACTTCGAATCCAGCATGCGTCGGGCCACGGTGATGGCCTTGGCGGCGTTGCCGGCGTCAATGGCGTCGGTGAGGTCCCATTCGGGAACGTCGCCAGCGCCACCCAAATAGGGCTCGACGTGGGCGAAGTTGAGGGGGGCCGATCCGTAGATGGCGCGCAGGGTGCGCGCGAGCGAATCGACGCGTGCGACATCGTCGCCCACCTGGGCGGCGATTCGCGCCGCGGCGTCGTGGTCGATGGTCACCTGGTACTCACGCATCTTCGCCTCGACGTAGGCCACACGGTCCTGGGCGCGCGAACTCACGTTCACGTCGACGACGTCACCGGCCGCTTTGACCAATTTGTTCGCCTTGGTGCCGACCACGCCCAGTACCAGGACGATGCCCGGGACGGGATTCTCGAGCCACGTGACGATCCGTCCCACTTCGTCGGCGAGGAGCGACTGCGCGTCACGCACCACCACAACTCGACGCTCGACCAGGAACGGCGGGGTGTTCAGGGCTTCGATGACGCGCGAGACCACTGACTCGCTCGACGAGGACGCGACGTCCTTCGCGGTGAAGTCCTCGAGGGCGAAGGACGGGTCGAGACTGCCCAGCGCGTCGGCGACCACGTTGCGCAGTGCGTCATAGACCATCGTGGCGTCCGCACCCACGACCGCAATCGACGAACTGGTCACGCGACCTGCTCGACTACTCGCGCCAACGCGTCTCTCACGCGAACGGTCCCTTGGACGTCATGCACCCGAACGATACGACAACCGGCCGCGATGCCCAGGGCGGCGGCGGCCAAGGAGGGCTCGCGCCGTTCGGTCACCTCGAGCGAGAACATCACGCCGAGGAAGGTCTTGTTCGACGCCGAGAGCAACAACGGGGACCCGAGGGCGGCGAGCCGGGCCGAGTCGCGCAGCAACTGCAACGACTGGCCAGCCGTCTTTCCCAGATCGAGGCCCGCGTCCAGGATCACGCGGTCCGCCGCCACGCCCGCCGAAAGGGCTCGGTCGCGACGGTCGATCAGAAAGTCGATGACGGTCTTGGTCACGTCGTCGTACTGGGGATTGGGATCGGCGACTCGTGGTCGAAGTCGGATGTGCGTGGCCACGACCGCCGCCTGGGCCCGCGCGGCGACCGCGAGGTAGTCGGGATCGGCGAAGCCACTGATGTCGTTGCCGAGCACGGCACCCTCGTCGAAACAGGCCTTCGCCACCGACGCGCGCCACGTGTCGATGCTGATCGGCAAGTCGAAGCGTCGGTGCAGTTCACGCACCACCGCCACGACCCGATCGAGCTCTTCGGTCTCGCTGACCTCGTCGCCGGGTCCCGCCTTGACACCCCCGACGTCGAGGATGTCGGCACCGTGGGTTACGAGGTCCTGCGCGCGAGCGAACAGGGCGTCCAGGTCGTAGGTCGCGGCCGGTCCGTAGAAGGAATCTTTGGTGCGATTGAGGATACCCATCACCAGGGCGCGCGACGTGACGTCGTGCACCGTCGGACCGAGGCGAAGCAAGATCGGCGCGTCGGGACGAAAGGCGCTCACGGCCCTGTCGTCACGAAATGTTGCAGAAATACCCCAATCCCGGTCGCTCACCCCGGTCAGCCTAACGTCGAGCTCGTCGCGCGGGTGGTGGTGCGAGGCGCTGTTAGCCTCGGAATCCATGGGGAGCGAAGTCGTGGGCATTAATTACGACGAGGTCTCGTCGTGGATGGTCGAACACGTGGGCGCGACTGCTCCGTTGGCCTTCACGCTCATTGCCGGTGGTCGCTCGAACCTCACCTTCCAAGTCACCGACGCGAGCGCGAGACGCTACGCGTTGCGCCGTCCTCCGACGAGCCACGTCCTTCCCACCGCCCACGACATGGTCCGCGAGTTCACGATCATCTCCGCGCTCTACCCGCTGGAGATTCCGGTGGCCCGACCACTGGGACTGTGCACCGATGATTCAGTCAACGACCGGCCCTTCTACGTCATGGAGTTCGTCGACGGCGCGATCCTTCGCGACCGCGACCAGGCCGAACGCGAGTTCTCCGAGACCACGCGGGGCCTGATCGGGGAGAACCTCGCCGCCACCCTCGCCCAATTGCACGACGTCGACGTCGATCGAGCGGGCCTCGGCGACCTCGCGAGGCACGATCAGTACATCGAGCGTCAGTTGCGTCGGTGGCGGACCCAGTACGAGCAGATGCGCGTCGATGGCGTCGACCACGGCGGGCTCGTCGAAGCCGTCGGCGATCAACTCGCGGCGTCGATACCGACCCAACAGCGGGTGTCCGTTGTTCACGGCGATTACCGCCTCGACAACACCGTTCTCGACAAAAATGGTGCCGTGCGAGCGATTCTCGACTGGGAGATCTGCACCCTGGGTGACCCGATGGCTGATCTGGGTCTCTTGCTCGTCTACTGGTCCGAACCAGGCGACGAGGCGGCGGCGCTGCTGGGTGCGGCCCCCACCATGGCCAAAGGCTTCGCCAGTCGCGACGAGGTCCTCAAGGCTTACGCGGCTCACTCGCCACTGGACGTCAGTGACGTCGCTTACTATCAGGCCTTCGGGTACTGGAAATTGGCCTGCATCCTCCAGGGCGTCTTCGCGCGTTACAGCGCGGGGGCGACCGCCGGCGATCAGGGCAGCGTCGCAGAATTCCCGAACCACATTGCCATGCTCGCCGAGACGGCGAAGCAGACGCTGGAGAGATAATGGACGACGAAATCTACGACCGGATCATCTTCCTCGCCGACCCCGAGTTGAACGAGCCCGTGCTGGTGGTGAGCCTCGAGGGGTGGATCGACGCCGGTCTTGGTGCGAGCACGGCCATCTCGACGTTGCTCAACACCATCAACACCGAGGTACTCGCCACGTTCGATACCGAGTACTTCATCGACCAGCGCGCGCGTCGCCCGCTCGCGCGCATTGTCGACGGCATTACGACCGAGTTGACCTGGCCCGAGATTCAGCTGCGTTACGGCCGTGACGGTGACGGCGCGGACATTCTCTTCCTCGTGGGCCCCGAACCCGACTTCCACTGGAGCGACTTCATCGACGTGGTCACGGACGCGGCGGGTCGTTTCGACGTTCGTCTCGTGGTGGGCCTCGGTGCGTTCCCGGCACCGACCCCGCACACGCGTCCGGTACGAGTCATCGCGACCGCTCCCGAAGCGAGCGCGCACCTCTTGCCGATCATCGGCACGGTGACCGGGGAGCTCGAAGTGCCCGCGGGCATCAGCGCCGCGCTGGAACTGGGCTTCGCCGAGGTCGACATGGAGATCGTGACGCTCTGGGCCCGAGTGCCCCACTACGTGGCGGCCATGCCCTATCCCCAAGCGTCGGCCGCACTGATCGACGGTCTCGCGCGCGTCGCGGGTCTCACCCTCGACGCCAGCCACCTTCGTGCCTCGGCCGACGAGGCACGTCAGCGCGTTGACGACCTGGTGACCAACAACCCTGAGCACAGCTCCATGGTCGAGCAACTCGAAGAGGCCGCCGACGAGACCGAAGGGACCTCACTCGGCGAGGAGCTACCGAGTGGCGACGAGCTCGCCGCGGAACTTGAACGCTTCTTGCGCGGTGAGTCGAGTTAGCGGTTCGCCGTGGCAATCTCCAAGAGCGTTCTGATCACCGGTGCCGGTTCCGGCTTTGGAAAGCTGGCGGCGCTCGCCCTCGCCCAACGGGGCCACCACGTCATCGCCACCACCGAAACCGACGACCAGGCGTCCGCGCTCGAGCGCGACGAGCCGTCCCTGCAGGTGGAGAAACTCGACATCACGACCAACGACGTCGACAAGGTCCACGCGTGGTCCGTCGACGTCTTGATCAATAACGCCGGCGTCGGCGAGACCGGGCCACTGGCTGACGTGCCGATGGACCGCGTGCGCCGACTCTTCGAGGTGAACGTTCGTGGCACACTCAGCGTGACCCAAGCCGTCCTCGCCGACATGGTGCCGCGTCGCAGCGGGCGCGTCATCATCATGTCCTCGATCGCGGGCGTCGTCGCCGCGCCCGGATTCGGGCCCTATTCAATGACCAAACATGCGCTCGAGGCCATGGGAAAGACGCTTCGCAGTGAACTCGCCCCGCTCGGCATCGACGTCACGCTCATCAATCCCGGTCCGTACTTGACTGGCTTCAACGACCGGATGGCCGACTCGATGTGGGAATGGTTCAACGAGCACTCGCTCAATGGTTCCGAAGCGGAACTCTTTCATGTCGTCGGCGACTTCGTCACGACCGGCCAGCGCGATCCCGGCGAAGTCGCCGAACGCCTGGTGGAACTCGTCGAGGCCGACACGACCACCGAGAACAACTTCGTTCCCCCCGACATCAAGGCGCAGCTGGGCCTCGCCTAGTCAGTCCCCGCGCGCCGGTTCGTCGACGTCGCCTTCTTCTATTCTGAGACCAAGCCCCAGGGCGTAGCCGTCGAGGAACAGCTCGCACTCGTTCTGTCGGGGGTGGCGATGGGCGATCTCGTAGAACCGTGCGGAATGGTCTGCCTCTTGGAGGTGAGCGAGTTCGTGCACGAGTACGGCGTCGATGACCCACTCGGGGCACTGGCGTAGTCGGCTCGAGACCCGGATGTCGCGCGACGCGGGCGAGCACGACGCCCAGCGCGCGCGTTGGTTGTTGACCCAGCGCACGGAATTGGCCATCACCCCGTCGTTGTAAAGTTCGGCGAGCACCCGCGAGCGCTCCTCGAGCGACGCGTCACCCATGTGATTCTGGGGGCGTTGGGTCAAGAGCCGTTCGACCAAGTCGTCCACGAAGGCTTCGCGCTCGCGCCCACGCAGACGTGCGGGAATCTGGACGACGATGCGACTACCCGACCAGTGTGCGGCGCCGGTCTTCTTACGCCGCGACGACGACCGTACTTCGACCTCGGGACGGTCAAAGCGTGGGGGTTCGACCCAGACCGACGAACCAGTGGCGGGGGTGCGGGCCATCAGATGATGATATTGACCAGGCGCGGAGGTCTCGTGATCACTCGCTTGATCGGCGCGTCACCGAGCGCGCGCCGCACGGACTGATCAGCCAGCGCCAGCTCCTGGGCGTCGGATTCACTCAAGTCCGGCGCCACTTCCAGGCGCGCGCGGACCTTGCCGTTGACTTGGACGATCATCGTGATCGTCTCGGTCGCGGTCAGGGCGGGATCGGCGACGGGCCAGCGTTGATGGTGCAGTGACGTCGCCTCGGGATAGCGCCGCTCCCAAATCTCGGCGCTCACGTGCGGCGCCATGGGCGCGAGAAGTTTGAGCATGACGTCGATCGCTTCGTCGAGCGTGACGCGCTCGATACCGTGTGCGCTCCGCGCTTGTTTGGAAACGACGTTGAACAGCGACATCACCTCGGCGACGGCGATGTTGTACATCCAGCGGTCGAAGCAGTCGGTCACGGTCGCGACGGCGCGGTGCAGTGCTCGCCGCACTTCGAGGTCGGTCGCGTCGGGTGCCTCGTGGAAGTTGACTTCGGAGTAGTCGCTCAACCGGTACACGCGGTCGAGAAAACGACCGCAGCCCTCGATGATCTCCTCGGTCTGTTCGGACCAGTCGACGTCGTCGGCGGGAGGACCGGCGAAGAGATGAAAGAGGCGAAGCCCGTCGGCGCCGACGGTCTCGTAGTACTTCTCAGGCGCGATCTGGTTTCCCTTGGACTTGGACATCTTGGCGCCGTCGATGCGCAGCATGCCTTGCGTGAAGAGACGGGCGAAGGGTTCGCGCGCCAGACCCGGCGCGATACCCAGGTCGATCAACGCCTTGAGGTAGAAACGCGCGTAGAGCAGATGAAGGATCGCGTGCTCGACCCCACCGATGTACTGGTCGACCGGCATCCACTTCGCCGCTTGGGCGGGATCGAACGGTGCACCGGGGGTGAACGGGTCGGCGAAACGCAAGAAGTACCACGACGAGTCGGTGAACGTATCCATGGTGTCGGTCTCGCGCACCGCTGGTTCACCGCAGCGCGGACACGTCGTGAAGCGAAATTCGTCGTGCGTGGCGAGCGGTGACTGGCCACTCTGGTCCATCACGACGTCATCGGGGGCGAGGATCGGTAACTGGTCCTTCGGCACCGGCACGACGCCGTCCTTCTCGCAGTAGACCACCGGAATGGGGCATCCCCAGAAGCGCTGACGCGACACCAACCAGTCCCGCAGCCGGTAGTTCACCTTGGTCACGCCCTTGGCCTCTCGCGCGAGAAACGCTGCGGCTTTTGCCTTCGCGTCGGCGACGTCGAGGCCGTTGAGGAATCCGGAGTTGATGTGCACCCCGTCGCCCGCGTACGGTCCGTCCTCGAAGCCCGCGGGAGGTTGCGTCGTTCGAACGATGGGTAGTCCGTGCACGGTCGCGAAGGCGTAATCACGCTCGTCCTCGGCGGGTACCGCCATGATCGCGCCAGTGCCGTAGTTGCCGAGTACGTAGTCGGCCACGTAGACCGGTACCTTCTCGTTGTTGAAGGGATTGATCACGTAACCGCCCGTGAAGGCACCGCGCTTCTCGAGTCCCGGCCCCGCCTCAGACGACGCGGAGCGCTCGAGTTCGCTCTCGGACTTCGCGCGTTCTACGAGTTCATGGACCTGCTCACGTCGTTCGTCGGTGGTGAGTTGTGCCAGCAAAGGATGCTCGGGCGCGATGACCGCGTACGTGACGCCGAAACCCGTGTCGGGACGAGTCGTGAAGACGCGCAGCGCCTGACCTGGATGCGACGCGAGTGGCAGGTCGAACTCGACACCTTCGGAGCGTCCAATCCAATTTCGTTGCATAGTCTTGACTCGTTCGGGCCAATCGAGCGTGTCCAGGTCGTCGAGCAACTCGTCCGCGTACGCCGTGATCTTGAAGAACCACTGCTCGAGGTTCCGGTGAATCACCAAGTCCCCCGAGCGCTCGCACGTGCCGTCGGCCAGGACCTGTTCATTGGCCAGCACCGTCAAGCAACCCGGACACCAATTGACCGGCGCCTCGGCCCGGTAGGCCAGCCCAGCCTCCAAGAGGGCGAGAAAGAACGTCTGTGACCAGCGCATGTACTCGGGATCGTGACTGAAGACCTCGCGTCGCCAGTCGTAGACGGCGCCGAGTCGACGCAGCGAGGAACTCAATTCCTTCATGCGTTCCTCGGTGAAGAGTCGCGGATGGCTACCGGCCTTGATGGCGGCATTCTCGGCCGGAAGTCCGAACGAGTCGAATCCGATGGGCGATAGGACGGCCTTGTCGAGCATGGTCTGGTACCGAACGACCAGGTCCCCCATGGTGTAGTTGCGCACGTGTCCCTGGTGGGCTGGTCCTGACGGGTAGGGATACATGCAGAGCACGTAGTATCGCTCGCGCGGATCGTCGTTGTCGACCTCGTACGTGCCCTCGTCCATCCACCGCGCCTGCCATTTTGCTTCTACTGCTGTCACGTCAAACGGGCGGGCCATTACGACATTCTAGAGAATGAAAGGCCTAGCCTCTCCCTAGAAAGGCGAGGTGACGTGGAGAATCCTGTCTTCGTTCTGGTCCACGGGGCGTGGGGTGGCTCGTGGTGCTGGCGCGACCTCGTAGCCCTTTTTACCGAACGCCACGTCGACGTGCACTGCGTCGACCTCCCGAGTAGTCGCGTAGGCGCGACTGCCTCGGTCGGCCTCGAGGACGACGTACGCGAACTGGCCCGAGCGACCTCCGGGCTCGAACGGGTGGTGCTCGTCGGCCACAGTTACGGCGGCGTCGTCATCACCGAGGCAGCTCCCCGGATCGAGAGCATCGAAAGACTCGTCTACGTCGCGGCGCTGGTCCCTCTCGTGGGCGAGAGCGCCACGGACGTCTCACGTGTGGTCCGAGTACGCACCGAGCTCGACGACGCGATTGAAGTTGACGGCGATCATCTTCGACTTAACAACGAACGCGCGGGTTCGGCCCTCTACGGCGAATGTTCGCCCGAGACGAGACAGTGGGCAGTCTCGCAACTCTCGACCCAAACGATTGCGAGCTTCCGATCGCCTCGCACCTCGCTCGCGACGGGTCGTCCCACTTTCTACATCAAATGCCGCAACGACCGCGCGATCGACCCGGGTCTCCAGAAAGTACTCGCTACACGTTGCGATGAGCACCTGGAGTTGGCGAGCGACCACTCCCCGTTTCTCTCACACCCTCAAGAACTGCTCCACGCGCTGTTGGATTGAGCCTCGTAGAGGGATCCAGCGAACTGCTAACATCGAGGAGCCTTTGGGGGTATAGCTCAGCTGGTAGAGCACTTGCATGGCATGCAAGGGGTCCGGGGTTCGAATCCCCGTACCTCCACGAAGGAATTCCTTTCATCTAAAGACTTTTTGGCTTTTTGGAACTCGGCCAAAATGTCGCGCGACCGTTGTGTCAGCGTTTATGTCAGCGTTTAATTTTGCGAGTTCAAAATGACGAGTCGTCGCGGGAATCACGAGGGCTCGATCTATCGACGGGCGTCGGACCAAAGGTGGGTAGGACAACTCCTCCTCGGTTACGACAACCTCGGGCGACCGATCCGACGGTTCGTGACGGCCAAGACTCGCAGCGAAGTGGCTCAGAAGTTAAAACAACTCCGTCGACAGTTCGACGACGGTCTCACCGTGCCCGACGCGGGTATGAAGCTGGAAGCGCTCTTCGAGCGATGGTTCGAGGACGTCCTTCGCCACTAGGTGGCTCTGAGCACGTTTAGCAACTACCGAGCCGTGGCGGTCAAGCACATCGTGCCAGCATTGGGCAAGAAGAAGATCGCAGCCCTCACCGTGACCGACGTGGACCGCCTTCTCTCGTCGAAGATCGACTCGGGCCTTTCTACTTCGACGGTGCGCAGGATCCGAGCGGTACTCTCGCAGTGTCTCGATCAAGGGATCCGCTGGGGCGTCGTCTCGCGCAACGTGGCCTCGCACTCGAGGGCCCCTCGTGAGACGAGGAAAGAAGGCCGGACCCTTTCACCGGAGCAGGCCAAACAGTTCCTGGTGCACCTCAAGGGGCACCGCAACGAGGCGCTCTACGCAGTCATGCTCTCGACGGGGCTTCGTCGAGGCGAGGCACTCGGGCTCATGTGGAAGGACTTCGACCGAGAGACAGGCATCCTACAGATCCGGCGACAATTGAAGCGCGAAGGTGGCTCTCTCATCACCGCGGACACCAAGACCTCGAGAAGCCGCAGGTCGGTCAATCTGCCGCCACCGATGCTCAAGGTGATGCTCTGGCACGAACAACGCCAAGACGCAGAGAGAACTGCACTGGGCACCTCATGGATCGACACGGGCTTCATCTTCACCAGCACCGTGGGAACACCAATCGACCCGAGGAACTTCTACCGCGAGTTCACCGGGATCTGTCGTGACGCCGGCCTGGGTGACTGGCACCCCCACGAGCTTCGTCATTCGGCAGCCAGTTTGATGCTCGCTCAGGGCGTCAAACTCCAGGTAGTAAGTCAAGTTCTCGGGCACGCTTCGATTCGCATGACTGCCGACGTTTACGGGCACATTCTGGACCCTGATCGTCAAGAGGCGGCTGATGCCATGGGGACGCTGCTCTGGGACGACGAGAACTAGCACGAAGCCTCGGACTGCGCCTGTACCAGCTCGTCGACGTAGCGCTGGATGCCGTCGCGCAGGACGAGGCGCCGTCGACCGACCTTTACGCTCTGGAGTTGACCACGCATCACCAATTCGTACGTCGTCGTTCGTCCTAGTCCAAGCATGATCGCCGCCTGCTCAACCGTGAGTAGTAGTGGCGTGACTACCACCGATTCATCCGTGTTACCGATGTCAAAGGAAAGACTCATAGTGCTCCTCACAGAGGAGCGAAATCTTCGCCCTCTATATAAGAAGCCACTCGAAAACGGCCTTTTTCGACAAACTTCTAGAGAGACTTTTCAACTATTTTGTCAAACCCATATTTTTCACCGATTGTGAGAATCATCCAGGGTGCCCTATCGGACGACTTGGCGCTTCGCGCACGTCGTCCTCGGGCACTAAGACTTGCCCTTACAGGGAGACTGAAAGACGAAACGGGGATGAACCTTGCTATACGTCAATTAAAGACGGCGTGAATTGATCCTAGCGAGTGACCCCGGATTGTCGTAATGTCGATATAAGCGCGAGTGAGAAGGGGATCTATGAGGTTTCGTTTCAGGTCCGTTGTTAGTGCAGGGGGTTATTGTGATTGTCACATTACTCGGAGGAACAGTGGTTCCGGCAGGTGCGGTGAGTCTTCATCACGGAATGAGTTCCTCCAAAATTGGTTCGTCGACTGAAACAACAAAATTGACGACGATATCACCAGATTCTGCCAGCGGAACCAGTGGAGACATAACTATTTATGTTGTTGGCAGTGGATCATATGTGGATTCCTGGTGGACTTCGGCGCTTCCCCCGAAGACTGAGGAAACTTATGCAGCATTTTGGGCAAACGGAGTTGTGATCTCAACGTCAAACACAGTTCTTGTAACTTCAGGTAATCCAGTCGTAGCATTTTGGGGAGGGCAACCTGGATTTAAACAAGGACAAGGTACTTTTCCGAATGGGACACAGCTTTGTGTGACTTGGCTGAATATTCCAGGAAAACCTTGCGAGACTATTGAAAACTAATTTTCAAGTTGTCTTCGCTTGGTTAGCGACCAACCGACTACGGATTGCTTCGGATTCACTGTGAAGGATGGACAGTTTTTCTCTGAATTGGATTGTTCCTTTTCAGGGACGATGTATTTGGATCGAAGAAGACGCTCGCTGGCACTTCGTCGTAACCTAAGAAATATTTCTGTACGACTTACTGTTGGTGCAAGTACTATAACGCTCACAAGAAGGCGTTTTTTTAATCACCTTAGGTGTTTGTATTCGCGTTTACCATTCGTTGTATCTCGTATTCAGATGTTTCAAGATAGGAAATACGATTTCAACGATATCGATCGAGTCACGATGTTCGGCACCAGCGTCATTATTGAAGCAAAGACATGTGAAAAATTCATATTCGTCGCAAATAATCATTTCCGAGAATTGCGCAATGTTCTTTATGAGCGCGGAATGTTAAACGAGAATGTAATGGAGAAAGTATCAGAATCGAGTTTTCAGAGTATCGCTATGACACTTAGGACTAAGAAAGAATAGGCGACCGGTGAGCGTTTCTTTGAAAATATGTCAGCGTTTCGGTCAGCGTTTGAATCGCTTGGAGATGAATATGCGAGGACCCTGACAGACGGAAGAGCTCGAGGAATTGAGGAAACTGAATGAAACTGAACTATCGCGTAACCCTCAGGGGAAGATGGCATGCAAGGGGTCAGGGGTTCGAATCCCCTTACCTCCACGAAGGAACTCCTGACCACAGTCCCTCTACGACTCAACTAATCGAATCTGCAAACTGGTAACTGCATACTTATTCTGGTAAAGCAAAATGGGGGGTGCAGAAATTTGTTCCTCGGACGAGTCTGACATCAAGCGTCTACTATCGATATGGTCACCGTTGTGAACCGAGGAGCGTTGATGGGGAGACTGCACAAGGTCATCGGACGTTCATCGGTTATCTTGCTTGTATTCGTGACCGCCTCGACTGTTGCACTAGCGCCATTCGCCCCGACGGCTCACGCGGTCAGCCCGACCACAGGGACGGTTACCTATTCCTGCTGCACGGCCGCGGTTGTGGATGCTAAATATCATCCGGGAGAGGTAATCCGCCTTCCCTGGATCGCGACAGATAATGTGCCGAGCACTGAGCCGGGTGAAATGATCACCCTCGCGGCGAGCATTTCAGGTCCCTACAAGAAAGTCGCTGCACTCAAGTCCGCTTTCGCTCGCCATAAGCCGCGGCTTGGCAGGATTAACGTCAAAGCGAATCAGGTTCGCGTGTCTGACGTAGCCGTAGAGCGACGAGTTTCGCTGATCAAGATACCCAGCGACGCGACAGCTGGTTTCTATGAACTCACCACTTCGACAACGACTCGTTCACTTGAGACGAGCGGAGGTTCGGTCATTCTAGTTTCATAGCCGCTCTTGACGCAAAAATAGTCTCATCAATTACAACAGGAA